>CAZRHF010000133.1:0-5338 GCA_964599835.1 uncultured Eubacteriales bacterium | reverse complement strand
GAGCGCTTGAATGGCATTCAAGAGGTCAAGAGTTCGATCCTCTCCGTCTCCACCAGACAAAAAGAAATCATACCGTAAAGTGTGGTTTCTTTTTTGTTTTTATTGCTTATCGCGTCTTATTTCTCCTTTCGACAAGATGTTAACATTTTGTTCAAAAAATGCTTGCGTATATTTTATATGTGTGCTATACTTGAATAAAGTGTTTACTAACGGGCGTATATTGTCTCGTAGCACCAAAAATATTATTTTAAGGAGAGTTTTCTATGTTTTGCAAAAATTGCGGAAACGAAATCAAAGAAGGCGAGTTAAGCTGTGCCGCTTGCGGCGCACCTGCTCCCCAGCCCCAGGCTCCCGTTCAGCCCGAACAGCCCCAGTATCAGGCTCCCGTTCAGCCTGAACAGCCTCAGTACCAGGCTCCTCAGCAGCCTCAGTATCAGGCACCCCAGCAGCCCTATCAGCAGCCTTATCAGCAGCCCTACGCTCCTAAGCCTCCCCGTAACCCCATGGACGGTCAGGGACTTTCGATTGCAGGTCTCGTTCTCGGTATCTGCGGAATCGTTTTCGGCTGGATCCCCTTCGTAAGCATTCTTGTTCTCGTTTGCTCCATCCTCGGTATCGTATTCGGCTTTATGGGAAGAAAGAAGTCTGTCGCCTGCTACGGCAAGGCTTCGGGCGTTGCTACTGCCGGCTTTGTTCTCGGTATCGTAGGCGCTTCTCTTTGCGCACTCGGTCTCCTCACCTGCACCGTTTGCCCCACCGTTATCGCTTGTGAAGCCGCTAACGAGGTTAACGACTACTATAACGATTACAACGATCTTTACGACAGCCTTTACGACGACTACTATTAATAGTTATTAATGTTTCCCGCTATAAACATATTCGGACGGGTCATCGGAACCTACGCTTTGCTGGCGGTTATCGGCGCCTTTCTTTGCGGCTTCATCTTCTGCAGACTTATCCGCAAAAGGGGTATGGACGATAATCCCGCCATCGCCTTTCTGCTCTGGATAGTGGTAGGCGTGCTTATCGGAGGGCATCTGCTTTACGCCATCGTAAATATCGGCGATTTTCCGAGGGATATAAAATTTTTCGGATTTTTTAGGGCAGTAATGAACCTTTTCGGAGGCTCGGTGTTCTACGGCGGCCTTATCGGCGGTCTGGTCGCAGGTCTTATATCCATAAGGGTGATGAAGGTCGATCTTACGACCTACGCCGCCTGTATGGCTCCCATAATTCCGCTTTTT
Source organism: uncultured Eubacteriales bacterium (assembly GCA_964599835.1). Lineage (GTDB taxonomy): Bacteria > Bacillota > Clostridia > Oscillospirales > Acutalibacteraceae > SFWF01. The sequence continues at coordinate 4,094 of CAZRHF010000133.1, read as the reverse complement.
CATTCGATAGCCCGTGTCGGTTGCTTTATGGGCGGCTGTTGCTACGGGGTCATAAGCAAATTCGGATTTGTCGTTCACGATAACCCCTACGTTCCCTTTATAAACGGCGTATCCCGCTTCCCGGTACAGCTTTTGGAGGCGTCTCTGAATCTTATACTTTCCTTCGTGCTTTTCTTCCTTCTTAAGAAAAGCGAGGGCAGTATGCGGCTTAAAAAATCGATGCTCAGGATCTACCTTATGTCCTACGCCTGCATCCGCTTTTTCACCGAATTTTTCAGAGGCGACGTCCACAGAGGCTTCGTGGGAGTCCTCTCCACGTCACAGTTTATAAGCGTGATAATACTTACAGTATGTCTGGCGACCGTATTTTTACCCAAGCTTATTAAAACCAAAAAAATCTCGGCTTAGCCGAGATTTTTTATTTCTTGAGATTTAAATAATAGGCTACCGCCAACGCGTCGCACCGTTCGTTTTCGGGATGTCCCGCGTGACCCTTTACCCAGTTGAAGGTGACCTCGTGGGTCTCTAAAAGGGGCAGAAGCTTTTCCCAGAGGTCGACGTTTAAGGCGGGCTTTTTGTCTGCCTTTCGCCAGCCGTTTGCTTTCCATGAATAGACCCATCTTTTAAGCACCGCGTCGCAAACGTATTTCGAGTCGGTGGTGAGGGTCACCCTGCAGGGCTCCTTAAGAGCCGACAGAGCCTCAATAACGGCGGTGAGCTCCATACGGTTGTTGGTGGTGTCGTTTTCTCCCCCCGAAAGCTCCTTTTCCCGTCCCAAAAAGCGGAGTATGGCCCCCCAGCCGCCGGGACCGGGGTTGCCCGAGCAGGCACCGTCGGTGAATATTTCAACAGTCTTTTTCATATCAGTACCTTCTGTAGCTTCCGATGACCTTGCCTAAAATTGAGGGGTCTTCGGGATAAATGGGGTCAAAATCGGGGTTTTCGGGCATAAATATTACCTGCCCGTTTTTTATAAGCAGTCGCTTTACGGTGGCCTCGTCGCCGTCCATTCCGATAATAATGTCGCCGGGACGGGCTACCGCATCCTTGTCGGCAATGACAAGGTCGCCGTCTAAAATTCCCGCGTCGCGCATACTGAGACCCACTACCCTCAGGGCGAAAAGTCCTTCGGAATAGTTGGAGGCGTAGGGGATATAGTCCTCTATCTCCTCGACGGCAAGTATGGGCTGACCTGCGGTTACGCGGCCGATGACCGGTACCTGTGCGGTGGCGACCGAGCCTGCAATACGAATTGAGCGGGAGTTTCTGGGATCGCGCTCGATATATCCGCTTTCCTCCAAAAGGCTTAAAATTCCGTGAACGGTGGAGGTGGATTTAATTCCCGTCTCGGCGCATATCTCTCTGACCGAGGGGGGAATTCCGTTTCCGAGGGCCTTTACGAGGAAATTATAAACGCTGAGCTGTTTTTCGGTAAGGGTAGGTCTTGACAATAAGACTCCTCCAATCGAACAAATATTCTTTAATTCATCATACCACAAAACTTTTTCTTTTGCAAGCCATAAATAATTGACATATTTCGCAGTAATGGTGTATAATTTTAAAAAACTTATCGGAGGGTTATTATGGACGAAAAGTGGGCCGCCTACGAGCAGAAGCAAAAGGAGCTTAAAAGTCAGTTCAAAAAGCAGTATTTAAAGGTAATTATTATATTTTTGATTTATAACGCCGTGGCAGATACCCTGCTTATAACCTTCGCCGAGGTCATAAACTGGCCTATCGCCATCGTTGCCTTTTTGGTAAGCACGGGACTTTCCCTTTTTATCGCCCTTAAGACCGTTGCCGAGCTGAGAAGGATCAAGCATCAGCAGTATTTAAAGCTCCAGCAGGACGCCCCCGTAGGGAAAATAAGAATATAAAAGCTTTCAGGGCGACCGACGGTCGCCCTTTTAAATTGTCCGCGCGCGCGGTAAAAAATTATTGTAAAATTGTTGGGCGGGGGCTTGCTCTCGCCGCTGAGATATTGCCGAAAGTCACCGTCCACTGTTCACTGCTCACTGTCCACTGCTCTGCTTTTTAAAGGCCGAAATAACCTGCCATACTCCTGCTGAGATCAGCAGACCGCCGAATATTTTCGCAACCACCCTGCCGCCGATGATCTCGCTGAGCCACACCCCTAAAAATGCGCCTGCAAGTCCCGAAGCGGCAAGAAGCAGAACAGTCTTCCATTTTATCTGCTTTTTAAAGGCGTAGATTACGACCGACAGTACCGCTACGGGGATAAAAAATATCAGATTAATTCCCTGAGCCTTAAGCTGGCCGGTGCCCTTTATAAGGGAAAGGTATATAAGCAGTACCGCGCCGCCGCCCAGCCCCATTGCGCCGATGATTCCCGAAAGAAGTCCCGCGATAATATCCCATATCACCTTATTATCAGCCTCACTCCCGCATAGACCATAAACCCGCCGAAAATGACCCCAAGCCATTTTGGGGATATCTTTTTAAGTATCTTTGTTCCGATAACTGCCCCGATAAGTCCCCCGGGGATGAAGATAAAGCTGTCGGAGAGGGATACCTTGTCCTTCATAATATATAAAACCGCCGAAAATACCGCCAGGGGCAGTATTACCGCCACGGCGTTCCGATGGGCCTCTTTTTGGTTCATTCCAAGCTTTTTAAGGACGGGCACCGCCAGCATACCGCCGCCCGCACCCAGCATCCCGTTTATGATTCCGACAAAAAATCCTGCCGTCAAGGTAAATAAATTCTTTTTCATAAGGGTATTTTTTGTTAAATTGTCCCTAAATATGCAAAAATGCTGATTTTCGGTTGAAAGCAGAGAAAAATTGTGTTAAAATAACATTTATTCCACTAAAGGAGTTTCTTTTGGATGTATAGAATAGTAAACAAAAAGGTTCTAAACCCTACTGTTACAATGATGGATATCGAGGCCCCCTTTGTCGCCAAAAAGGCGCAGGCGGGTCAGTTTGTCATACTCCGTGCAGAGGAGGATGGTGAGCGCATCCCGTTAACCATCGCAGGCTATGACAGAAATGCCGGTACCGTTAAAATAATTTTCCAGATAGTCGGCGCAACCACCGCCGCTTTGAATATGAAGCAGGCAGGGGAGTATATCCCCGATTTCGCAGGCCCATTAGGACGTCCCACCGAGACCGAAGGTCTTAAAAAGGTCGCGGTCGTAGGCGGAGGCGTGGGCTGTGCCATTGCCCTTCCCGTTGCAAGTAAGCTTCACGGGCAGGGCTGTGAGGTGCACTCCATCGTCGGCTTCAGAAATAAAGACCTCCTTATTTTAGAGGATGAGTTTTCGGCCGTTTCGGATAAGCTGGTCGTTATGACCGATGACGGAAGTGCAGGGAATAAAGGTCTTGTTACCGAGGCTTTAAAGGCTCTTATCGATTCGGGCGAAAAATATGACGAGGTCATTGCTATCGGACCTCTTGTTATGATGAAATTCGTCGTGGCCACCGTAAAGCCCTACGGTATTCCCGTAACCGTTTCAATGAATCCCATTATGATCGACGGCACGGGTATGTGCGGAGGCTGCCGGCTCAGCGTTGGCGGCAAGGTTAAGTTCGCCTGCGTGGACGGCCCCGACTTTAACGGCTATGAGGTGGATTTCGACGAGGCTATGGAGCGCTCCGTTATGTATAAGGAGTTTGAACAGCACCGCTACACCGACTCCTGTAATCTTTTTAAGGGGGTAAAGGAAAATGGCTGATATGAGTCTGAGTAAGAACCCTATGCCTACCCAGGCCCCCGAGGTACGCGCCAAAAACTTCCTTGAGGTGGCAACGGGATATTCCGAAGAGACCGCTTTAAAGGAAGCGGCAAGATGCCTTGACTGTAAAAATATGCCCTGTGTGAGCGGCTGTCCCGTAAATATCCACATTCCTGCCTTTATTGCAAAGGTCCGTGAAGGGAATTTTGAGGCCGCCTACAGAATTATCACCGAATCCTCCTCCCTTCCTGCCGTTTGCGGACGTGTCTGCCCTCAGGAAAATCAGTGTGAGGCCAAGTGCGTAAGAGGAATCAAGGGTGAGCCGGTCGGCATCGGCCGACTTGAACGCTTTGTTGCCGACTGGCATAACGAACATGCGACCACAGCACCGCAAAAG
>CAZRHF010000132.1:2621-5483 GCA_964599835.1 uncultured Eubacteriales bacterium | reverse complement strand
CTCGCCGCAAGGCGAATATAACTGAGGCGTACTTCCTTACGGAGTACGCCTCAAACCGTTGCTTTTATTTTATAGCAAAAAAATGTCCGTTTTTGCGACTTTTTTGCTTCAATTTGCTATTTTTTTGTGAGCTGATAATCGGTATAATAATTATGAGGTGATAGAATTGTCCAATTTGGCATTTAATTCACAGCTTCATTTGTATATGAAAAACGACGTCCTTTTAAACCTGTGGAACGGTTGGTCCGACGGGGAGAAGTCACGCCCGTGGAACGAGCTTTGGCTGGTGGTGGACGGCGGCGCGAAACTCACCGTCGGTGATAAGGAATATAACCTTAAAAAGGGCGATTTCTGTATGCTTCCCGACGTGCTTCCCAAGGCCCATAACTGTGACCGATTCGACCACTTTGAGGTGTGGGTCATCCAGTTTGAGGGATTTCTGGTTACAGGCTCCCTTTTTAAGCAGTTCTCCTGCTCCGATTGGGTAGTCAGCCTCAGTGATGAAGAGTTCGGTAAAATTGAAGAAATATTTGTCCGCTCGGCAAACCGCGGAACCTATGCTATGCCCTTTGAAGAGCTCTTACGGGCAAACCGCGACCTTTATATTCTGACAGAGGCCTTTTTCTCAAAGGTAGAGCTTATCAAGCTTCAGAAGAGCGACTGGCTTAGCGGCACCCTTTCTTATATTTCCGGGCATCTGGACCAAAAGCTTACCATTGAACTGCTTGCAGGCAGGGTGGCTATGCACCCCAAGCACTTTACCCGTTGCTTTCACGAAAGGGTAGGGGAGCCGCCGGGAAAATATATTACCAAGGCCCGCCTGGAAAAGGCCACCTCTTTGCTGGTAAAGGGAACGCCCATAGCAGAAATTTCCGAGCTTATCGGCTTTCAAAGCACACAGCAGTTTTTCAGATTCTTTAAACAGCATACAGGAATGACCCCGCGAGCTTATTGTAGTTATATCAAAGGAGGAAAAACCTAAAATGAAACGAGATCTTAAAGGACTGATAGCAATGATACTGGTTACCTCTCTCTTGTTCGGCATCTGTGCAACCGGTAGCTTTGCCGTAGATGCCGGGACCGACGTAACCGTCTACGGAACCACCGTAAACGACCTTACCGGCCCCATCGGTATCGACACTGAGATCCCCACCTTCTCCTGGAAGCTCAGCTCCGATACCATTGGACAAAAGCAGACAGCATATAGGCTTACCGTAGCCACCGATGAGAGCCTTTCAAATGTCGTTTGGGACAGCGGTAAGGTGGAAAGCGGTGATACCACCGACATACCTTACGGGGGCTCTGACCTTGCCGATCGTACCCGCTATTTTTGGCAGGTGACGGTCTGGGACACCAAGGGGGCAGAATATCATTCGGATGTTCGCTTCTTCGAAACGGCCTATATCACAGGTACACCCCTTGGAGACGCTCAGTGGATAGAGGTAGGCTCTCCTGCGGTAGGCGAGACGGCCGCAGACAGTAGCTATACCGCCAATTACACCATCGAAATGGACGTAAAGTCTATAACTACCGCTATAGGTGTGGCCTTCGGTCAGAATGACGTTATCGGCGAGACCCTTATGTGGCAGATAAAGGATACCGGGAGCAGCTTTGCCGTTGTGCCCCATATCCGCATAGACAAAAGCTGGAAATGGGGCTCCATAAGCGGAGTTTTAAACGACAGCTTCGCCACCTCCGCCGAGGAATATACGAAACTCAAATCAGAGGGATTTAAGCTTAAAATTTGGGTAACGAACGAAAATATTGCTACATACGTAAACGGTAATCTTGTAAGTAACGTCACTGCTACGGGTATAAATTCTCCCGAGCTGGGAATTCTCCGTTTGCGCTCCGGAAGCGGTGAAGGCGGCGTTATTGATAATCTTAAACTCACCGACTATGTCTCCCACAGCTTTGGCGATGTGTTGGTGGATTACGACTTTTCCTACGTACCTCCTATGGAATCCTCCACCGCACAGGGCTGGATATCGAACGGTACCCTCACCATCCCCGGTAACGCCGACCAGACCTTAGTCAGCAACCTCACCACCTCCTCTCTGCGCTATACAGTAGACGTGGACGTTGTGGATATAACCGACTGTATCGGAATCCTTCTGTCTCCCCGCTCAAACTCAATGACCAATATGCTTCTGTGGCAGATAGCTGACAAGGGAAGCTATTACCAGCTCAGACCCCACTACTATAGTAGCGGCTGGAATTCCTTCGGTACAGTAAATTTTGCAACGGGTGACGGCGAATACGCCTCTTTTGAGGAAGGCTTCCATATTACTATGGAGGTCACCGATAACCGCATCAAGACCTACGTAAACGGAAAACTGATATCCGATCAGTATAAATCCGCATTTAACAGCATTGTCCCCACCATAAACTTCGTTTCCTTCTGCACCCTGTCCTCCGAAAAGGGCGGAGTGATGGATAACCTTAAGATCACCGATTATTCCTATCTTAAGGAAGGTCAGGTCATCAGATATTACGACTTTGAAGACCCTGCTCTCTTTGCCTCGGGCGCAACCTATGCTCTGCAAAGCGGCTCAACTGTAGCAAACGGTGTGTACACCTCAAGCGGAATCGGCGGCAATATTGAATGGTTCGGCAAGGTACAGCTTCAGCAGATCCCCGCAGTCGAAGTGAAGCCTGCAAACGTGCATTATACCTTTGAGGCCGACCTTTCCTGCTCGGCGGTTGCGGCATCAATGCTCTTTAATATGACCGATTCCAAGAACGCCCTTATGTGGCAGATAGTCCGCACGGCTACCACCGTCAAAATTCGTCCTCATAAGATAGTTGCAGGTAAATTCACCGCCTACTCGGATATAGATATTACCTCTTTGATTTCTCTCG
>CAZRHF010000132.1:0-2611 GCA_964599835.1 uncultured Eubacteriales bacterium | reverse complement strand
GTAAAGGTTAAGGTTGAGGTGGCTGACAACGTTATCAATACCTTTGTGAACGGTACGGTTGTAAGCTCCTTTGACACCGCTCAACTGGGCACCGATATCTTCCTCGGAAAATTCGGCACCCGCGTTGCAACAGATGAGGCCTTTGCCTTCGACAGTCTTAAGGCGGTAAATTATATAAACAACCCCGAAGGGGAAGTGCTCTTCGATTATGACCTGAACACCTTCAATCCCTTCTTCCGCGGAACCCTCTCAGACGGCAAGGTGAATTTCGATGCATCTGTCGAAAAGACCGAGGGTATACACCTTATCCACGCAGGTACCGATACCTTCCGCAAGGAGTTTGAAGCGGCCAAGGAGATAGACTCCGCACGCCTTTACATAACCTCGTACGGCGTATTTAATGCTTACTTAAACGGTCAGCGGGTAGGAAATATAAATGCCGACGGAGAAACCGTCTACGACGAGCTTGCCCCCGGCTGGACCGACCAGAACTACCGTTCCTGCTACTATACCTACGATATAACCGATTATCTTACGTCAGGTACGAATACCCTTGCCGTGGGAGTGAATCACGGCTGGAAATCGGTGTCGGGCGAACGTTCCAACGACCCCTCCACCCCATTTAAGCTCCTTGCGCAAATGGTTATCACCTATACCGACGGCACCTCCGAAACGGTCGTAACCGACGGTAGCTGGACCACCGCACACGTAGGCCCCGTTATGCTGGGCGAGCTTTATCAGGGTGAATACTATGACGCCACCGCCGACCTTTCTTTCCGCAAAAACGGATTTGACGACAGCACCTGGACAGAGGCTAAAACGGTGACCTATAATACTGCCCTTGCCGCCCGCGACGGCGGAGCCATCTACGTACGCAAGGATTTAGAGCGCGCCCCTCATACCGTTACCGTGTACGACGGTGTTACCGACGTATCTGACGCTCAGTACGGCAAGATAAACGTCACCGCAACCTATGGTGACGAAGGCTTTACCCTGAAAGCAGGTCAGACTGCAGTTGTCGACTTCGGTCAGAACTTTGCGGGCTGGGAAAATATCACCCTTTCGGGCGAGAAGGGAACCGTTTTACGCATCCGCCACGCCGAAATGCTAAACGACAATATGGGTCTTATAAGCCGGGGTAACGACGGCCCCGAGGGCAGCGTCTACACCGCCAGTCTCAGAAGCGCTCCTGCCTCCACCCACTTCGTTTTAAGCGGCGAGGGCGAAGAGAACTACCGCCCAACCACTACCTATTACGGCTTCAGATATATCGAGCTTACCGCAACTGAAGATATCACAGTTATAAGCCTTCGCGGAGAGGTCGCAACCTCTGTAACCGAGGATACGGGAAGCTTCGAGACCTCCGACGCAGATATCAACCGACTTTATCAGAACGTGATATGGGGTCAGTACAGCAACTACTTCGGTCAGGCTACCGATTGCCCCCAGCGTGATGAACGTCTGGGCTACAGCGGAGATGCACAGGTCTTCGTGGGAACCGCTGTTTATAATTCTCAGGTAAAGGCCTTCCTGCGGAACTTTATGCAGACCTTGGTAGAAGGTCAGGCCGACGACGGAGCATACGGCAGTACCCTGCCTCTCAAAATTTCAAGCGGTAACACTTGGGCAGGTGTCGCAGGCTGGGCAGATGCAGGTATAATCGTGCCCTACACCTACTATAAACAGTACGGAGACTCTTCCATTCTCGCCGAATACTACGACTCTATGGCTAAATATATGGATTATCTGAATTCTATGGATAAGCGTATCGGCCTCAGATTCGGCGACTGGCTCTCTTATGCCGCCAATGATACTCAGATGTATGAGTATATAAGCTACGTCTATACCGTATGGGATGCTCAGATGATGCAGGAGATAGCAGAGCATCTCGGAAAGACCGACGACGTGGCAAAGTGGAAAACTATGGAGCAGAAATATCTTGATATTGCCCGCCCCCTCTATCTTGACGCGAACGGAGACCATATTATGACCCAGCAGACCGCACTTCTATTTGCCCTTAAGGTAGGCCTTTATGAGAACGAGGCGGCCTTTGAACGCGGCAAAGCGGCTTTGGTCTCTGCAATAGAAAATAACGGCAACAAGCTTAACACGGGATTCCTCGGCACCTCTATACTGATGGAGACCCTTGCGGAAATAGGGGAGGCAGACCTTGCCTACGAGCTTCTCTTCCGGGACGGAAACCCCTCCTGGCTCTACTCGGTAAAGCAAGGTGCTACCACCACCTGGGAACGCTGGAACAGTTATTCTGTGGAAAACGGCTTCGGAGCCGTCTCTATGAACTCATTTAACCACTATGCATACGGCTGTGTAGGTGAGTTTATGTACAATGCCGTGCTGGGTATTAACCCCGACGGTGAGGGATATGATAAGATTCTTCTCGCTCCCGTTACCACCGACAAAATAACCTATGCAAAGGGCTCCTATGATTCTGTAAACGGTCTTATAAAGAGCGAGTGGAGGCTGGAGGCCAATAACCGCTATACCTACGGATTCACCGTTCCCATGAACACCACCGCCACCGTAAGACTTGAAAAGCAGACGGGCGTCTACTACGTTAACGGAACCGCCGCTAAGGACGCCACCCTTACGG
>CAZRHF010000131.1:2912-5562 GCA_964599835.1 uncultured Eubacteriales bacterium | reverse complement strand
GATTCACGAGTATTTTAACAAAGTCAGAGTGTGAAATCCATATCCCAAAATCTGATTTGGGTTTGAATGCTTTGGCTAAATCGGAGGAAAAATAATATGAAGATCGAAACCGCTTGTATACACGAAGGCTACGCACCTAAGCAGGGCGAACCCCGTCAGCTTCCCGTCTATCAGAGCACTACCTTTAAATACGACACCAGCGATTATATGGGTAAGCTCTTCGACCTTGAGGCCGAGGGTTATTTCTACACCCGCCTACAGAACCCGACCAACGACGCCGTAGCTGCAAAGATATGTGCTATGGAGGGTGGCGTTGGCGCTATGCTTACCTCTTCCGGTCAGGCCGCAAACTTCTACGCCCTCTTTAACATCTGTGAGGCAGGCGATCACTTTATCGCTTCCTCTTCCATCTACGGCGGAACCTATAACCTCTTCGGCGTTACCATGAAGAAGATGGGAATCGAGTGTACCTTCGTTGACCAGACTCTCCCCGAAGAGGAGCTTGCGAAATATTTCAGACCCAACACCAAGGCGGTCTTCGGCGAGACCATCACCAACCCCACCTGCACCATTCTCGATTTTGAGAAGTTTGCCCGTCTTGCCCACAGCCACGGCGTTCCCCTTATCGTCGACAACACCTTTGCCACCCCCGTAAATTGCCGTCCCTTTGAATTCGGAGTTGACATCGTGACCCACTCCACCACCAAGTATATGGACGGACAGGGCGTCAGCGTCGGCGGATGTATCGTCGACAGCGGAAACTTCGACTGGATGGCACACAAAGAGAAGTTCCCCGGTCTTTGCACCCCTGACGATTCCTACCACGGAATAACCTATGCCGAGCGTTTCGGCAAGGGTGCTTATATTACCAAGGCCACCGCTCAGCTTATGCGCGACCTGGGCTCCATTCAGGCTCCCCAGAACGCTTTCTATCTTAACCTCGGTCTTGAGACTCTGGCAGTACGTATGGAAAGACATTGCGCAAATGCTCTTGCCGTTGCCAAGTTCTTAAAGACTCAGGACAAGGTTGCCTGGGTACATTACGCCGACCTTGAGGGCGACGAATATCACGACCTTGCCAAGAAATACTGCCCCAAGGGAACCTGCGGCGTGCTTGCCTTTGCGGTTAAGGGCGGAAGAGAAAAGGCCATTAAGTTTATGGACAATCTTAAGTTCGTAAACATCGTGACCCACGTTGCCGACGCTAAGTCCTGTCTTCTTCACCCCGCTTCCCACACCCACCGTCAGCTTACCGACGAGCAGCTTATAGAGGCAGGGGTTGCCCCCGACCTTATCCGTCTTTCGGTAGGAATCGAAAGTGCTGAGGATATTATCGAAGATATCAAGCAGGCCCTGGAGCTTATTTAATGCAAAATTTATTTTGCATTTCATGAAGCGAAGCTTCTATTCATGACGAGGATCGTCAATTCACGGCGTACGCCAATTCATCATAAATGATTTGCCTACGGCATGAATTGAAACGGTGTTTCATGAATTGCTTACGCATGAATTGCAAGGCGTTGCCTTGCATTACAAAGGAGTAATACCGTGCCTATCAAGATCCCAAACGAGCTCCCTGCTACCAAGGTTTTAAACGAGGAAAATATCTTCGTTATAACCGAGACCAGAGCTCTTACTCAGGACATCCGTCCCCTCCAGATACTCATAGTCAATCTTATGCCTACAAAGATTGTTACCGAGACACAGCTCGCCCGTCTTCTCGGAAACACCCCCCTGCAGGTCGAGATGGAACTGCTGATGATGTCCACCCACAAGTCGAAAAACACCAGCGAAGAACATATGCTGGCCTTTTACAAGACCTTTGACGAGGTAAAGCACCGCAACTTCGACGGAATGGTAATAACCGGTGCGCCCGTTGAGCATATACCCTTTGAAGAGGTGGAATACTGGGAGGAGCTTTGCGAAATAATGGAGTGGAGCAAGTCCCACGTCACCTCCACCTTCCATATCTGCTGGGGTGCTCAGGCCGCACTCTACTACCACTACGGTATAAACAAGCGCCCTCTTGACAAAAAGCTTTTCGGCGTTTTCGAGCACCGACTGGACCACAAAGGCTCCATACTGTTTCGCGGCTTCGACGACACCTTTATGGTTCCCCATTCCCGTCACACTACGGTGGATGCCGATGATATCAGGAGAGTTCCCGCCCTTAAGATACTCTCCACCAGCGAAGAAGCAGGGGTTTATGCCGTATCTACCGACCGCGGCCGTCAGATATTCATTACGGGCCACTCGGAGTACGACGCCGACACTCTTAATAAGGAATATTTACGGGATAAAAACGCAGGCCGTCCTATCGACATCCCCGTTAACTACTTCCCCGAGGACGATGACACCCTCCCCCCGAAGGTCACCTGGCGCTCGGGCGCAAACCTGCTTTATTCCAACTGGCTCAACTATTTCGTTTACCAGACCACCCCCTATGACATCACCACCATAAGTAACGAAGATAAGCCGTAAGTTTTCTTGCGGCTTATTTTAAAAAGAGGATTTTTATGAACAAAAAAGACAGCAGTACGGCCTGTGAACTTTGTGTTAACTATGTTTGGGACGAGGAGGACGAGTGCTATTCCTGCCTCGTAAATTTGGACGAGGACGAATATATCGCCTTCGTTTCCAACCCGAACTA
>CAZRHF010000131.1:0-2902 GCA_964599835.1 uncultured Eubacteriales bacterium | reverse complement strand
TGCCCCTACTTCCGTCTTGACGACGAATATTCTATTGTAAGGAAGCAGAACTGATATGCTGGAAAACAAACTCAAAGAGGTTATTTCAGGGGTCTATCCCTTTCATATGCCCGGTCACAAACGTCAAAAGGAATGGACCGAGGGACTTTACGGGCTTGACGTCACCGAGATCTCGGGAGCCGACGACCTGCACGCACCCAAGGGAATAATCCTGGAGGCGCAAAAAAGAGCCGCCGAGTTTTTCGGCACCCGGGAGACCTTTTTCGTAACGGGAGGGGCTACCGCAGGAGTTCTTGCGACAATATCGGCCTCCTGCTATCGGGAAAACCATATTATAATTGCACGAAACTGTCACAAATCGGTATATAACGCCGCCCGCGTTTCCTCCGCCAAGGTAAGCTACGTCTTCCCCGAGACCGACGATACCCTCGGAGTTTACGGCCGCGTTTCGGCAAAGGCGGTAGCCGAGGAAATGGACAAAAGCGGTGCAAAAACCGTTATTATAACCTCCCCCACCTACGAGGGAGTCATTTCCGACGTTGAAAAAATTGCAAAGGAAGTGCATATGCGGGACGGAGTGCTTATCGTTGATTCGGCCCATGGCGCACATCTGGGATTGAGTGATTATTTTCCAAAAAGCGCCCGAAATCTGGGTGCCGACGCGGTAATAGAAAGCGCCCACAAGACCCTGCCCTGCCTTACCGGTGCGGCACTTGTTCAGCTCTGCTCTAACCGCATAACCTCCAGCTCTTTGCAAAGAGCGCTATCCGTTTTCGAAACCAGCTCTCCCCCCTACCCCATACTCTGCTCCATAGACAGATTTATAACCGCCGCAAAAAGCAGGGACCTTTTCACCCCTTACGGACAAAAGCTCGAGGCCTTTTATCAGAAAGCCTCCGCCTTCAAGCACGTCCGCATTTGCAGGACCGACGACCCCTCGAAGATCGTCATTTCGGTCAAGGACACCGATATTAGCGGCTTCAGGCTTAAAGAAAAGCTCCTGACGGATCATAAAATAGAGCTTGAAATGGCTATGCCATCCTATGCAATAGCTATGACCTCTCCGGCAGATACCGAAGAGGGCTTTACCCGTCTTTTCGAGGCTCTTTCCGAGATCGACCAAGGTCTTTCGCAGGACATCACCCCCACCATAGATATCGTCCCCGAATCCGCAACGGGAATCGCACCGAGACCTATCGTAATTCGCCCCCTTACCGAAAAGAGACCCTTAAACTCCAAATGCCTTCTGTTTAAAGATTCTATCGGAAGCATCTCCTGTGAGTTTATTTACGCCTATCCTCCGGGAAGCCCCATTTTAGCCCCCGGAGAAGAGATCACCCGTGAAATTTTAAGCTACGTTGAGCTTTTGTCCGCCTGCGGCGCACAAATACTTTCTACCGACCCATTATTTCCAAAATTTATAACGGTTTTCGACGAATAAGTGTTGAACTTATGAGACTTTTAGTGTAGAATAAACCTATGTTTTTTTAGGAGGACTTTTAAATGTATAACGACTTAATGAACTCTATCGGATTTGTTGCCGAGTACGACCCCGAGGTTGCCACTGCTATGGCTCTTGAGCATAAGCGTCAGCAGAACAACATCGAGCTCATCGCTTCGGAAAACTTTGTTTCCCCTGCTGTTATGGCCGCAATGGGCTCGATCCTCACCAACAAATATGCCGAGGGTCTTCCCGGAAAGCGCTATTACGGCGGTTGTGTAAACGTTGATATCGTTGAGAATATCGCAAGAGACCGCGCCTGTAAGCTTTTCGGCGCCGACCACGCCAACGTTCAGCCCCACTCGGGTGCACAGGCCAATATGGCCGCCTATTCCGCCGTTATCGAGCACGGCGACACCGTTATGGGTATGAATCTCGCCCACGGCGGTCATCTTACCCACGGTTCTCCCGTAAACGCTTCGGGTAAGAACTACAACTTCGTTCCCTACGGCGTCGGCGACGACGGATATATCGACTATGACGAAATGAGAAGAATTGCTCTCGACTGCCGTCCCAAGCTTATCGTTGCAGGTGCTTCTGCATACTGCCGTGAGATAAAGTTCGACGTTATTTCGGATATCGCTAAGGAGGTCGGAGCCCTCTTTATGGTCGATATGGCCCACATTGCAGGTCTTGTTGCCGCAGGCCTCCACATGAGCCCCGTACCCTATGCCGACATCGTTACCACCACCACCCACAAGACTCTTCGCGGCCCCAGAGGCGGTCTTATCCTCTGTAAGGAGGCGCTTGCAAAGGCTATCGACAAGGCTGTTTTTCCCGGAAATCAGGGCGGTCCCCTTATGCACGTTATCGCCGCTAAGGCGGTTTGCTTCGGTGAAGCATTGAAGCCTGAATTCAAGGAATATCAGCAGAGGATCATCGACAACGCACAGGCTCTGGCAAAGGGTCTTACCTCCCGCGGAGTTAAGCTTGTCTCAAACGGCACCGACAACCACCTTATGCTGGTAGATCTTATCGGAACCGAGGTTACCGGTAAAGAGCTCGAGCACCGTCTTGACGAGGTAAACATCACTGCTAACAAGAACGCTATTCCGAACGATCCCCAGTCTCCCTTCATCACCTCAGGTCTTCGTATCGGTACCCCTGCCGCTACCACAAGAGGTCTCGGCACAGAGGATTTCGACAAGATCGCAGAGTTTATCGCCCTTGCCGTTAAGGATTTTGAAGCCAACAAGGAATACATCAAGAACGGCGTAGCTGATATCTGCAAAAAATATCCTTTGTATTAATTTAAACAATATTTTCTGATCTTTAGGGAAGAGGGAAAAAGGGAAAAGGGGAAGCTAATTCTTTTCTCTATCATAATAAAGACCCCTCTTCCCTTTAATCTTTTCCCTAACTATCTTTCTAATCGGTGGTGATAAAAATGTCTAAGCCCTT
>CAZRHF010000130.1:0-5567 GCA_964599835.1 uncultured Eubacteriales bacterium | reverse complement strand
ATTTAAGTCTTTTTATTGCTCTGAGCAGACTATTGTAGCACCTTGTATATCCGTTTTCACGAAGCTTATCCCAAAGCATTATTTTATCTTTGGTTCTGCGGTAATATCTTTCGATCATTGCATATTCTTCCGCCGTTTGTTGTCTCGGATGGCTGTGAGGTCGGTGGGAACGCTCTATTAAACTTTGCCACTTTCCGTTATATCGCTTTCTCCACTCATATATTTGTTTTCTACTCACTCTGTAGCGAATACTTGCTGCTGCAACTCCATTTTTAAAAGAATATTTTATTACCAGTTGACGAAAGTGGGCTCTTGGTGATATACTTTTCATTGGAAAAACAACTCCTTTGTGTCGATGTTGAGTTTGGTCACTTTCATCTTAACACATTTGAGTTGTTTTTTTCTATTTAATCTGTTACCTATCTATTGTATCATAACAATTTTCTTGTAATAGGACATTTATTCAAAAAGCAAAGAGGCTTTGCGGTTTAGTGCAGAAGCCTCTTTCATATCAAACTGTAATTTAAGGTCTGATGCGGTCTCTGTCGCGGGGGAAAGCAGTGGCCTGCTTGATGTTTTCGAGGCCGAGAATGTTCTGAACGATTCTTTCAAGACCGAGTCCGAGTCCGCCGTGGGGAGGCATACCGTACTTATGCATAGTAAGATAATCCTCGAAATCGCCAATATTCATTCCTCTGCTCTTCATCTTTGCTACCTGCATTTCATAATTATGAATACGCTGTCCACCGGTTGTGACCTCAAGACCGTAAAGAAGCATATCAAAGCTTAAGGTATAGTTGGGATCGACAGGATCTTCCATAGCATAGAAGGGACGTTTGACCGTGGGATAATGTGTTATGAATACGATGGGTGAGTTATACTCCTTAAGGAAGTATTCACCGAGCCATTTTTCTTCTTCGGGAGCAAAGTCGGGCTCGAGCATTGCGTTTTCGCCCTGAGGACCGGGATGTGCATCTGCAAACAGCTTCTTAGCGTCCATAAATTTAATCTTGGGAAAGTTTTCAAGCTCGGGCAGTCTGTTACCCTGACCGAGATACATCTCAAGCTCAGGAGCATATTCTTCGTTTAAAAGTTTGAAGATATACTTAAACATTCTTGCTTCAAGCTCCATAATATCTTCAAAAGAGTTAATGAAGCCCATTTCAAGGTCGAGACCCTGGAACTCGTTAATATGACGGTTGGTGCTGTATTTTTCAGCACGGAAAACGGGTCCTACGGTGAATACCTTCTGGAACACGCCTACCATTATCTGCTTATAGGTCTGAGGGCTCTGGTTAAGATATGCCTTCTGACCGAAATAGTCGACCTCGAACATATCTGCTCCGCCTTCAGCACCTGCGGTTACCATCTTGGGAGGAACGAACTCGGTAAAGCCTTCATCACGAAGGAACTGACGGAAGCCGTACATAACGCCGTCAGCGATTTTAAGAATAGCGCGGGTCTTGGGGTTGCGAAGGGCAATGATTCTGTTATCTAAAAGGGTGTTAAGGTTAAGCTTTGCGATCTTTTTGTCGTTGCTTATCTCGATAGGGGGAACCTCAGCCTTGCCGGAGATCCTGGTCATATCGTTTATGCGGATATCAAAGCCGAGGCGGCTTCTTTCTTCAACGATGAGGGTTCCGTCAACGGTAACACATTCCTCTACGCTGAAATCCTTGATATCACACTGAGAAATACCTTCCTCCCAGACACACTGAAATACCATACGCGCGCTTCTGAGAATAACGAAGGCAAAACCGCTCATCTCGCGAATTCTGTGAAGGGTTCCTTTAACGGTGATCTTATCTCCGTCCTTTATCGTTCCGTTTTTGAAGCCTTCAAGAACGTAGGAAATATCGGTAGTGTCGATGCGCTTTTCATAGTTTAAAAATTCCATAATTTCTCTCCTTAAAATAAAATAAAAAAGTCGCCATTGATCCCATAAATGGGACGAAAGACGACTTCCGCGGTACCACCCAAATTAGCCTTACGGCTCACTCAAAAAGATTAACGCTCTAAACACGGTCGGTTCTATCAGCCGAAACTTTCTTCCGACGGCTCGGGAATGTCTTTCGGATGAGTCGGCTACTGTCTTGCACCGGGTGACAGCTCTCTGAAAACCGAGTTCAAACTACTCTTTTCCGTCATCGCTTTTAAACATTTAGGATTATACCATTATTTCAAATCTATGTCAACCGACAATTTTTCAAATTTATCCGTTTATTGCATTATAAAAGACTTCTTCTTCACCAACGAATATCTGCGCGTCACCGTCTATTACACACTCTTTAACATTCATCATTTCGGTAATAGTTCCGTTAGTAGCAACTTCGTAATGCATCAGTATCCCGGTAGCACTGTCTACGCTGAAAGTGAATTCTTTATCCTTCTTATGACCTGTTATTAAAGTACAATGCCTGCCCATAAGCACCATATAACTGTCAGAGATATCCCAAGCATCAAAATCACTCAGATATTCAAAGGCAAGCTTTTGCGGGAGCAGACAATATTCCGCATTCGGACAGTTTGTTACGTTATTTCTGTATAGAAACGACGGATTTCCATTCTTGTCAACGTAAATACGATTTTTTAACGGAATATACTTTTCTTCGTCTTTTAAATAAACCGGATACGCATCCTTGTTAAATTCATTTTTGTCCAGCGCTCTGATAATAAGTTCTTTGCCGTCTGAATATGAAAAGCTTACTACCTCACCGTTTACGTACACGTTTTCGTTGGATGCACCGTTCTTCAGATCAACAGTGTATTCTATCTCTGTTACCGTGCCGTAGGGAAGAGCCAGCTCTATAAATAGATGTGCAGTATTAAAATAGTAAAAAGAATTTATCATGCTGTTAAATATGCTTGCTTTTTTATCGCTGAACAGTTCACCAACGATGTTTCCGTTATCATCTAAAATATAGTCGCTTTCAAAACTGAATGAATAGGTATCGTCCTTAATGGTTTCGCTCGCTTGTGACGAGGACGGGTCGTCATCGTTTCCGTGTATAACTGTTCCGCTATTATAGTAAAATGCAACACCGCAAAGCAGCGAAAGAACAAGCACAAAGATCAGTATTATCTTCCAAACTCGGTTTATCAGACACCAATAAATGCTTTTCTGTCTTCTGATAAGTCGTTCGGTTCGTTTAGTAAATCGATTTGAAAATGTGTAATTTATACTGTCCTCGTTTTCCGGAACGTCTTTAAATTCGGTCGAATAACATTCGCGATATATCGACCTGAAGGTTTCAAAGGAAATACTCATAACTTTTCCTCCTTTTCAAGTCGTTCAAGAAGTAATTTCTTACCTCTTACTAACTGCTTTTTTGTTGCAGAGATCGAACGGTCAAGCAGGGAAGAGGTTTCTTTTACCGAAAGTCCAAGCACGAAATGATAGTATAAAACAGTTTTGTATATCTCATCCAGCGAGTTTATTGCTTCAACTATTCTGTTATATTCAAGCTTTGCACAGATCCTTTTCGTAAAATCCTCATCACTTATGTGTTCAATACGCTCGTCCTGAAGCTCGGTCTCACGACTTCGTGCTTTTGCAAGATTCAAAGCAGTATTCTTAGTAGCTTTCAGGAGATAATTTCTGACGTCGGTCTCGTTTTCAAGCTTCTTTAAAAGACCGAGGTGCCTTTGTGCGACCTTAAGAAAAACGTCGTGAACGATGTCCTCGGCATCGACCTCACCGCTTACGAAACCAAAAGCATAATATACCATTTGTTTTCTGTATTTATAAAACAATTCTTCAAAAAACGATTTGTCTTCATCGTTATCGATATAAAGCAGATAAACCAGCATAGCATCACCTTTTCCATATTATATCATAACAACAGTCATCAAAGCAAAAAAGGTGACAAAATATTCTTTTAAAAACATAAATTCCCAATAATATTTTAAACGGATATTCGCAAAATAATATTGCAAACGCTGAATTTGACAGCAAAGGAGTGAAAACAGTTATGGCAAAGAACGTAGTTCCCGAGGCTAAGGACGCTCTCAATCGTTTCAAGATGGAGGCTGCCAACGAAGTTGGTGTAAATCTTAAGCAGGGTTACAACGGTGACCTCACCTCTAAGCAGGCAGGTTCTATCGGCGGTCAGATGGTTAAGAAGATGATCGAATCCTATGAAAACGGAATGAAATAATTTCGCTTGTTCGGCAGGCACCCAACAGGGTGCCTGTTTTTTATATATGCGCGATATTGGCTTTTTCCTTGACAATTTTAGTAAACTAAATATAATTATTATGAGGTGATAAAATGTTTAATTTGGGTCTTTTAAACGATTCATTTCCGCCTACTATCGACGGCGTTGCAAATACTGTTATAAACTACGCTAACATACTTAAAAAGAAAGAATATGCTAATCCGCTTGTAATAACTCCCGGCTATCCCGGTATTACCGATGATTATATTTTCGACGTTTACAGATATCCCTCCGCAAAGTTGACTAAAACGATGCCTTACCGTGTAGGAAACCCTTTGTCCGGTAAAACCGAAAAATTTCTTAAAAGCCGTGAACTCGATCTTTTACACGTTCACAGTCCCTTTGCTTCAAGTCTTGTTGCAAGACATCTTGTTAAAAAAACCAAGGACAGATACATTCCTACTGTCCTTACCTATCATACCAAATATGAGATAGATATCGAAAGATACGTGAAGTTTCCGCCCTTCGCGGCAATTTCCAGAAAATTCGTTGCTCACAACATAAAACTTGCCGACGAGATATGGGCCGTATCCAAGGGAACCGCAGAAAGCCTTAAAGTTTTCGGATATGATAAAGACGTTGTTATAATGCCCAACGGAACCGATTTTGAAAAGGGTAAGGCTTCGGCTGAAGAAATTGCCGAAATAAATCAAAAATACGGCATTGCTGACGAAAAGCTTGTCTTCTTCTACTGCGGCAGAATGATGTGGTATAAGAATCTTAGAATTACCCTTGATGCCCTCAGGATCTTAAGCCAAAACGGTATCGGATACAAAATGATACTTGTGGGTGACGGCCCCGACAGAGCGGATATTGAAAAATATGCAAAGGAACACGGAATATACGATAATCTTATATTTGCAGGAGCCGTACACGACCGCGAAAAGGTAAAAGCTCATTTCAGCAGAGCAGACCTTTTCCTCTTCCCGTCGACCTACGATACATCGGGACTTGTCGTAAAAGAGGCTGCCGCCTGCGGATGTGCGTCTGCCCTTATAAAAGACTGTTGCGCTGCTGAAGGAGTTGAAGACGGAATTTCAGGCCTTATTGCTGAGGAAGAGACCGCCGAAAGCTTCGCAAGAACGCTTATCAGCGGAATTAACACCGACGGACTTTTAGAGAAGATCGGCAGGGGAGCGGAAGACAAGGTATACTTTTCCTGGGAACAGTCGGTCGAGCTTGCAAGAAAGCGTTACGAGACAGTTATTGAAAACTTCAGAAACTATAAGAAATAGAAAAACGCGGTAAAAACTGAAATGATAAAATGATGGTAGACACTAAAAAAAGTGTTTACCTGAAATGATAAAATGATGGTAGACACTAAAAAAAAGTGTTTATCATCATTTTTTA
>CAZRHF010000129.1:1166-5721 GCA_964599835.1 uncultured Eubacteriales bacterium | reverse complement strand
CCTCAGTGTTTTAAATTTATACGACCTTAGCATCTTTGTAATCGGGATAGAGCTGTGTAACGCCGTCGTATATCCAACCGACACATCTGCCGTCTTCTGTAAGCAGTATTTCGGCTTTCTCTTTTCCTTCGAGAAGGATCTGATAGAGCATTTTGCCTTTGATACCGAACTCCAGGCCTTGATCGACAAGCGCAAAGTTGAGAAGACAGTCAATTTCGTTTCTGTAACCGAAATCAGCTTCTTTTCTGTATAGAGTATCACATGGTGTATAATAGCTTTTATAAAACTCATAGAAGGTTTCGGGACTTCCTGCAAGCGGACGGTAAAGAGGACCGCGGTCTCTGCCTCTTATTGCAGTTGTCCAGCCGTATTTCTTGTATAGGTTAGTAAGCTCAGGGGTTCCTGCGGTGCAAAAGAGGGCTTTTGGAGGCTCGGGGAGCTTATCGATATTATCAAAGCAGTATTCTAAAACCTTTCTTCCGACGCCCTTGCCGCGAAATTCCTCAAGGGTGAAAAATGCGCCCCAGTTAGAAACTGAAGCATCGTGCTTTCCCCAGCACATCCAAAGTCTTGAAAGTGCCTTTCCGTCTTCAATACCTGCAAAATAGAGATCGTAACAGCAGTCGATTACATTTCCGGACAGACGGTAGTGCATATAAACATCGTCCTCAGGAATCATATTTTTTAGCGCGGTATAAACCTCGTCGTGCTCTTTATTTACTAAATAATGACTGACTTTCAGCATTAAATTTCCTCCCACCGTTTTTAACTATTTTATCATAAACTTTAGCTAAGTCAATTAAATTTTTATAAAAAAAGCAAATCCGTTTTGGATTTGCTTTTTGGTTTATTTTACGATGGTAAATACTGCTGTTTTAGTGTTTTTAATATCTAAATTTAGAGAATCGTCAATATTTCCGAGATGCACCTTGCTGAGTCTCCATTCGTCATCCATAACGATATTGCCTTTTGCGTCTTCACCGTAGTTTGTCATAACGATAATACGTTCAGTGTCGGAGACGGGATGCTCGGTTATTCCTATCATACGGTTATCGCAGGATACGACCTTGTCGGAATTTATGCTCTTTTTAATTTCGTCGTAGATCATATAATGCTTATCATTGTATCCGTTTAGCTGTCCGTAAAGGTAGGATTCCAAAGGATACATAAGGGTATAGATAGTGCCCTTTCCATAAGAAGTCTTCAGGAATACGTCTTTGCCATCCTGATTCTTTGCGAGGCTTTCTGCCGTGGTAAGCTCAACATTATATATTACGCTTCCTTTAATTTTTACCGAAGTATCTTTGAGGGTAACTGTATCGACAGT
The DNA here is from genome assembly GCA_964599835.1 of uncultured Eubacteriales bacterium. Taxonomy (GTDB): domain Bacteria; phylum Bacillota; class Clostridia; order Oscillospirales; family Acutalibacteraceae; genus SFWF01. Next base: position 4,394 of record CAZRHF010000129.1, on the reverse strand, counting down.
GTTAACGTCGTTACGAGTAGTCAGATGGAACCCGAAATCGTCTGTAAGGTTTCTTGGGAAGCCAAAGCCTAAAGAGATGTAGAGTGTTGCTCCGTTTTCGACCTTTTGCATAAGCTCACGAATGTAATCAGAACCAAATGCACTTGCGCTCTGAAGAGAAGGAATAAAGTAGGCCTTAGCATCGGGAAGCTTGTCGCGGGAATATGTGTAACGAAGATCAAGTCGAGCTTGTTTTGCAATAATAAATGCAGAGCCTCCTGCGTTCCAGGTGTTCTGACCGGGCGTAACAATGCAAACACCGTCAACGATCCTTTCGGGTAGTTTACCGTATTCAAAGTTTTCGGTAAACTTGTTAAAGATTTTAAGCACCTCTCCGACGGGCTTTATACTGCGGTCCTCTCTGAAAAGTCCGTAGTTGCTGGCGCGGTTGTTATATCCGAAAGGATGATAAGTAAGAGAACCCTGGTCGTATCCTATCCACCAAAGATATGCGAGGCAGTTGTGCGACCAGGCAGTGTATAATGCACCTTCACAGTATTTGGCATTGAATTCCTGATCGCCGTACATCTGGCCGAAGGTTCCGGTTTCTTCAATAAAGCAAGGTTTACCACCGATATCGGCTGAATAAATCGTCTGTGCCGCAGGATGAAGTAAGGGCTTTATTGTATTCATAAGATCCTTATCGGTGGAATAGGAGGGAGATGCGTATGGGTGTGTAGTCAGATAATCACAGCTATCGCCGCAGTCCTGAAGTGTCCAATGGCCCTCGCCGGGCGTAAATTGACTGTGCATTCCCGAGATCACCTCACGGTCGGGATCAACAGATCTAAATGCATCGGTTATTACGTCCATCCAGAGCCAGGCCTGCTCACTTGACTCAACCGGACTCATACAGTTACACTCATTGCCGAGACACCAGGCCGCAATAGCCTCGTGGTACTTAAATCTCTTCGCAAAGGCTTTAACGAAGCGGACCTCCCATTTAATTGCAAGAGGATCGGTAATTATGTTTCTTCCTTCGAGAAGAGGAGGGACGAAAAGTCTGCCGCTCATCCAGCCTGTAAGGGGAGAGGGGATAAGCTTAAGGCTGTATTTGCTTGCAAGATCCAGCATAATTTCAAACTTGTCCATCATCGACTCATCGATTCCCGCGTCGAAGCTGTCGAGCAAGGTTTCGCCGCCGTCAACAGAATAGCCCTCAAGGCAGCTGTGGTACCCGTATATTTTATTTACAGGTTGAAATTCGCTCCATAAAGGAAACACTCGTACAAGCTTAATACCGATTTCTGAAAGCTGTTTAAAATCATTTTCTACGACTTCTGCATCCCAGCGTGACCACATATGGATTCCTGCGTGGGACGCCCAGTAGTTACAACCTGCATAGAGCTTTCCGTTTTCAAAGAACTTCATAAAATCACTCCTTTATCGAAATTATATAACATTTTTTTATATTTCGATAGACAATTTTTAAGAATATTATTGCATATTTTTAGATAGGAACTATAATATAATTGGTGATTTTAATGAATGATATACCCAGGTACGACCGATCTTTATTAATGGGAGAGGAAATACACATTAAAACCGGTTCTGAATTCAATGAAGTCGAACTGCATTGGCATGATTATTATGAGCTTATAGTTTATTTTGATGCCGACGTAAAGTGCACCATTAACGGAAACAGTATCGGTATGTCAGGTTGTTCTGCATATCTACTTACTCCCTTTGATTTTCATAAGACCGTTAATGTTCGAAGCGATAATTCTATTTCGTTTTTGAATATTTCCTTTACTGCGTCGGCGCTCGACAAAAACATTATTGCAAAAATTAAGAACTCGAGAATTATAAAGTCTCTTCCGGAAAATGATATCATAATATCCTTGACAAAGCTTATCGCCGAACTCAAAAAGAATTCTAAGGAAAACTCCGTGCATCTTACCTCGGTTCTCGTGAATCTTATTTGCGAAAAAGGAGAAATCGTCCAAGGTATTGAAAGCTCACATAAGGGTGAGTTTATTAAAAACGTTTACGAATATGTTGCTAAAAATTTTTCGAGTCAAATATCTCTTGAAGACGTTGCAACGCATCTGCATTTAGCACCTGCGTATTTTTCGGCGAGGTTTTCCCGAGAGGCGGGATATACGTTTGTAAAATATCTTACGTTATTCAGACTGAATTTTTCAAAAGAACTACTCATTCATACAGATAAAACAGTAACTCAGGTCTGCTTTGAATCAGGATTTTCAAGCCTGTCCCACTTTTTGCGCACCTTTAAAGCATATTTCGGAGCAACACCGTTAAACTATCGAAAACATCGTAAATAACGTCTTCGGCCGTTTTCGCTTTCAGCGAGATCGGTCGTTTTTTGTTGAAATGTTTTTTAAAAATTTTTTGATCGATCACGGACGATCCTGCTTTTTTTGAGGGATTTTTCAGTGGTTTTCTTGTCGTATTTTATACATTTTAAAAAAAATTAAGAAAATTTAAAATTTTATATTTTTTTAAAAATTCGTGTTAAACAAAGGAATTATGCTGTTTTTGTCGGCCTTTAAATAAATATGTAAAAATCACTGTATGCCAAAAACAGAATTTTCAGTATTGCATTATTGAAAATATTGTGGTAATATATAGAAAAATCCAAGGAGGAATTTTTATGAAAAAACAATTAAACGTAATCATTGCAGACAATTCGGAGGAATTTGGAATTCATTGTCAGAAAATGCTGGCGAGCTATGGAATTAACGTTGAGCTCTGCGCAAAAGACGGATCTGTTCTTCTCGAAAAGATCAAGGAAACCAAGCCTGACGTAGTACTTTCTGACCTGTTTATGCCCGGTATCGACTGCCTTGGTATTCTTGAGAAGATATCGATTATGGATAAGCGGGAGCGTCCGATGGTAATGGTATTCTCTTCATACGATAATGCAAAGCTGGAAGCAGAGGTACTTAAGGCGGGCGCAACTTATTTCTTTCTAAAGCCCTTTGATTTCGGAATACTTGCCGAAAGAATCATTAAGTTTTCCGGATGGAAGACTGACGTAAAACCTATCGTTGTGAAAGAAGGTGTACTGACCGATCACGATCTCGAAATAATGATTACCGAGATAATACATCAGATCGGTGTGCCTGCTCATATCAAAGGCTATCATTACTTACGTGAGGCAATAATTCTTTCTATCAAGAACGAAGAACTTATTAACTCTATTACAAAGATACTTTATCCTACTGT
>CAZRHF010000129.1:0-1156 GCA_964599835.1 uncultured Eubacteriales bacterium | reverse complement strand
AGTGGAGCGCGCTATCCGTCACGCAATTGAAGTTGCGTGGGATAGGGGAGACCTCGATATTCTTAACGCATATTTCGGATATACCATAAACAATGATCGCGGTAAACCTACCAACAGCGAGTTCATTGCCATGATAGCTGATAAGATTCGTCTTCGCATACACGTAGCATAATTTGATTGACAAATTAAGATAATGAGCATATAATAATTAAGTCTTCGGGGCGAGGTGAAATTCCTCACCGGCGGTATAGCCCGCGAGCCATATCTGGCTGATTTGGTGAAATTCCAAAGCCGACGGTAAAGTCCGGATGAAAGAAGACATAGCAACACTGTGCTGTGCAAATAAGCCCCAAGGATTTTTCGTCCTTGGGGCGTTCTTTTTTACCAAGATAAAAATTATTCGGAGGATACGTATGAACAGGTCAAATATTAAAAAAATATCGGTTACTGCTGTACTGACTGCAGTCGCATTTTTAGCTACCTTTCTGACATCTATGTTTAAGGTAGGCGGTTTTTTGTCGCTTGATCTTAAGGACGCCGTTATTTCGGTTGTATCTCTTCTATACGGACCTCTTTACGGTATTACTTCGGTGTTAACTGTTTCACTGATTGAATTTTTTTCGATCAGCACCACCGGCTTATACGGGCTCGTTATGAACGTCTTGTCAAGCGGTACTTTTGCGCTTGTTTGCGGTCTGATATATAAGTTTAAGCGAAGCTTCAGCGGTGCGGTCTTCGCTTCGTGTTTTACGGTGATTTCGGTAACTGCAGTAATGCTCGTTGCAAATATATTTATCACACCACTGTATTTTCAGATGCCCCGTCAGGCCGTTATAGATATGCTTCCGGGTCTTTTGCTTCCTTTTAATTTATTTAAAAGCATTATGAATTCATCTATCATGCTCTTGGTGTACAAGCCTGTTACTACTGCTCTCAGAAAGGCAAGACTTGTTGACGGAATTGAAAAGGCGCAGTATAAGTTTTCTGTAAAATCCGCAATTCTCCTTGCGGTAGCCCTTGCTCTCTTGATAACTGCCGTCTGTGTAATGCTTACGCTGGGCATCGAAATCAAAAAATAATAACAGATGACTTGACAAATTACGACATTGTGATATAATATAACCTGCACAAGATAAAATTTAATACTACCCTTATC
>CAZRHF010000128.1:709-5859 GCA_964599835.1 uncultured Eubacteriales bacterium | reverse complement strand
CCGCCGACGACGGCATCATGCCCCAGACCGTGGAGTCCATCAACCACGCCAAGGCTGCGGAGATCCCCATTATCGTGGCCATCAACAAGATGGATAAGCCCACCGCCAACCCCGACCGCATCAAGCAGCAGCTCACCGAGCACTCCCTGGTTCCCGAGGAGGGGGGCGGAGACGTTATCTGCGTTCCCGTTTCGGCGAGAACCCACGAGGGAATCGATACCCTTCTTGAAAACGTTCTTCTTGTTGCCGAAATGCTTGAGCTTAAGGCTAACCCCAACCGTAAGGCAAAGGGCGTCGTGATCGAAGCCCGTCTTGATAAGGGTCGCGGACCTATTGCTACCCTCCTCGTTCAGAACGGAACCCTTAAGAGCGGTGATATCGTTATCGCCGGTACCTCTGTGGGCCGTGTCCGCGTTATGACCAATGAAAAGGGTCAGAAGCTCAAAGAGGCAGGTCCCTCCGTACCCGTTGAGGTTGCAGGTCTCACCGAGGTTCCCACCGCAGGCGATACCTTCGATGCCGTTTCCAACGAGCGTCTTGCCCGCGAGTTGGTTGAACAGAGAAAGCAGAAGGCTAAGGACGAGGCAAATGCCGCCGCAAGTAAGGTCACCCTCGATAACCTCTTCGATAAGCTGGGCGAAGGCGAGCTTAAGGAGCTTAAGCTCATCGTTAAGGCCGACGTTCAGGGCTCTGTGGAGGCTGTTAAGCAGTCCCTTGAGAAGCTCTCTAACGACGAAGTACGCGTTAAGGTCATCCACGGTGCCGCAGGCGGCGTAAACGAGACCGACGTTATGCTTGCCCAGACCTCGGGCGCTATCATCGTCGGCTTCAACGTCCGTCCCGATTCCGTTGCTAAGGCCGCCGCCGAAAGAGACGGCGTTGATATGCGTCTCTACCGCGTTATCTACGACGCTATCGAAGAGATCGAATCGGCTATGAAGGGTATGCTTGCACCCAAATACCGCGAGGTTGAATACGGTGCTATTGAAGTTCGTAACACCTTCAAGATCTCGGGTGTCGGTACCATCGCAGGCGGTTACGTTACCGAGGGTAAGGTTTCCAGAAACTGCAATATCCGCGTTGTTCGTGACGGCGTTATCATTGCCGACGATAAGATCGATTCACTCAAGCGCTTCAAGGACGACGTCAAAGAGGTCGCCCAGGGCTACGAATGCGGTATCTCCCTCGAGAAATTCGCCGATATCAAGGAAGGCGATATATTCGAGGCATATATCGTAGAAGAATACCGCGATTAATTTGCCGTTGCCAAATTGCCCCATAACATTGCCTTGCCCGCTCGGAATATCTGTATATGCCTTCGCGGGCGCGGCTTCCTTATGGAACAATTTTGCTAACGGCAACGGATATATGCCAATAAGGTTTGTGTTTTAATTTCGGAGCGTGTGAAAATTTTCTCGTCAGTCTGCCTTCTTCTAATGGAGAAGGGGGACCGCGCAAGCGGTGGATGAGGTTAGTTTTATATGCGTCGCAGACACATTTCCATAGGCTATAGGTCCTTGTCCCTGGGCCCTAAATAAACACAGGAGGTTTATATGGCAGGATTTAAAATAAACCGTGTCACCTCAGACATTAAATTAGCCCTTGCGGATATTCTCCGTGAGGTAAAAGATCCCCGCGTTTCAAAACTGCTTTCTATCGTCAAGCTGGATGTTTCGGGGGATATGTCCTATGCGAAGGTCTACGTTTCGGCCATAGAAGGAAGCGAAAAGACCGAGGAATCGGTTAAGGCTCTTAAAAATGCCGCAGGCTACGTTCGCCGTGAGCTGGGCTCAAGACTTAAGCTCAGAAAGGTACCCGAGCTTCGCTTCGTTGCCGATGATTCTATTGAAATCTCGGCCAACATTTCCCGAATCGTAAACTCCTTCGACAAAAGAGAAGAGGAGGCAGACGATGAGTAATAACTGCGAAATACTCACCATGGCCTCCCTTTGCGAATTTTTAAAAACCCACGATAACTATGTGGTATTGACCCACGTAAACCCCGACGGCGACACCTTGGGCTCGGCTTACGGCCTTAAAGCAGGCCTTAAAAAGCTTGGCAAAAGGGTGCAGGTGGTCTGCTGTGACGATATACCGCATAAATACGATTATTTTATAGATGACAGCGAGTGCGACTTCATACCCGAAACGGTGGTTGCGGTGGATGTTGCCGATATTAAGCTTTTAGGCGACCTCTATGAGCGCTTTGAGGGCAGGATCGATCTCAATATCGACCACCACGTTTCCAATACCCGCTACGCAAGCCGACTCTATCTCGATTCGGATGCCGCCGCGGTGGCACAGTGTATTTACGAGATCCTGGACGAGCTTGGGGTGGAATTCGACCGAAACATCGCCAACGCTCTTTATACGGGAATCTCCACCGATACGGGTTGCTTTAAGTATCAGAACGTTACTGCAAAGACCCACGAGATTGCCGCAAAGCTCCACGCAATCGGCGTAGATGCGGCCGAGATAAACCGCATTATGTTCGATACCAAGTCCAAAAGCCGCGTAGAAATGGAAAAGCGCGTCCTTGAGGGAGCCGAATTTCATTTTGACGACCGCTGTATGGTTATGGCTATCACCCTTGATGTTCAGCGCGAGACCGGTTGCAGTCGCTCGGATATGGAGGGCGTTCCTCCGATGTCCCGCTCGGTAGAGGGTGTCCTCTGCGGAATCACCCTTAAGGAAAACCGCGAAAACGAGTTTAAAATATCCCTTCGAACCTACGATCCCCTTGACGCCTCGGCTATCTGCGGAACACTGGGCGGAGGCGGACACAAGGCGGCGGCAGGCTGTACTGTTATCGGTACCCTTGCTGAGGCAAAAGAGAGAATACTCGAAGCGGTAAAGAACGCACTGGAGGCGGCCGATGCAGGGTCTCATACTACTGAATAAGCCAAAGGGGATAACCTCCTTTTCGGCTGTTAATAAAACAAAATGGTTAGCGAGAGAAAAAAGGGTTGGCCACACGGGCACCCTGGACCCTCTCGCTACAGGCGTTTTACCCGTTTTTATCGGCAGAGCAACCGCCCTTGCGGGGATAGTGCTGGATGCCGATAAAAGCTATATTGCCGAGGTAAAACTCGGAGTTTCAACCGACACCTGTGATATAACCGGAACTGTCCTTGCCGAAAAGTCCGTAAATGTGACAAAGGAAGAACTGGAGGCCGTTTTGGAGGGCTTTCGGGGCAAGATAATGCAGGTTCCTCCGATCTATTCCGCCCTTAAAAAGGACGGAGTCCGTCTCTATGAGCTTGCCCGTCAGGGAAAAACGGTGGATATCGAGGCAAGAGAAATTACTATAAACCGCCTTGAGCTCCTGAACTTCGATGGCGACACCTTTAAAATTGCCGTAGACTGCTCCAAGGGCACCTATATCCGCTCCCTCTGCCGCGATATCGGAGAGGCTTTGGGTTGTGGCGCCACAATGACCGGGCTTACCCGCACCGCAACGGGCGGATTCGATATAAGTCAGACCGTAAGTCTTGACGATCTGACAAGAGAAAACGTTGAAAACTATATCCTCCCCGAGGAGACCGCTCTTAAATACCTTCCCGAGGTCTCGGTCACCGAAAAGCAGGCCATACGTTTTTCCAACGGCGGTCAGCTTTCCTACGAAAGGCTTAAAAATGCCGATTTCGAGGACGGTCAGCTTCTCCGCATAAAGTATGGCGACGTATTTTTAGGAGTCGGCTACGCCGATAACACTAATCAGCAGATTGCCATTAAATGCGTCATTAATCAGGTTTCAGGTGACAGGTTTCAGCGAACAGTTTTGGAGGAAATAATGCAAAACTGAAGGTTTTGCAATTCGTGAGACGAAGTCTCAAATTATGACGGATTACCGTCAATTCACGGCGAAGCCAATTCATCAAAGAATGATTTGCCGCTTTGCGGCATAAATTGTGCCTCGGCACATCACATATAAAGAGGTGAAGATTATGACAACTAAATATGCAATAGCCCTCGGTATGTTCGACGGGGTGCATCTCGGACACAAGGCGGTGCTTTCTGCCGCCGTAAACAGTCCGTACAGATCGGTTGCCGTAACCTTTTCCTCCCTTCCGAGCAAAACGGTCGGCTCTCTTATGACTGCGGCCGAAAGGGAGAAAAAACTTTTGGATTTCGGTATCGACGAGGTTCTTTTTTTAAATTTTTTCGAGGTAAAAGATCTTTCTCCGACCGAGTTTTTGAGCTTCCTTTCCGAAAAATACAACGTCGGAAAGATCTGCTGCGGCTTTAACTACCGTTTCGGCAAAAAAGCGGCAGGAGATACCGCTCTTCTAAGCCGTTTTTGCAGTGAGAATAATATTGAATTTTTTCAGTGCCCCGAGGTTTTAAATGAGGGAAAGACCGTTTCCTCAACCTATATCAAGTCGCTTATATCCGAGGGTAATACAGAAAAGGCAAACGCCCTTTTAGGGGATGAATTTTCCTTTACCGCCGAGGTGGTAAAGGGAGACCAGCGCGGACGCACCTGGGGACTCCCCACAATAAACCAGCTTTATCCCGAGGGCATCATCCGCCCTAAAAACGGGGTGTATCAGACGGTGGTAGAGATAGACGGGGTGCGCTATGACGGAGTAACAAACATCGGTCTCCGTCCCACCTTTATAACCGACTATGTTTCGGCCGAGACCTATATTTTAGACTATAGCGGCGACTGCTACGGAAGTCTTGTTAAAACGAGGCTGATAGGCTTTCTCCGTGAAGAAAAAAAGTTTTCCGATATAAAGGAGCTTATCTCGGCCATAAAGCAAAATGTCGAATACGTCAAGAATAACTCTAAAAAATAAGAACCGCCAAGGGCGGTTCTTATTTTACCTCGCAGTTGTTTATGGCGTAATCGATAAGTATGTTAATAAGCTCGTTTCTCGAGCGGTTTGTAGCCTTGGAAAGACGGTCGAGATTGGCTACCGATTCCTCCTTTATTCTTATTGAAAAGGTCTTATAGCCGTCCTCACCCCTGAGTTCCTTTTTGCCTATTACGAGCTTTTCGTGCATAATATCACCTCACAGAATATTATGCCTTGACTCTTGTTAGAAATATATGTTATAATTTATAACATAAGGGATGACCACCACCATCCTTTATATGATGTGCAATGAAATGTGTTGACGAGAGACAACCCTTCCTTTCACAT
>CAZRHF010000128.1:0-699 GCA_964599835.1 uncultured Eubacteriales bacterium | reverse complement strand
TATATTCCGCAGGATCGGTGGGGTATTCTTCAAGGAAGAATTCCAGATGCAGATGGCTTATATCTTCACATTCGAAGGGAACCGCGCCTAAAAGTCCTATGCAGGTGGTGGCGGAAACGGATTCTCCCTCTTCAACGTATACCGTGTCGAGACCGCAATATCTCGCAACGATACCCTTGCCGTGGTCTATCTCAACGTATTTTCCAAGCAGAGCGTCGTCGATTATTGCGCTCACGAAACCGTTTCCGCAGGCCCTTACCTCGTCACCGTAGGCTCCCTCAATATCAAGCCCCGGGTGGGTTCGCATATCCGAGAAGGTTGCCGAATAAATAAGCTCATCCTCGCTGTAGGGCTTTACCGTACCGCCCGACATCGGGGACGTAAATGAGGTGGCAACTATGGGCGCCGAGGGCTCGCTTGACGGTACGTCCTCTGAAGCGTAGGGAATCTTCGACTCGGTCTCGGCCTTTACCTCGGTATCCGAGGAAGGTGTTTCGGAAGAGGCAATATACTGGGAACCGTCCTTTAAGGGGTCGGTGTCGGGTTCTGCCACTCTGTCAAAGGCCGACCAGGCCGCCGCGCCAACCGCCGCAAGACAGAGAGCAAGTACCCCGTAAAAGCCCTTTCCGAGAAAAAATCTTCCTATTTTAGTTTTCTTGTAATCCAAAAAAATCACGCCTTTCAAAATTATTTTTGCCA
>CAZRHF010000127.1:0-5980 GCA_964599835.1 uncultured Eubacteriales bacterium | reverse complement strand
TGACCCTTGGTAAACTGGCGGAGAAGGCAAATATGCGGATGTCGGATTTTGAGCTAAGGAAAAATGTGACTGGCTTCCCGTTTTAGGCGAAAAGGGACGTACCGATATTCCCGACCGTTTCGGAAAAATCCCCTTCTGGGTAGCCGATTTCATCCCCAACACCGAATATCAGCGTGAAAACAAGCCTATGAATTTAAGCGCAGGTAGCGATATCTATTCTCCCGATTACTGGATAGAAGCGGTCATCGAGCTTAAAAATAAGCTTGACGTTGACATTGCCTATCACACCTATAACTGGCATCATATTCCCTTCAATATCGAATACCCTCATTTCCTCCCTGCCAAGGAGGGCTTCGCGGAGGGTGCTCAAAAGCTTAGAGAAGCGGGAATTGCCGTTCTGCCTTATATAAACGCCGTAAGCTGGGAAAAGCGTGACGGTGAGATGGGATATGAAATGAACTTCGAAAATACGGGTATCCACGGTGCCGCTATGGACGAGAACGGAGATATTACCGTAGAGCACTATCCCCAGACCACCATGAGCGGTCACACCTCCGAGCTGGTGCCCATCTGTCCCACCTTTAAGCCCTGGAGGGACTTTATGGCAGATCTCACTAAAGAAATGAACGAGACCCTCCCCATTGACGGGATCTATCTCGACGAGATCGCCGCCCATTGCTCCGAGCGTTGCTGTAATCCCGAGCACGATCATACCCTTTACGGCGGGGACTTTTGGGTAGAGGGCTACCGCAAAATGATGGAAAGGCTCAACGCCCAAAAGCCTGCCGACCGATATTATTTCACCGAATGTAATGCCGAGCCTTATGTCAGCTCCTTCGACGGACTGCTTACCTGGATGTGGGTCTACGGCGGTCAGGTGCCCGCATTTTCTGCCGTTTACGGCGGTTACGTTCAGCTTATCGGCAGATGTACCATCGGTCGTAAAAAGGACGATTTTGAATTCTTCAAACACTCGGTTGCAGGCTGTCTCCACTACGGTCAGGTAATGGGCTGGTGTAAGGCCGATATCGTCTACAGCGAAAAGCATATAACCTTCTTAAAGCCCTTTGTAAAGCTCCGCGAAAAATATTGCGAGTTCTTCCAAGGTGCAGAGATGGAAAAGCCTCCCGCGGTGATCTCCGACCTCCCGGACAAGACTACAGGTCCTGCCCTCTGGTTTGAGGGAGATATAGTAATGCCGCAGGTCGGGGCCTCACTCTGGAAAAACAGAGCAAGCGGCAAACGCATCCTTTTCGTCACCAATATAGCCGACGAAAAAGCGAACGCCAAACTTACCGTGGACGGAAAAACAATGAACCTTACACTGGCCCCATTAGAATGCCGTGCAATAGACCTGTAACACAAAGTATCGCGGAGGGACCGAGCACAGCAGTGCGGGACAAGGGGAACCGCTGAGTGGTGGATGAGGAACCCGTAAGCAGTATCTATACGGGAAAATCTTGGGAACTTTCAAATAATTTTAATGTAGGGGAGGGGCTCTGCTCCTCCCGTTAATTATACGAAGAAAATTTATTGATGCATTGTAGGGTCGATTGCGCGTTTCGACCGAGGAGAATTAACGGTTTGATGACGGAAACATTTCTGTTGTTAAAAATATTTGTTTGTCACGGGAGGAGCAAGGTCTCGCACTGCGGTGCTCGGTCTCTCGGCGGCTCTGACGACGCACTGTGTCGTCATTCACTACCGCCTCGTGCGCTTCGCTTACCCTCCCCTACAACCGTATCCATAAAGTTTACAAAAACAAAGCGATAATGTGACCGTTTAAATCACATTATCGCTAATTTTATTCCTAATCGCAATTCCCCTAAGGGCGTTTTTTATATATAACTGAAAAGCATAAATACTACGGGGATGGTTATGCAGGAGATCAGGTGGGAAATGAGTGCCATACCTGCCGCAACCGAGGTGTCTCTTCCGTAGGCGGCGGGGACGACGATAGTGTTAAGTCCTAAAGGCATTGCCAGGGCGCAAATAGTACAAAGCTCGACGCCGTAGGGCAGGTCGACAAAACAGAGCACCGCCACACCTGCAAGGGGCATAATCAAAAGACGGATGACCGAAACGGCATATATTGAAATATTAGTAAATGCCGATTTGAGGCTTATATTTGCAATGGTCATACCCGTAAGGAGCATTGCAACGGGTGACATACAGTCGGCAAGAGTTCCCACAACCCCCTTGACGGCTCCTACAGAGTTTGTGTGGAATATAAACTCGGGTAGAGGGATTTCTGCAAGACCGATCATCATTCCTATTATCATTGCAATAAACATAGGATTGATAAGGTTTTTAAGTCCCGAAAATATGCTCTTACGGCTTTCGTTTTTGGGCATAAGCAGGTAGGGCACGCCCCAGACGTAGATCAATATCCAGAAGGGTATTACGTATATAAGATAGTTTGCGAAAACGTCGGGGAAAAGGGCGTTTACAACGGCATTACCCATAAATCCGAAGTTTGAAAAGGAAAGACCGTAGGTGTAGATGTTGCGGATATAGTCGTCCTTAGAGCAAAGCTTGGAGGAGACTATCGCAATGACCGCGGAAACCGCCACTACTACCGATCCGCAGGTGACGTACTGCCAAGAGGTCGTTAAACTTTCGGTGGTGAAATCCTTAAGAAAGGTACCCAGAACCAACGCGGGAATAAAAACAAAGTTTTCAAGCTTTGAAAGAATCGCCGTGCCTTCATAGGGCACAACCTTGGTTTTTACCAGAAGATATCCGATGGCGATAAGCAACATCAGAAAGCCCATCTGGCTGAGGGTTGGGAGAAATGTACTCACTCTGCCAGACTCCTTCCCTCCCATTCGGGAGCGCAGGGCACCGACATAATATCGGCAACGGTGGGGGCGATATCTAAAAGGCTTATATTTTCAAGCTGCTTTCCGGGAGTAAAGCGTTTTCCGATATAGAACTGAGGAATAGTCATATCCTCAGGGCACTCGGTTCCGTGAGAACGTTCGTGACCGCCGTGGTCGGCAGTAACGATCACGGTATATTCATCGCCGAAGGCTTCATAAACCCTGCGGACGTTGTCTACGGCGCGGTTTATATAGTCAAGATAGGTCTCGGTCATCCAGCCGCTGTCGTGACCACCCTTTTCGTCGGTTTCAACCATATAGAGGAAAACAAAGTCGGGCTTGCTCTTCTCAATACGTTCCATAGCCATATCGGTGAGTATGCCGTCGGTATGCTCCTCGGCATAGGCGTTAACATAGCCCGAATAGCGAAGAGAGGAAGGGCGGGAAACGTCGCGGAGAGGCTCCCATCCGTAGTACATGGCTGAAACGCCGCCTGCAAATTTTATCTGCTCGAAAAGACCGTTTATGGGACGTGCAAAGGGTATGTAGGTATTGGAGGTTATTCCGTGGCGTACGGGAGGTACGCTATGGAAAATTGACATATGGCAGGGCAGGGTTACCGAAGGAGTCATACTTGAAGCCGTAAGAGAGTAGGCACCCAGCTCCATCATTTTTTCCGTGAAGGGATTACCGCAGTTTAAAAAACCGTCGGGCCTCATTCCGTCTATAGAAACGAGAATTACTTTTTCCATAAAAACACCTCTTTTGGTTTGTTACCAAGGACTCATTTTAATACTTAAAAAACACGGTGTCAAGCGTATTTCAAAAAAATACACAATAAAAATCAAAAAAACATATAAAAACCGCCCGAAGCTGATCGGGCGGTTAGTTTTCTACTTCTTTCCTATAAGCTCGCCTGAGGTTACGGTAGCTTCTACGGTTGCGCTTGATTTGCATCCGCTTACCTCGACCTTACCTTCGGCGTGTCCTACAACTCCGCCTGTGATAAGACCATTAAGGGTAACCGAGCTGTCAACGGTACAGTTTTCTATTACTGCTTTCTTATCGGCGGGAACCATTTCGGTAACAACCATTCCCGCAATACCGCCTGCGTTACCTGCTCCCGAAAGATTGGAATCTTTAATGGTAACGTTTTTTATGGAGGCGGCGGTGGTTATCTTGGGGAAGAGCCCTACGCCGTAAGCCTCGTTGCCTGCAGACGGTGTATTATTCAGATAGAGACCGTAGACCGTATAGCCTGCTCCGTCAAAGTGACCTCCAAAGCTGTTGGAGGAGGACTGAGACCAGGTTTTGGCACCTGAAGTCCACTGTGATTTGGTGGTGTCGTTTATATAGATATCTCCGCCCATTTTAAAATAGGTATTCTCCCAATAACCTGCAACAACGTAGCGAAGCTGTTCTTCGGTGGTGACGATGAAGGGGTTGTTTTCAGCACCCGTACCGCCCGAAAACTCCATTATAAGGTAGCGAAGCAGATCCATATCGGCAACCTCTTTAGCAGGCTTGCCGCTGACAGAAGAAAACACCTTAAGCTTGGGTGTAGTTCCATCCACCTTTTCAAAAGCGTCGTAATCGAGCTTCATATCGGTGGCCATTTTATCAATCGAAATACGGGTAAAGTCTTCCATACCGATGGGACCGCGGATGTCGGTGTAGTTATTTTTATAGACGTCACTGCTCTTCCAGCCGTGCTTTACAAGGTAGGAGCAGGTGTTTTCGTTGGTGCCTCTATAGGGAGGGAGACCTACCGAGTAGCAGTTTTCCATAGTGTAGGCGCAGTTCCAGGAGGTTCCGATAATTCCGTTTACGCGGGCCATCTGACCGAGACCGCGAACACTTGCCTTGGAGTAGCAGTTTCTGATCTCTAAGGTAGGCTCGGTAGTGCCTCCTGAGCAGGAATAGCCCATAATACCGCCTGCTCCGTTATGGCCTGTATCGGTATACTGAACATAGACGGTATCGTCGACAAAGCAGTTCTCAAAAACGCTCTTACCGCCCGTAACTCTGCCCGCAAAGGCACCTGCGTAAAGTTTTGCTACGATATAGGATTCTCTTATACCGAGATTTTTGAAACCGCCGCTTTTAAGGTACGTAACAAGACCTGCGTCGTCGGGACGGGAATCGTTTTCAAACCATATTCCGTAGATACAGTAGCCGTCACCGTCAAGGGTACCGCTGAAATTACCCGCCATCCAGCGGTTGTTGTTCTGAAGCATCCAGTAAGGGTCGGAAGTATCGTTAAGGTGTATGTCGCAGGCCAGTTTATAATAGTCACCGTTGCCGTTCTTCTCGGTTATGGCAAGGGCAAGCTCGGCACCGTTTTTGATCATATAGGGATCATCCTCGCTTCCGCTTCCTGCCGCAAAGCTTGTGGCAACGGTAGCATCCCAGATGTCGTACTGAACTGCATCATCAGTATCGTCGGAAGGATTCTGCTGACTCGAAGAGGGGTCAGAAGACGAAGCTCCGTCGGTTTTATCGCCACCGCAGGCGACAAAGGTCAGAAGCAAAAGCAGGCTTAAAATAAGGCTAAGGGGTTTAAGGATATGTTTCATATTCTTCCTCCAAGGATTATTCTGTAAAAAAGTTTATCATTTTATCTCCCAAAAGTCAAGAAAAGCAAAAGAGGATCTGCCCACAATAGCAGATCCTCTTTGTCATTCATGCTTTTGATTTCTTTCGCGCGAAGACGTACGAAGGTATTCCGAGCGCGTAAAAACACTTTATGCGCTTATTTTTAAGCCTTGCCGATGGAGCCGAAGAGTTCCATCTTCTCCTTAACGGTAGCCTTGATAGCCTCAAAGCCGGGAGCAAGAAGCTTTCTGGGGTCAAAGCCCTTTCCTTCTCTGTCCTTACCTGCCTCGATGTAAGCACGGGTGGCCTCCTGGAAAGCAAGCTGGCACTCGGTGTTAACGTTGATCTTGGAAACGCCCAATGAGATAGCCTTCTGGATCATATCAGCGGGGATTCCGGTGCCGCCGTGAAGAACGAGGGGCATAGTTCCGGTGAGCTCCTGGATAGCGGCAAGAGTATCGAAGGAAAGTCCTGCCCAGTTTGCGGGATATTTACCGTGGATGTTACCGATACCTGCGGCAAGCATAGTGATACCGAGGTCAGCGATCATTTTGCACTCTGCG
>CAZRHF010000126.1:0-6052 GCA_964599835.1 uncultured Eubacteriales bacterium | reverse complement strand
TTCTTCCGTAACGGTTTCTTCGGTTACAGTCTCCTCGGAAATAACCTCTTCTATATGCTCCTCGATAACGGTTTCTTCCGAAGAAACAACGGGCACTTCGGTCTCGTCCACGACGGTCTCGGGCTCCGCTTCGGGAATGTCCTCGGTCGGTTCCGGTACAGAGATATCTTTAATAAGGGCTAACTGCTCACCTGTAGGCTCCGCCGTTCTTTCGGGAACTTCTGTCGGTTCCTGCTGAGGGAAATTTTCCGCGACAGTTTGGGTCGGAGTATGACCTTCTTCAGGCGCGCCCGTAGCCGAGACCGGTACCGTAAAGGTAAGTACCAAAGCTATGGCAAGCAGGGCGGCAAAAAGCCTGCATATAACGGATCTTGTCATATTTGTTTTCCTTTCTCATTAAGTAGTTTCTATGTTGTGATTCTACTACGCTGACCACAGCTCTCACCCCTTTCGCTTTTATGGTTAAATTATACCATATTTTACCTTAACTGTCAATTTGCTATTGTTTAGTTTTAACAAAAAACGGTCGGTAAAATCCGACCGTTTTAGATATTTTATTTGCAATTTACGTTTTCGAAGGAGATTCCCTCGCAACACTGGAGATAGATTGTTTGTCTTTTAGATTCGCCGCTGTCGATAAGAATGTTTTTAAAGCGGATATTTTTGATGTAATGACCGGGAATATCGAAGCCCGAAAGCTCGATAGCCTGACATTCGCGGTTTTCGTTATCCATTCCCTGAAGTCTTGCGGTAATGGTGAGGTCTTCAAATCGGCAATCCTCGAAAACAGGAGCTGTGGGCGCGCCCTCTCCGTCGTCGTTATAGCCTACCGAATGCATAAGCACGCGGCAGGTGCGGGTATTGCGGACGCAGACGTTACGAACAAAACCGCCGCGCTTTTTGGTGGCCTTGATCTCGATTCCGAATACCGAATCGCCCATATCGCAGTTCCATATCCTGATATCGTTAATTCCGCCAGACATCTCGCTTCCGACCGTTATTCCGTGGCCGTAATGGCTGATACAGTCGAAAACGCGGATATGCTCGCAGGGGCGGTTTATGACGTTGCCCTCGGGGTTTTTACCCGATTTTATTGCAACGGCATCGTCTCCTGTATAGAAATCGCAACCGAAGATGGTGCAGTTTGAAGAAGAGTCGGGATCCCAGCCGTCGCCGTTCCATACGTTGCTCGATTTAAAGGTGCAACCGTAGGTTACAATGTCTTTACTGTAGATCATATGGAAATTCCAGGAGGCGCCGTTTTCAACACCGATTCCGTAAACCGTTACGTTTTCGGCCGAGCTTAAATTTATAAGGCGGGGACGGACTCTGCCCTGAATGGTGGTAGAAGTCTCGCACTCCTTGACCTTATCACCAAGGGAGGCGATATAGTCCTTCATAAGCTCGGTCTCGACCCTTATAACCTCCTCGGCAAGAGGGCGGCCGCCTCCGCATACCCTGCCTTCTCCGCAGATACGCACGTTCCTGCAGGTTATGGCATTGCGGTCCAGCTCGCCTACGTTTATAAGGGCGGCATAGCACATCATCTCGATACCCTCAAAGCGGCTTTTTATCTTGGGCTCGTAGTCGTGTACGTTGGCCGTTCCGTGAAGGACGGCACCCTTTTCGAGGTAGAGCTCCATATCCGAGTGGAGAAAAAGGGAGCCGGTCATAAAGTCGCCTTCGGGAACGTAGACGCATTCCCCTGCTTTGCAGGAGTCTATAGCCTTCTGAATTGCCGCCGTGTTAAGGGTCTTTCCGTCGCCGACGGCACCGAAATCGGCAACGTTTATGCGGCGACGTACAGGCTCGGTACGGGCGGTGATCTTTTCACAATAATCCCTTCCCGAAACGGTAAATTCATATTCGGTATCGGGGGCAAGACCTTCTGCCTCAAAGTGACATTTTTCGGTTGTGCCGAGGGTACTATCCCCCATTTTTACCGTAAAGCTATCGCCTTTAAGGAAGTTTTCGGGCAGGTCCCAATAAAGAACTACTCCGTTTGATCCAGATATAAAGTTTAACATAAAATTACTCCATACCAAAGTATTTTACAGAGTTATTGTAGCAGATATCCTCCACTACCTTGCCGACATATTCAAGGTTATTTGTCATCTCGCCCTTTTCCATCATATCGCCGAGGTAGTTACAAAGAATGCGGCGGAAATAGTGATGACGGGGATAGGAAAGGAGGGAACGGCTATCGGTAAGCATACCTACGAACACGGCAATGTGACCCGTGGCGGTGAGGTCGCGGAGATGCTGTTCCATACCGACCTTATTATCGAGGAACCACCAGGCAGGGCCGTACTGCATCTTGCCTCTTGCTTCGTCGCTCTGGAATGCTCCGATAATGGTCATAATCTCGGTGTTCATCTTGGGGTTAAGGTTAAATACGATGGTTTTAGGGAGAAGTCCCTCACTGTTCAGTTTGTCGAAGAGACGGGAGGTCAAGGTGATGCTGTTGGTGTCGGAAATGGAGTCGAAGCCGGTATCAAGACCGAGTTTTTCGAGCATTACGGCGTTGTTGTTTCTCATAGCGCCGATGTGAAGCTCGGTTGCGATGTTGTATTTTGCGTAGAGCTTCATAAGGAAATAGGTCAGATAACCCTTAAAGACTTCAGTCTCGTTAAGAGTGGGGATCTCACCCGAAAGAGCCTTTTTAAGAACGGCATCGGCCTCTTCTGCGGTGGTTACCTCGCAGACGCGTTCTACGGCAATATCGCTGGCCTTTGCTCCAACCTTAATAAAGGCGTTAAGGCGGTTTTCGAGGGCTGCTTCGAGGTCGGAAATAGAGTTTATGGGATGGGTAAGGTCGGCAAGCTTGCCTACGAAGCCCTTATAGCCTGCGGCATCGATATTCATAACCTTATCGGCGCGGAAGGCGGGGGTAACGGCGAAGTTATAGCCCTTTTCCTTGATCTTTTCGAGGGTTGAAAGGTCGTCGAAGACCTCGTTGGTGGTGTAGATGTGCTTTACGTTGGAGCTCTCTATCAGCTTCTGGGGGGTGATGCCGTTTTTGAGAATGTAGGCATTGCATTCATCCCAGATAGCCTCTGCGTTTTCGGCATTTATTTCGGTTGTACAACCAAAAAACTCTTCAAGCTCGACCTGAGACCAATGATAAAGGGGGTTGCCGAAGGCGGTACCGAGGACGGTACAGTAGGTTACGAATTTTTCCTTGTTAGTGGCGTCACCGGTAATAAAGCGCTCATTTACGCCGTAGTTACGCATAAGGCGCCATTTATAGTGGTCTCCTGCAAGCCATATCTCGAACACGTCGGAGAAGGGCTTGTTTTCGAGGATCTGTTTCTCAGGAAGGTGGCAATGATAGTCGAATATAGGCATATCCTTAGCATATCCGAAATAAAGCTCCTCAGCGGTCTTATTGGTAAGTAAAAAATTCTTCTTTATGTAGCTCATAAAAATTCTCCTTTATAAAGTTACGCCGTCTTTAAAGATGGCAATATCAAAATATCCGTTTTCTTCGCTTTTGGGTCTTGCCCCGTTTGCTACCGAGAGGCAAAGTTCAAAAAGCTTTTCGCCCTCCTGACCCATATCGGCACCCTCCAAAAGGGCACCTGCGTTAAAATCTATCCAGTGGGGCTTTTTACTTGCTAAAGCCGAATTTGTTGCGATCTTAAGGGTCGGTACGGGGGCAGAAAGAGGGGTTCCGCGGCCGGTCGTGAAAAGTATTATGTGGGCGCCCGAGGCGGCAAGATTGGTTACCGCAACCATATCGTTTCCGGGACCGTTAACAAGGTAAAGTCCGCCGTCGGTTTGAGGCTTTTCGCCAAAGCCTAAAGCACCCATAAGGGGAACCTTACCCGCCTTTTGAACACAGCCGAGAGACTTTTCTTCCAGAGTGGAAATTCCGCCTGCCACGTTTCCGGGAGAGGGATTGTCGGCAATACCCTCACCGTGGTCGATAAAATACTGACGGAAGGCCTTTATCATATCGGCAGATCTGGTGAAGACCTCCTCGTTTACGCTTCGGGAAAGGAGAAGCTGTTCGGCACCGAAGACCTCGGGAATCTCGGTCATAAGGACGGTTCCGCCATACTCGGCGAAATATTCCATAGCGCGGCCTACAAGGGGGTTAGCGGTGATACCGCTGTAGCCGTCAGAGCCGCCGCATTTAACGGCTATCTTAAGCCTGGAGACGGGAATTTCGGTTCTTTCGTCCTTTTCCATTTTGGCCTTAAGGTCGTCTATAATAGCCATACCCTCGGCAATCTCGTCCTCGCAGTCCTGAATGTTAAGGAACCTTACGCGCTCCTTATCATAGTCACCGAGAACGGTCTTCATAAGAGCTATGCCGTTTTCTTCACAGCCCAGACCCAGTACGAGCACACCGCCTGCGTTGGGGTGTTTTATAAGTCCGCTGAGTATCTTCTGGGTATTCAGAAGGTCTCCGCCAAGCTGTGAACAACCGTAGGGGTGGCAGAGTGCCTTTCCGCCGCTTTTTAAGGCCAAAGCCTTAGCGACGTCGTTTATACAGCCGACGGTGGGGATTATCCAAAGCTCGTTTCGGATTCCCACACTTCCGTTCTGGCGCAGATAGCCCATAAAGGTGCCGTTTCTGCCGCTTGTCTTTGAGGTTTCGGCAGGAATATATTCCCAGTCGTCCATACCCACAAGGTTGGAGGAAAGGTTTTTAGGGGAAACCTTATCCCCTACCCCGATATCCTCCTTGGCAGAACCGATGGGAAAGCCGTATTTTATGACCTTTTCGCCCTTTTTAATTTCTTTAAGGGCGTATTTTTGCCCGTCGTCGCGAACCTCAACGTTGTCCAGTGGATGTATCTGCATCAGGCTTCTACCTCCTCTAAAAGGTCGGAAAGATCACATCCCCAGAAGGATTCATTTGCGAGGATCTCGGCAACCGATTTTGTTTTCATAAATTCCATAACAGCGGCATCGTCATTGGGGGTTCCGACCTTATAGAACTCGATAAGCTTTTTAAGGGCGAAAACAAGGTGTTTCGGATAGCTTCCGAAGCGCTTTTTGTACTCTAAAACAGAGGGAAGCACGCGAACCTTATATTTGCTTACCGAGTTTAAAGCAATGGAGGAAAGGTAGTGCTTTATGTAAGGGTTGGAGAAGCGTATCAGCACATTTTCGGCATAGTCCACCAGCTCTTCACGGGGCAGGTCTAAGGTGGGGATTATCTCCTCAAAGAGGCAGGTGCGTACAAAACCGCGCATACCGTCATCGTCCATACAGGATTTAACCGTATCAAATCCCGAAAGAAGGGCGAAGGGCACCATGGAGGTATGGGCACCGTTGAGGATCCGAACCTTTCTGGTGCGGTATCTCTCTAAAGCATCCTTTGTTATGATAACATTAAGGTCAGCCTTGGAGAAGGGCAGTTCTTTTTCAAGATCGAAGTCGGTCTCGATTACCCAGAGGTGGAAGAATTCGGAGGTGTTTACCATATTGTCTTCATAGCCGAGGTCAAGCTTTTCGTCCTTGGGGTAGCCCGTGTTGATGCGGTCAACAAGGGTGTTGCAGAAGACGTTTTCGGTATTGATCCAGTTTACAAAGCCCTCGCCTAAATTCCAGAGGTCGGCATACTGTAAAACAGTCTTTTTAAGGTTATCGCCGTTACGGTCGATGAGCTCGCAGGGAAGGAACACAAAGCCGGGAAGCTTGTTTTCATATCTGCGCTTTAAAAGGAGGGTCAGCTTTGCGGGGAAGGCCTCGGGAGGAGTATCGGTCATCTTATCGGTGTCTTTAAACTCAATTCCCGATTCGGTAGTGTTGGAGATGATGAAGCGTGCCGAAGGGATATCGGCAAGAGCCAGATATTCCTCAAAATCGTCGTAGGGCTTTACGCAACGAGAGATAACGTCGATCTTTGATATCTCCACACCCTCTGCGCCGCGGATAAGGTGTGTATAGACGCAGTCCTGAGCGGTGAGCATATCGCACATACCGTTTTTTATAGGCTGAACAACGGCAACACTGCCGTCGAACTCACCCATATCGCTGAGCTTCTGAAGCATCCAATCGGCAAAGCCGCGTAAAAATCCGCCCTCGCCGAACTGAA
>CAZRHF010000125.1:0-6083 GCA_964599835.1 uncultured Eubacteriales bacterium | reverse complement strand
TTTTTGATTTATAGAAAAAGCAAGGGAGACTACTTCTTTACGAAGTGTCTCCCTTTCGGGGTCTTATTTATTTCGTTCTCATCCATACTGCGATCTTTTTATCATACTGCTTTCCTGCTGAGCCGTAGTCGCAAAGGGGCACCGTACTGCCGTCTTCAAGGGCAAGCCTTGCGGCGTAGAGGGTGTCGAAACCGACCTCGGCTTCGGTGAGGGTCAGAGGCAGGGCGGGGGAGACGGGAGATTCCACATCGTCCCCCGTACGCTGGTCGCGGGCAAGCATAAGGGGTCCTCTGCGAAGGGCGAAATGCTTGGGTGCTTCAGGGTCCTGCTCGTCGTAGGTGGGCAGGGTCATAGAGTTTGCTCCCCAGATGACCTTGTTCATAAGCACCATAGGCTCATAAATATAGGGCCTTATAAGCTCGGGGGTCATATCAAGACTGAGGGAGACCTCGTCTCCCTTTTTCCAACAGCGGGTGATTTTTATATAGCCCTTGTCGGCAGAAACCTTCTCGCCGTTTACAGCTACGGCAGTTTCCTTGCTCCAGGCGGGATTTCTCAGATATAGGGTGAATTCCTCGGTCAATTCGGGGTTTAGGGTGATCTTTACTTCACCGTTTTTGGGATATTCGGTCTCGGTTATAAGCTCTAAAGGGGTACCCTTGGCGGTTTTGGTACGGATGCTTCCGCGAAGGTACATATTTATAACCAAGCCGTCCTCGGCGGTGAGGCAGGCGACCTTGGGAACAAGTCCCACACCTGCCGCGGCGATGCAAACGCAACATCCGTAGAATTTTTCGTCACCCAGCGGCTGAAATCCGCCTATGCCGTAGCCTCTTTCGGCGGCGGTAAGAGGGGAGTAGCTGTCAAATGGCATAACGGCAGGCTTTGCGTCATAGCGGGTGAAAAGGTCGGAATGATCCTTAGGAAGTCCGCCTTCGGTGTTGACCGAGCCGAGATAGGCGTTATAGTAGGCCGTCTCAAAGGCGTCGATATAGCGGCTGTCGGCGGTCAGCAGATGAAGCTGGGTGAAAAACTTCATCAGAGTCACGGTGACGCAGGTCTCCTGCATAATGCGGTAGTTTGTGGTGTTGGCCTGACGGTAGGCCGAGCGGTCGAAAAGCTCGTGGGTACAGCCTGCACATCCGATAACGGTCAGCTCGTCCTCTAAGATAAGGTCGGCAAAGTTCAGAAGCGCCGTCTTATACCAATCGGTCCCGGTCACGCGGTAGAGCTCCAAAAGTCCCTCGAAGCAGGAGGTCATTTCATAGGCCTTGGTGACGGGATACTGATAAAGGCGGAGCTGTTTTTTCTCGGCTAAACGGAAGATGTTTTCGGCGTAGGTTCCGCCCTCATCGGCGATGTACTGCGCAAAATCCAGGTATTTTTTATCCCCCGTAAGGTTATAAAGACGGACGATCGGCTCTAAGATCGAGGAGGAATTAAGTCCGTACCAATGCTTGGAGGTGCGGGTGATGGAGATCTTGCCCTCGTCTCTGCCCAGCTTTGAGATAAGGTAGTTTACCTGACGGCACATAGAGGCGATGATCTCTTCGGCCAGGGTCGCATCCCCGTTTATTTCGAGGAAATACTGCATACCTAAAAGGACGTATTTTCTGCCCCACAGATCCCAGCCCTGAAACTCGTCGGCCACGGGATAGGTGGAGATCCTGCCTCTCTCATCCTGCGTTGTCAGCAGACGGCGCACAGTATGGGTCAGGGTGCTGAGGAGCTCGGGATTTTTTGTGTAGGAATATACAAGGCAGGCGCCCCGCATCATCTTGCCCCAGTATTCACATCTCCAGGCGAGGTTTTCGCCGTCGGGAAGGATCTCAAACTGGTGAACAAAGCGCTCCCAGAGCTCGGTATCGAGAAGCTGATTTTTCTCGACGAAAAGGGATGTTTTATCGGTTATCTCGCTGAAGGAGAAGCGGTTATCATAGTCGATAAAAAGCCTGTCGGTGGAATTTCGCGGGAAATCAGCCGTTTTTTCGGGGTAAAAATTCATAGTTTGCTACCTGCCTTTCACTGCTTTAACTCTATAATTATAATAACAGTAAGACGGGGTTAAAAGCAACTTTTTTTACACAAAAAAGTATTTGAATTTTACAGGTTTCAGGTTGCAGTAGCGATGAGTCTCCGACGGATGTATATATAGGGACAAGGGCCAAGCGTCAAGGGCTTAGGGAAGGTGTGCCTTCGGCACGGATATAAAAGAATACCGACTCCGTCGGGAGCAAATGAGAACTGCCTCCGCCGGGTCATCCTGAGCTTGTCGAACGCGTAGCGCGGCACCGCAGGTGACGGGATCTCGGCGGAAGCTTACTATGATATACCTCGCTTATACTTGGTACGATATATTTGCTTTGCAAACGCGATATGATATAAATCCTCTTACGCCCCGCAGGGCATATCGCATCGGAGATATATCGCAAATCCCGATAGGGATTTATATCGCGGCGGGTGTCCCTATGCTCCGTGACTTTACGGGAAATCCTTTAATCTTTTTTAAACAAAAAACAACCGATCCTAAGGGATCGGTTGCAGTTTTATTTCTGTGTATTCGTAGCTTTCGAAAAGCTCGGGGCGGTGGGTCACGGCTATTATCAGACGGTCTTTATACTCATTGCAGATATAGTCTAAGACCTCCTCGGCCAGCTCCTCGTCAAGTCCCGTAAAGGCTTCGTCAAGCAGAAGTGCATCTCCGCCGAAGGCCAGAGCCCTTGCAATGGCGACCCGTCGCTTCATTCCGCCCGAAAGCTCCTCGGGCAAAAGGTCTAAGGAGTCGCGAAGTCCAAGCTCACAAAGCCTTTTTTCGGCCTCCTCGGGGGAGGAAACGAGGGATACGTTATCTTTAGCCGAAAGGGTCGGCACCAGCCGATCCTCCTGAAATACCACCGAGAGCCGTGCGCCGTTTGTTACCACGCTTCCGCGGTCGGGTCTGATGAGCCCCGAAATAAGCCTCGTAAGAGTGGTCTTTCCACAGCCCGAAGGTCCCGTTATGAGAACTATACCCTTCTCGGGGAGAGACAGGCTGAAGTCCTTTAAGATATGTCTTCCCTCGAGGGAAAGTGAGACCTTTTTAAGCTCTATCATAGGCCTTTACCTCCTTTTTTAAAGAGGAACCGTATGATCGCCTCGAAAATAAGGCTCAGCACCACGACTACCGCCGTCCAGACCAGAACGTCTACCGTCTCCAGAGTCATTTTGGCGTCGTTAAGGGCCTTTCCGATGGCCACCGTGGGGTAGCTTATGACCTCGGCAGCGATACCCGACTTCCAGGCAAGACCGAGTCCCGTCAGAGCGCCCGAACGGAAGTAGGGGAGAAGCTGTGGGGCGATGATCTTACCGAAGGTCCTGAGTCTCGGGATCCTGTACACCCTTGCCATTTCGGTAAGGCTTTTGTCCAGGGCGCCGAGACCTGCCGAAAGGTTTTCCCAGATTATGGGGACGACCATTAAAAGGGCGATGAATACCGGCATAAGGTCGTTGTCCAGCCAAAGGAAGATAAGCAGGGTGAAGGAGGCGACGGGAACGGCCCGTACTGTCCTGAGAAAGGGGGATATGACCGCCCTTGCCAGAGGGAAGTAGTGGGTCAGAAGAGCAAGTCCGCCTCCCAGCACGATTCCGTAGATAAAGCCGCGGAGAATCCTGAAAAGGGAGACCGAAACGGTTCCCCAGAATTTTGCTGTACAGCTAAGCTCGCAAAGCCGAATTGCCACCGAGTGGGGGTAGGGAAGAAAAAGCTCCTTGTTTATAAGGAAGGCCGCAAGATACCAAACGCCAAGCCAGAAGGCGAATACGGCAATGCTTTTTAATATTTTAGGGAATATAGTAGAAACCTTCATCGGGGAGGGCTCCTCCTACAGAGGTTTTGTCAGCGTCGAACAGAACCTGGAAATAGCCTTCAATAGCGGGCTTCATATCGGCTCCGTCAATATAAGTGAGGTTGCAGTTGGGGATCGCCTTGGTGGCAAGGGCGGCTTTGGGAACGATGCCGTGCTTTTCACAGAGGGTTCCTGCTTCCTTGGCGTTGTTTGCGGCGTAGTCGATAGAGGTCTCAAGCTCGGAAAGGAAGGCTTTGACGGCGTTAGGATAGTTTTCTATTACCTCGGTGCGAACGATAACACAGCCCATGGTAAGGCGGCTTTCCTCGTCGGCGACCTTGTTCCACTCGTCGTTAAGGTTAAGGGCGATACGAAGGTCGGGATTCTGTGCCATTGCAGAGGCAACGTTGGGCTCGGGGAGCATACCTAAAACGCATTCGCCTGCGGCCATAAGGGTGGCAAGCTCAGCGTGCTCGGCCTTGAATTCGACCGTAACGTCCTCACCGACCTTAAGACCGTTCTTCTCGAGGATGTAGTTAAGAACATATTCGGGGTTTGCGCCCTGTCCGGTTGCGTAAAGGGTCTTGCCGCGAAGGTCTTCAACCGAGTTTACTGTATTTCCTTCCTCTAATATGTAAAGGGAGCCGAGGGTGTTGATGGCAAGCATCTTGATTCCCTTTTCGGTCTTCTTATAGAGGGTGGAGGCAAGATTGGTGGGAACGGCGGCAATATCAGCCTTGCCGGAGGACACGGCGGCAACAGCCTCGGTGGGCTGACCAGCTACGGTGAATTCGTATTTACCGTTTGTGTTATCCTCCATCATTTTGGCCATACCGATACCGGTGGGTCCCTTAAGGGTGAGGATCTTTAATGTAACGTCTTCGGTCTTGTCACTTGCGGGATCGCTTGCGGTGCTGTCGGTATTATCCGAGGGGTCGGCCGAAGAGGTGGCGGTATCTGAACCACAGGCAACAAGGCCGAGGCACAGGATGAGGGTGAGTAGGATCGCAATTAATTTTTTCATAGTATTTTTTCTCCTTAACAGATATTTTTTAAAGCTTCGGGATCAAGGATGGTAAGATCCTTTTTATCTGCCGAGATCGCTTTAATTTCGGTGAGTTCGTTTTTCGCGCGGTAAAGACTCGCGCGGCTTATATCGAGACTTTTTGCCAGAGAAGAGAAGTTTATTCCCTTGCACACCATATTTTCGTCGGCGGTATCCAGCAGATAGCGGGCAACCCTTGCCACCGCTTCTCCCCCCGTGAAGGTCGAGATCCTGCGGTTTAAAAAGGCTACGCGGTCGGACAGGAATGAAATATAGTTCAGAGCACGGGCAGGGTTTGACAAGAGGAGTTTTTCAATTCCCGTGCGGGACATAAAAAAGGCGTGGCAGGAGGTTATGGCCTTAATTTTACCAAAGGGCTCGTTGCCGCTTTTGCAGAAGGCTCCCGCCGCTCCGAAAAGGTCCCCCGCAAAGAAGGTCTTTATCGACCCCTTTCCGCCGTCAGAACAAAGAGCACGGGCCTTTCCCGAAAGCAGGATCCCCAGCCTCCGCTCTTCCTCGCCTGCGGTAAAAACCGTCTCTCCCTTGGAAAAAAAGCCAACATAACAGCAGCCGTCATCAAAAAATCCGGCAAGCTCTTCTTCGGAAAGGTCGGAAAAGAGGAAACAGGAACGAACAAGGGCAAGTTCTTCGGTGGCGAGCATCGAAACTCCTCCTAAAAAGTGTCTCATTTGGTACAGTTAGTTTAGCACAACTCGGCAATGCTGTCAACCTTTATTTCTAAATTCTACAATATTTTTAAAAATGTTTAAGTATCGCTGGACTTTTTAAAGGGAGTGTGTTATAATTTTAACAGAATGCGGCCAAGTGCCGAATTACATAGTATAAATAATTCTGGAGGAATGTTATATGAAAAAGAAACCCAGCTCTATTCCCTTTAACGGCACCCCCGAGCAGGAGGCTAAATTAAAGGCAATAATCGAAGAAAAGAAGCACATTGAAGGCTGTCTTATGCAGATCATGCAGGAAGCACAGGCCATCTACGGCTATCTCCCCCTTGAGGTCCAGAAGATGATCGCCGAAGGCCTCGGAATCTCTGTTGAAGAGGTTTACGGTGTTGCCACCTTCTACGCACAGTTCGCACTTTCTCCCAAGGGCAAGTACAACATCTCCGTCTGTCTCGGAACCGCCTGCTATGTTAAGGGCGCACAGAAGCTTGTTGACCGCCTTACCGAGGTTCTCGGAATCGAGCCCGG
>CAZRHF010000124.1:0-6177 GCA_964599835.1 uncultured Eubacteriales bacterium | reverse complement strand
GATGGTCTGGGGCATAATTCCGTCGTCGGCTGCAACAACAAGTATTGCAATATCGGTAGCCATAGCTCCGCGCTGACGCATAGAGGTAAAGGCGGCGTGACCGGGGGTGTCGAGGAAGGTGATATCCTGATCCTTGACGTTTACGCGGTATGCGCCGATGTGCTGGGTGATTCCGCCTGCCTCGCCTGCGGTAACTGCGGTGTTACGGATGGCGTCGAGGAGAGAGGTCTTACCGTGGTCAACGTGACCCATAACGACCACAACGGGGCTTCTGGGAAGAAGGTTTTCCTCGGTGTCGGGGGTCTCGTCCATAATCTGCTCTTCGATGGTGACGACAACTGCGCGCTCGATCTTTGCGCCCATTTCGGTAACAACGATCTCGGCGGTGTCATAGTCGATAGTCTGGTTAACGGAAGCCATCATACCAAGCTTCATAAGCTCCTTGATAACCTCGGCGGCCGTCTTCTTCATTGCGGCGGCAAGCTCGCCTACGGTTATCTCGTCACCGATGGTAACGGTGATGGGGGTCTTCTTGATGCGCTCAAGCTGAATTCTGCGCATCTTCTCGGCCTCGATCTCCTTCTTGGATTTCTCCTGACGGCGGTAGTTCTGAGACTTCTGATTTATCTTCTGCTTTCTCTGGGCATTGTCCTTCATAGAGTTGGCAGGAGCGATGTTTTCGTATTTTTCGTTATACTTCTCCATATCGACGTTGGAGAAGCGGGTATCGACGGTGCGGCGCTCGGCAGGACCGCGGTTGGGGACGGCGCCTGCAGGCTTATCCTCCTTCTTTCTTGCCTCGAAGGGTCTTGGGTCGGAGGGCTTGTGCTCCTTGGGCGGTTCAGCCTTCTTGGGTTCTTCCTTCTTGGGCTGAGCCTTGGGCGCCTCCTTCTTGGGCTCCTCCTTCTTGGGCTCGGCCTTGGGAGCTTCCTTCTTCGGAGCAGGAGCGGCGGCCTCCTCGGTTTTACCCTCAGCCTTTGCCTTAGCGGCACGCTTTGCGGCCATCTCGGCCTCCTGAGCGGCCTTTAACTGCTCTAAAATTGCCATCTGAGCGGCAAGATTCTGATCCTTTTTGGCCTTTTTGGCCTTTTCGACCTCCTCGCGGGCGGTCTTACCTGCGGCAAAGTAGTCGTCGAAGCTCTTTACCTCGGTCTTCGCCGTAAGGATGGCAAAAAGAATATTTGTCTCCTCGGGGGTGAGGGAGGCGCCGGATTTTTTCTCATTTCCGGTATGCTCCTTTAAAAGTGCGGCAACGTCCTTGACGTTCATTCCGAAATCAGCCGCAGCTGTGTTGATCTTATATTTCTCCATCATGGGCTATTTCCTCCTTAAGTACTGCGGCAGCAAAGCCTCCGTCGTTTACGGCGACTATTCCGCAGTTTTTTCCGATTCTGGCTGAAAGTGTCTGCTTGTCGGTGGTTTTGAGTATTATAACGGGGATCTGTTTTTTGTCGGCTCTGAATTTAATTTCCTTAACGCTTTTTTCCGAAATGTCGGCGGCTGCGATAACCAGCTTTGCCTTGGCGGATTCTATTGCAAATTCGGTGGCGTGGGTGCCGTAGGACAGCTTTCCTGCCTTGGCGGCAAAGCCTAAAAGGGACAGGATCGGATCATTCATTATCTTTAAGCTCCTTTTCTATGGCGGCCAGCACCTCTTCGCTTAAGCGCACCGAAAACGCACGCTCGAAGCTCTTACGCTTAACGGCCATATTAAAGCAATCTACAGATCGGCAGATATACGAGCCTCTTCCGTTTTTCTTTCCCGTAAGGTCCAGCGATATTTCGCCTTCGGGGGAACGGACCACCCGAACCAGCCCGGATTTAGGCTTCATTTCGCCGCATCCTCCGCACTGACGCAGGGGTATTCTTCTTTGCTGCATATCTTTTCCTCCGTTTTGATAAAATTATTCTTCCTCGCCGTAGAAGCCGCTTTCGGGACGGATGTCTATCTTCCAGCCTGTAAGCTTGGCGGCAAGGCGAACGTTCTGACCCTTGTTACCGATGGCAAGAGAAAGCTGTGAATCGGGAACGGTGACCTTGGCGGCCTTGGGGTCTTCGCTTAAAATTTCAACCGATACGACCTTAGAGGGAGAAAGCGCCTCACTGATGAAGAGGGTGGGGTCCTCGGAATATTTAACGATATCGATCTTCTCGCCCGAAAGCTCGCTGACGATGGTGTTGACGCGGGCTCCCTTGGGTCCTATGCAGGCGCCGATGGGATCGATCTCGGGGTTTGCGCTGTATACGGCAAGCTTGGTTCTGGAGCCTGCCTGACGGGAAACGCTCTTTATCTCGATAGTGCCGTCGAATATCTCGGGAACCTCGGTTTCGAAAAGGCGCTTAACAAGACCGGGATGTGTACGGGAGAGCATGACCTTGGGTCCCTTTTCGGTCTCCTTAACGTCAACGACGTAGACCTTTACGTGGTCGCCCTCGCGGAGCTCTTCGCCGGGAACCTGCTCAAGCTTGGGCAGAGTCGCCTCGCTCTTGCCGATTGTAACGGCGGCGTTGCCCGTCTTGGGGTCGATGCGCTGAATAACGGCGGTAAGAAGCTCGCGGTTATGGGACTGGAACTCGGAAAGGGTCTGACTTCTTTCCACGTCGCGTATTCCCTGACGGATAACGTGTTTAGCGGTAGTGGCAACGATTCGTCCGAACTGACGGGTATCCATTTCGATCTCGACAAACTCGGCGTCGGCCTTGGCCTTATACTGTGCCTTTGCCTCATCGCGGAGTATCTGTACTCTGGGATCTTCTACCTCGTCGACGATGTCCTTGCGGAGAACTACCTTGAATATCTCGTTTTCGCAGTCGATGGTGCAGGTTATGTTTTCGGTGGTGCCGTAGTCCTTACGGAGGGCTACGACAATAGCGGCCGAGATCTTTTCGGCGATATACTCGGCGGGAATTCCCTTTTCGGCCTCCATAAACTTAAGGGCCTCAAAAAATTCCTTTGACTGATTTTTAGTAGATTTTGCTTTAGCCATTTTCCTTTATACCTCCATTATTATTTTATGAATATTAAAAATCTATATCGTCGAGCTTAAGGTAGGATATCTCGCTACGCAAAAACTCGGTGGGAGCGTCGTTTATGAGAAGAGTAACGGTCTCTTTGTTACCGTTTTCCAATATTCCGGCAAATTCCTTTACCCCGTCTTTAGCCTTATAAAGCTTAAGCTTTACCTTCTTGCCCGCGCAGGCTTCAAAGTGAAAATCTCTTGTCAGTTCACGCTCAAGCCCGGGAGAACAGACCTCTAAATAATAGGATTTGTCAATGGGGTCGGCTTCGTCAAGGATGGGGTCAAGGGCGTGATGAACGTTTGTGCAATCGTCAATAGATATGCCGTTTTCAGAGTCGATTATTACCCGAAGGTACCAGTTGGCACCCTCTTTTACAAAACGGACGTCCCAGAGGGAGACCTTTTGTCCTTCGACCGTTTCTTTAACGAGGGAAAAGACCCTGTCGGCTACGGAAACTGCCATAAATTTACTTCCTTTCACAAAAACAAGAGAGCGGACGCTTGCCCACTCTCCTTTAATTTCCTATATCGTACGGTATTAGTATAACCCATAACCCCGAAAAAATCAAGCATTTTTTTTAACCACCCTCTATACGGTTGCAAAAACCGCGGTTTTATGCTACAATACTGGGGAAATTGAGGTGTTATTATGGAGTATAAACAGAATCTGCACGTACATTCCACATTTTGCGACGGAAAAAGCACCCCTGAAGAGACGGTCAGGGAGGCCTTGGCGCAGGGCTTCGATTCCATCGGCTTTTCGGGTCACTCTTATATGAGCTTTGCACCCTATTTTTCCATGTCCTTGGAGGGCACCGAGGAATATAAGGCCGAGATAAAACGCCTTAAGGCGGCTTACAGGGACAAGCTTAAAATATTTTTAGGTCTTGAGGTTGAGATGTATTCCTGCCCCGAAACAGACCTTTCGGGCTATGATTATCTTATAGGCTCCTGCCACTATTTTGAGATAGACGGCGAGAAGATCGGCTACGACCGCAGGGCGGATATCGTAAAAGAGGTAATAGACACCCATTTCGGCGGTGACGGACTTGCCTATGCCAAGGCCTACTATAAGACCCTTGCTACCCTGCCCGAGAGAGGAAGTTTTGATATTATCGGTCATTTCGACATTGTTACCAAGCACAGCGAGACCGAGCATTTCTTCGACGAGGAATGTCGCGAATACCGTTTTGCCGCCATTGAGGCCGCCGAAGCATTGGCAGGAAAAATCCCCTTCTTTGAAGTTAATACGGGAGCTATGGCAAGAGGCTACCGCACCACCCCCTATCCGGGCCCCTTTATTATAAAGGAGATGAAGCGTCTGGGCTTCGGGGCGGTAATATCCTCAGACTGTCATAACGCCGGGGATCTCGACTGCGGCTATGAGCTTTCGGCTCAGATACTTAAGGACTGCGGCTATAAAGAAATATACGTCCTCACAGACGAAGGCTTTCAACCGAAAGGACTGTAATACATAATATGAATTATTTTGCACTTTTTATGGTGGTCTTTTCGGTGCTGGGTGCGGTTGACCGTATGATCGGAAACAAATTCGGTATCGGAAAAGAGTTTGAAAAGGGCGTTATGTTCCTTGGAAATATGGGGCTTTCCATGATCGGTATGATAATAATAGCCCCATATATCGCCGAGCTTTTAGCCCCTGCCTTCAGCTGGATATACACTACCCTTCACCTCGACCCCTCCATAATACCCGCTTCCCTTTTCGCAAACGATATGGGAGGAGCGCCTCTGGCCGAGGAGATAAAGCAAAACGCCGAGATAGGCACCTTCAACGCATACGTAGTTTCCTCTATGATGGGCTGTACCATCTCCTTCACCATTCCCTACGCCCTGGGAGCAACCGAGCAGAGACAGCACAAGGACGTGCTTCTCGGCTTCCTCTGCGGAATCGTTACCATTCCCATCGGCTGCTTCATCGCAGGTCTTGTTATGGGGCTTAATATTCCCGCACTTATAATAAATCTTCTGCCCCTTATCATCTTCTCGGGTATTATTGCCTGCGGACTTATATTCTGCCCGAAGGTATGCATTAAGATCTTCAGCATATTCGGCACCTTTATTAAAATCGTAATTACGGTAGGCCTTGTACTTGGAATTATAAGATATCTCACCGGATTTGAGGTCATAAAAGGTCTCGGTACCCTTGAAGAGGGCGCGGCCGTTTGCCTTAATGCTTCGGCGGTTATGACGGGAGCCTTCCCCTTTATGTATATAGTATCGAAGCTTATCTCCCGCCCCTTAAAGGCGGTAGGAAAAAGGGCAAATATAAACGAGACCTCGGCTTTAGGCTTCGTTTCTTCCCTCGCGACCTCCCTCACCACCTTCGATATGATGAAGGATATGGACAGAAAGGGCGTCGTGCTCAATTCCGCCTTTGCTATATCGGCCGCCTTCACCTTTGCGGGACATCTGGCCTACACCATGGCAGGAGACGCCGACTGTATAGTTCCTATGATCATAGGCAAGCTCATTTCGGGCGTCACGGCTCTTATCCTTGCAGTTATTATTTATAAGAGAAACGAGAAGGCTGCGGAGAATTAAATAATAAATAAAGCGATAATGTGACCGAGGGGGTCGCATTATCGCTGTTTTTTTGCACTCAACAAATTCATTATATCAAAAAGTATTGTCTCCGTCAATAAAAACCTGCCTACCGAGAGGTAAAATCTCTTTTTTCAATAAAACGGGGACTCATTTTTTATAAGCTTTGCGAATTGAAAAAGGAGGCTTTTTGTGATATTATAAAGACACAGAAGAACAGACGGCCCGAAACGAAAAAATAAGGTGTAAGGGACATAAAAAGCGGGTCGGAGTCTTCTAATGACATATATGTTGCCGAGCTTAAAGCGGCCTTCCCACTCAGAGATAAACTTGCCTTCAAGTAGCTGTAGAGACAGCATATAAACGGTGAAGAGAAGAGACTGAAAAAAGCGAAGCGACCATCCTGTGAAAGAGAGGTTAAACTGATGTTGGATATTAAGAGCGAACATAAATAACCCTTAACCGAAGTTTACGGTTAAGGGTTATTTTTTTGCCTTAAATATCCTTATCGGGGTCGATGGGCTCCCGTGTTACCCAGCGTCCGTTTGTAAAATCGGGCATATAGACTGCACTACCGCCCATGGCTACCGATTCC
>CAZRHF010000123.1:4350-6383 GCA_964599835.1 uncultured Eubacteriales bacterium | reverse complement strand
TACAGACTGTTTATTATAGATTAAACAAACCCGTCACATTCGGCCGAAACGAAAATTGGCTCTGACAAATCTTTCAAAAATACTTTGCAAGATACACACCTCTTTTACCTACCTTTTTGGTAGGTGTATGAATTATAGCACCATTTACCTACCTTGTCAAGAGGTAAATGGCAAAGTTTTCAAAAAAAATTAAGAGCAGGGGTTCTGCTCTTAAAATTATTTCGCGTATCAGATTATGCTGTCTGCAAACGCGACGATCTCCTTTGCGGCGGCAACAAGCATTTTTGTGTCTACCGTGCAGGCAATTCTTATATAGCCCTCCCCGGCCCTGTTAAAGGCATTTCCCGGCACCACCGCAATATGCTTTTCGTCAAGCAGGCGGTAACAGAACTCCTCGGAGGAAAGACCCGTCTCCTTTATATCTATAAACAGATAGAAGGTAGAAACGGGGTCGTTTACCTTAAGCCTTTTGGATCTTTTAAACTCTGCCGTCATCGCAGAGCATCTTTCTTTAAATATCTCACAGATATCTCTTTCTAAGGCCTCACTGTTATCAAGGGCGGCTTTGGAGGCAAGCTGAGCAAACATACAGGCGCAGGAGTTCACGTATTCCTGCAGGGTCGCCACCGCTTCTGCTATCTCCTTCGGTCCGCAAACAAAGCCTACCCTGAAGCCGGTCATGGAAAATCTTTTGGAAAGACTGTCGATAAGTATCGTGCGTTCCTTCATACGGGGAAGCTCAAGAATGCTTTTGAAGCTACCGTCAAAAACAATGGTGCGATACACCTCATCGGTCAAAACGTAAAGGTCGTATTTCTCGGCGATTGCCGCAATTTCCCGTAGCTTTTCTTCGTGCAGAACCGCCCCCGTAGGGTTTGACGGAGAATTTATGATTATTGCCTTTGTTTTGGAGGTTATTGCTTTTTCTATATCAGCTCCGAGACGGGCCATATTTTCCTCTCCCATAAAACTGACGTATTTAGGGACGGCGCCGCACATCTTCACCATATTGGTATAGTTAGGCCAGTGGGGTTCCAAAATAATCATTTCGTCACCTTTATCAAGAACGGATACGGCAGTAAGGTAAAGAGCACCCATAGCACCTGCCGTAACGGCAATTTCGTCCACACCGTAGCGCACCCCCGTTCTTTTAAAAACATCCTCGCTTATGGCCTCGCGAAGCTCTGAAAGTCCTGCGTTGGCGGTGTATTTGGTCTTATTTTGTTCAATAGCTTTATATGCGGCGGCCTTGACGCTGTCGGGCGTGGGAATATCGGGATCGCCCAGGGTCAGATCTATAACGTTATCGTATTTTTTCGAGCGGTCGTAAAGCTTTCGCACAAGCTGTGGCTCGTTTTCCGAAACGACCTTAGAAACAAACATAAAAAATCACCTCACGCCAAGTGTATACCGTGAGGTGATCTTTGTCTTATATTTATCGGGTAACTATTTACATAAATCGGTTATTCTGTGCTCGCTCGGAGAGATTCCGTAACGCTTTTTAAACATAGCCGAAAATTGTCCACTGCCTGAAAAACCACACCGATAGGCGATCTCGGTGCAGGAAAGGTTGGATGATCTGAGCAGCCTTTCGGCATTTTTCAGTCTTATATAAATAAGATATTCCTGAGGAGATACATTGAACCTTTCTTTGAAAATATGCCTGAAATAATCGTAGCTGTAGGCGGTCAGGGAGGAAAGCTCTTTAAAGCTGATTTTTTGGTCGAAGTGCTGTTCAATGTAGGACCTTATATAGTTAAGATCCTTACAGCACACCGAGCCGCCGCTATTTTCGCGACCGAGAGAAACAAGAAGCAGATTCAAAAGAGAGCCTGCCGCCGTTTCAAAGCCGTATCGCTGGGTCTTATATTCCGAAAAGATTTCACGAAACAGTTTTAAACGTCTGCCGCTGTCTCCAAAATATACCCCTTCCCGAAGAAGCAGACTTCCGCTGTGCTTAAATCCTATAAAAAGAATCTCGCCATATCCGTTTATGTGCTCGATATGCCTGGAGCCGGGTGACACAAGACAGC
>CAZRHF010000123.1:0-4340 GCA_964599835.1 uncultured Eubacteriales bacterium | reverse complement strand
TTTTATATCGAAGCTTTTATTTTCAATGACCGTATTCCCGTTACCGCTTAAAAAGTATACTATTTCATAGCAATCGTGGCTGTGAAGCTTAAAACTGTCATTTTCGGTGTTGTGTCGGTTTAAAAAGCAAATGGATGCAGTCATTTCTTTATCAGATATAAACGCATTATATCTTTCCTCCTATATGTAAATGGGGGTTATTTCGACGATTTATATTTATTTTTATATTCGGTAGGGGATATGCCCATATATTCCTTAAACTGTCGGCTGAAAAAGTAGAGGTCGCCGTATCCGCAAAGCTCCGCCACCTGTGAGACTGAGTACATTTCAGACTTTAAAAGGTCGCAGGCATAGTTTATTTTAAGCTGAATAATATATTTCTTCGGCGGCAGACCAAGCCGTTTTACAAAAAGCTTTTTAAGGTAGGAATAGCTGACACCGCAAAGGGACGAGAGTTTTTCGGCCGAAATATCCTTGTTCAGAAAGCCTTCGTTTATATAGCTTATTGCAGGCTCGATCTTTTTATAGTCCTTTTCGGGGAGATAGGTCTCCTTTTGCATTTCGGCAAAAATTTTATAAAGCAGGGATATACACTCGAATTTATACCCCTCGTTTTTCGCCACCCAGACCGAGAATATCTTTTTAAAAAGGGCAGGCAATTTATTGTTTTTAATTTCGGCGGTAACAAAAGCTTCGGCCGAAAGAGGTCGGTCGGCGGTAAAAACGATATCAATACAGCTTCCGCACTTCTCCCTGATAACGTCATACTGAAAAACCTCGCCGCAGGGCAAAAAACGAATGGTGTCAGGAAGATTCAAAAGTTCTTTCCCGTTAAAAAACACCGCTGAGCGTCCCGAAAAGTTAAAAATAAGCTCGTTTTGCACCGAAGGCATATTAAAGGAGGTCTTATTCTCGGGATATTCGTATTCTCCTACGAAAACAACGCGTTTTATCCCCGTAATTATAAAATCCTTTTCCATACTATCACCGAAATTATTATATAAAGCCCCGATAAATTTGTCAATATTCGGTGCCAAAAAGTGCAAATATACCGAAAGAGGTATTTTAAAGACCTGAAAATCGAATATAATGAGGGCAAAGGAGTGGTATTGTGACCGAAAGAATAGAAAAACTGACCGAACTGACCCTTAAGGGAGAGATGTATGTCGAGCCGATAAAAACCGATTTTGACCGAGAGGATATTTTCCTTTCAAAAACGGATATGGAAGTAAAACGCCTCTGTGAGTTTATACTTAATCAGGAGCCGAGGCTCACCGAATATTCCGCTATGACGGGATTTTTCCGTTTCGATTGGTCGGTAGTAGGGGATGCCTTTTCCCGCGCAGGCCATAAGGCTACGGGGGAGGTTATGAATGCTTTTTACTGTAAGCCCGTAGACGGCATTTCAACAATGGAATGGCAGCATGCCACCGCCGATTATAAAAAGGTGCTCACCGTCGGACTCAGGGGCATAAAGGAAGAGATAGAGGCCTCCCTTAAGGTGAATACCGAGGCCGAACAGCAGGAGTATCTTAAAGGACTCATAAGGGTTGCCGACGCCCTTATCGGCTGGGCGCATAAATGCTCCGAAAGAGCAGAGAAATTTGCCGAAGGGGTCGAAAATTCCGAGTATAAGAAAAATCTTATAAAGCTTTCCGAGGCCTTAAAGAGGGTGCCCGAAGATCCTGCCGGAACCTTTTATGAAGCGGTGCTCTGTATCTATCTTTGCTATGCGGCTGACCCCGACAGCGTAGGTGTTCTCGACCGCTACCTCCGCCCCTTTTATAAAAAGGATATTAAGGAGGGAAGGATCACCGAAAGCGAGGCTAAGGAATATCTTCAGGAGCTTTACCTTATGCTTCAGGCAAAAACCTCTGTTAAATCCTATCAGTTTACCCGCGGCGGCGAATCCCATTTCTGCGTCGGCGGGTATCTCGAAAACGGCGAAGACGGTTTTGACGAGATGTCGAGGCTTATAGTTGACGCCCTTATGGAGCTTCCCATCTACTGCCCTCAGATAACCCTCCGCTGGACAAAAAAGACCCCGCACGAGGTCTTCCGTTATATTATGGACTGCGAGCGTAAGGATAAATTTAAGCGCATCGCCTTTACCAACGACGAGAAGCGTATAAAATGCTACACCGAGATATGCGGCATCCCCTTTGAGCGTGCAGTAAGCTATACCACCGTCGGCTGTAACGAGCCTGCCTTTACGGGTGCTATCGTGGGCGGAACGAGTAAGATAAATATACTTCGCTGTGTGGACCGAACCTTTTTCGAGCGCACCGAGGAGGTTCTAAGCTCCCGCACCTTCGACGGGTTCTATGCCCTCTTTGAAGAAATTCTTTTTGAGGACTACGGAAAAGCGCTGGATTATGATAATAAATATAACTTAGAGCGTGCCAAGGACCTTTCCTATGTATCCACCTTGTTTATGAAAGACTGCATAGAAAATGCAAAAAGCCTTACAAGGGGCGGCGGAAACGTGGTGGTTGCGGCACCTATGTTAATGGGAATTACTAACGTTATCGACTCCCTCATAGTCGTAAAACAGTTTGTTTTTGAGGAAAAACGCTTTACAATGGCCGAGCTTGTAAAGGCGCTTAAGGCCAACTGGGAGGGCTACTCTGATATGCGAAGCCTTATTCTCAAAAAGGGTAAATTCTTCGGAAACGACGACGAGCTTTCAAACGGCGTGGCACAGCGCCTTTACAGAAGCTTTTACGTTTTTTTAAAGGATAAGACCAACGTATTCGGTTATCACTGGCTTGTGGGCGACCTTACCGGATATAATATTCATCACGTATGGTTCGGTGAAGCCGTAAGAGCCACCCCCGACGGCAGATATGCAGGACAGCCTACCAAATTCGGTCTGGGTCAGAGTGAGGGTAAGGATAGGGAAGGACTGACTGCATTGCTCAACGCCATCGCAAAGGTCGATCCAAACGCCATCGGTTGCGGATCTACCGTTACCAACGTTAACATCGAAAACGAGCTTATTGAGAACGACGACTATTTTGAAAAAACGGTAGATATGTTTGAAACCTACTTTAAAAACGGTGGAGTCCACTTCCAGCTCACCTACGTTTCAAGGGAAGACCTTATCGCTGCAAAAAAGACTCCCGAAAACTACGGCGGACTCCGTGTCAGGGTATCAGGCTTCTCGGAAAACTTCGTAACGCTTAAAAGTGAGCTTCAGGACGAAATAATCTCCCGAACCGTAAAAGGGACCTAAATAAAAACCCGCCGTACGGCGGGTTTTTATTTAGGTTTAAATTCTGTTGAGGTCATACTTCATATTGAAGTAGTCGTAGTAGTGGTTGTATTCTTCCTTGTTTCCTTCCTTAACCGAGCGGAGATACTTGTGTATGGCCATATCCTTATGGGCCATTTCGAGCATACATCCCGCAATATTGGAGCAGTGGTCGGAAACGCGCTCCAGATTGGTTACGATATCGGTTAGAATAAAGCCAAGCTCGATGGTGCATTCGCCCTTCTGGAGTCGGGCAATGTGCTTGGATTTGATGGTAGCTTTAAGTCGGTCAACCACCTGCTCAAGAGGCTCGACCTGAATTGCGCTGTCGAGGTTTCCGGCCACAAAGGAGTCGTAGGCAAGGTCAACGATCTCGGAAACGGCCGAGATCATTACCGAAAGCTCACGCTTGGCATCTCCCGAGAAGCTGAGCTTCTTTTCACTTATTTCTTCTGCCGACTGGAGAATATTTACCGAGTGGTCGGAAATACGTTCAAAGTCGTTTATAATGTGGAGAAGCTTTGTAGATTCAACACCGTCGTCGTCGGTAAGCTCAAGAGCCGACACCTTAACGAGATAGGAGCCGAGGCGGTCCTCATACTTGTCCACCTTGTTTTCACCCTTTATGACCCTGTCGCGGATCTCCTGTGAGAAGTTGTCGAGAAGGGAGAAGGAATCCTTAATAGTTTCGACCGAGATTTTTGCCATGGTCTCTGCAACCGACTTGGAACGCTCCACGGCTATAGCAGGGGTGGCAAGGAGACGCTCGTCCAACATTTCGTAATGCTCTTTGTCCTCATTATCGCGAACGGTAAGGCAGGCCAGCTTTTCGAGCACACGGGTGAAGGGCATCCAGAGAACTGTACAGATGATGTTGAAGGCCGAGTGAACGATGGCGATCTCAAATTCGCTGATAGGTCCGTTTAAAAATGCGGGAGCGGCAACAAACTGGAATATAGAGAATGCCGTAAGGAGTACGACCGTTCCGATAAGGTTGAAGTAAAGGTGAACAAAGGCGGTACGCTTTGCGTTTTTATTTGCTCCGATACAGGAGATAAGTGCGGTAACGCAGGTACCGATGTTCTGT
>CAZRHF010000122.1:0-6633 GCA_964599835.1 uncultured Eubacteriales bacterium | reverse complement strand
GACTTTATACCCTGACCGTTACCGTCGACGAGGAATTTTTAAGCAGTCCCGACACAGTTTATCCGGTTGTTATCGATCCGACCGTAAGCTTAGTTAAAACTAATATGTTCGACACCACGGTGTACAGTGGAAATCCCGATAAGCAGGCCTATTATTCCAGTGCATATATTATTGCAGGATATCACGGCACATCAGGCAAGGAGGCAACTGCCTACATTCGTTGCACCAGCAAGATACGCGAATATTTCTACGTCGGAGCGAGCAATATAACCTCTGCAAAATACAAGATTTACGAGGGCTCGGGCAAAACCAATTCCATGACGGTACAGCTCAGAGGAGCATTATCCAACTGGAATCAAGGCTCAATAACATACAATAACCAACCGAGTC
This sequence comes from uncultured Eubacteriales bacterium, assembly GCA_964599835.1. Taxonomy (GTDB): domain Bacteria; phylum Bacillota; class Clostridia; order Oscillospirales; family Acutalibacteraceae; genus SFWF01. The sequence goes on along the minus strand of CAZRHF010000122.1, from coordinate 6,243 downwards.
TCGGCACGGTCACCAGCTCTGTGACAATATCCAAATCCGGTTGGTACGAATTTACTGTAACGCCTTTGGTAAAAGAGTGGATAAAGGAAGCCAGGGGCGAAGGCGGATATTCTTTTATGCGAGGTTTTGCTCTGAAGGCCTCTGCTACCGGTGTTTCCAGTAAGCATTTCTGCTCGGCGAACTATAGCGGAACAACAACACCTTCGTTAGTAATAACTTTTAATACGCCGTCGGTTTACAACATCAACACGACCTATAATTCAAATCCGTTAAAGGCCTGGGGAAAGCTTTATGTAAACGCAATTCCTCCGCTTATTAAATTCACCGTTAATACGGCCGGCATATACGTTTTCGAAACTATGAATTCGTCGTATTTAACCGAGTTTAATTTTACCGCCAGCGACACAAAGCTCGTTCTTTACGATAGCTCGTTCACCACCTTGGCGCAGAACGGAGACATATCTTCGGACAATAAATTTTCAAGAATCGAAAAAACCTTGCAGACGGGGACCTACTATCTCGCGATAGTTAACCAGGATTTAAACACAACGGCGGTTAACTGTTATTTGATTCTTGAAAGGTTTGATACGGGTGAGGATACGAGCGTTGTAATGAATGGTGAACTTTACGGAAATTACGCTGCATATGCTGATACAATGTATGATTTTTACAAAAAAGCCGACTACAATTACAACTATAATTGTGCGGGATATGCCATCGGTGATTTAAATTTTAAAGGTCAGGTTTCTTATTCGCTAACTCAAGCAAAAGCTTTCTTAAAAGATTACACATATCATTCAGGAGTACCGGCAAACGTTTCTGACTGTATCGTCGCCTACGGTTCGCCATACACTATATTTCATTACGCTCGTATCGACAACGGAATTGTAAGCTGCAAATTCGGACTTATGGAAGAATTATATCATTCCGGCTACAACGCATATTTTCCAAATAGCTCGTACGGTACTGCGCAAGCATATTTTACAAACTAACGGAGGTTATTACTGTGAAGCAACTAATAGAAATTACTTGTATTATTTTAGTGGTTTTGTTGTTAATAAGCACCGTTGCTTGCAAACAATCTCCTGCAGATGCTACACAGCAAAAACCGACAGATGTTACGCAACAAACACAAAGCAATCAGCTTAACCAAGCACCTATCGACCCGCTTGAAGGTGTGCTGGCCGAAGAAGAATATGCCCAAATACAAACAAAGATTAACGGTATTTTTCAAGAGACACATACAGATTTGCTGAGTTATTCCGGCTACGTATATTTTTTTGAGCGGGAACAAAGTGATAAGTTGAGTGAGACAGCAGGTTACAAAGGTATTCCCGTTCTTATAACCGAAATCGAAAAAATGTTTGATGAAAAAGAACGTTTTAACGATTGTGAATTTTTTGCAGCGAGTGTATTTGCTTTGATGAGGGTTGATGCATTAGAAAGCAAATATAGAGAACGCCCCGGTCGTCGAACCTGTACCAAAAAAGGAATTTGTCTTCGGTATAGGGATTCTCAAGAGCAAATTCCCGAAATACTGAAAATGAAAATAAACACAGAAGAAAAAATCGAAAAACTTCGCGAATTTGGAATTTTGACAGTGCCTTACGTTTTAGAAGAAATTGAAAAAGGAAACGATGAATATGCAAGTTATTTTACAGCAATAGGCTTGCATATGGAAACTCCGGAATATATGATCTATATGTCCGACCGCGATCGTTTGTGGGGACACGGTTTTGAACAAGAAGGTTTTATGGACGGCTCCGAGGACTTCGATTATAAGGTCTGGCTTTCGGAGAATGAAGAAGATCTGAATAACCTTTTCAAATTCCTGGATGCCTACTGCGCCGAATATGAGGCGGAGATTGCCGAAGAATAGTCTTTGCGGCAATGAGATTCCGCGCTTCGCACGCCCTACGGGTTCGGCAGGCTCAGAATGACCCATTGCCGCGGTGCTTTAAGTTCAAATGAGGTCGGCTATGAAAAGAATAATTTCATTATTACTTATCCTTTGTCTATTGTTTTCGGTTGCGGGTTGCGGTGATAATAAAACCGCACAAAGCGGATCTTTGAGCGATCCTTCCGGAGGTATAACCAAAACCGTAAACCTTTCTGCAAAGGAGGTTCTCGACGAAATACTGACACAGGAAGAACAGCAAAACTATTCTGATATAATGTTAGGTTTAAAGTTCTTTAACCCTAAATACACTGCCGGAGGAAATTGTTGCTATCACGAAGCACCAGAACAACATACTACTCTTTTTTCGCTCGGCATTAAGGGATTGCCTATGCTGATTTACGAAACAGCATATCACAACTCATATACCGAAGAACCGCATAGCACGGCTGACGGTGCTATTAGCCACGGACATTTTCAAAATGCGATTATAAGAATGCTTCGCGTAGATGAATTAGCTTCCTTTGATATAAAATCCGATACCCAAAACCCTCATAGGGACGATTTTTACAGTTTCTTCAAGGACGCAAAAGTCAACTGCCCTCAAATAATAAAATCGTCTATCGATACTAACGCGAAAATTACAAAGCTCAGAAAATACGGTATGCTTGCCATACCTTACGTAAAAGAGGAAATAGATAAAGGAGATTTATCCTTAGAGTCGTATTTTAGAGAGATAGGAATACACCTTGCTACCGAAGAATTTTCCGAAATAGTTTGTTCTTATCGCGATTACGCTTTTAATGAATACGACGAGCAGCTGCGTGAAAAGGTTTACAATCATCCTAAAGCAGAAGGCTTCGATTATAAAGTCTGGCTCAGCGAGAACAAGGAGGATTTAAATAATCTCTTTAAATTCCTGGACGCCTACTGCGGCGAATATGAGGCGGAGATGGCCGAAGAATAGTCTTTGCGGTTTCAAACATTGGTCTTTAAAACTTAAGCTTTTGCGGCAATGAGATTCCGCGCTTCGCACGCCCTACGGGTTCGGCAGGCTCAGAATGACCCATTGCTCTGATCCTAACAAAAGAAAGCTTCATATTTCCGAACACACCCCGTGGTTGACTGCGGGGCGTGTTTATATTTTGAAAGTTGACATTTCAACTTATTGGGGTTATAATAAAGAAGTTGAAATCTCAACTTCTTTGGAAATTTTAAGGAGAAAATGGCTATGGTCAACAGATTTGAACGGTTTTCTATTGCTATAACCGAAATATCCCGCTACTGGCACAAGCTGGCGGCAGAGGAGCTTACAAAATACGGTCTTAAAGGACCTCACGCAACCTATCTCACTACCATGTACCGCCACCCCGGAGGAATAACGGTACCTCAGCTTTGCGAGGAATGCGGAAAGGATAAGTCGGACGCTTCAAGAATGATTGCGATACTTGAGGAAAAGGGACTTGTTAAAAAGCAGGTGGTGGACGGAAGTCTTTACAGAGGTTTGCTTATGCTCACCGAGGAAGGCAAGGCCGCCGCAAAGCACGTTTGCGACCGGGCAAGCAAGGCAGTAGAGCTGGCAGGCAGAGAGCTTACCGACGAGACAAGGGAGAGCTTTTACTCTGCCCTCGAATCCATAACCGCTAATCTTCGCGAGCTTTGCAAGGAGGGAATACCGAAATAATGAATATTTTTTCCAAAATTTTTTGCCGCGTTTTTCAGAAAGGCTTTCGTTTAGCCCTTCCCCTGCTCCCCTACCGCGAGCCAAAGATTATCGGCTCCTGCGGAGAGCTGGGAGAAGTTATAAAAACGGAAAAGATCGGCTCTGTACTCATAGTTACCGACAAAGGAATCATAAATAATGGACTTATAAAGCCGATAGAGGACAGCCTTAATGCTTCCGGCATTTCCTTTGCAGTCTACGGCAATACCCGACCCAACCCGACGGTCAGTGACGTTGAAGAAGGGCTTGCCCTTTATATAAAGGAAGGCTGTAGCGGTATTATTGCCATCGGAGGCGGATCCTCTATGGACTGCGCCAAGGCTATCGGCGCCAGAGTGGCCTATCCTAAAAAGACGGTAGGTCAGATGAAGGGTATCTTAAGGGTCTTGCGCAGACTACCGACGCTGATTGCCATTCCCACCACGGCAGGTACGGGAAGCGAGGTGACCCTTGCGGCCATTATTACCGACAGCGAAAAGCACCACAAATACGCCCTTATGAGCTTTCCCCTTATCCCCCACTATGCGGTGCTTGACCCCACCCTTACCTACACCCTGCCGCCGCATCTTACCTCAACCACCGGTATGGATGCCCTCACCCACGCGGTGGAGGCTTATATCGGCGGCTCCACCAGCAAGGAAACAAGGCGGCTTGCTCTTGACGCCACAAAGCTTATTTTTGAAAATATTGAAACCGCCTACCGTGACGGACAAAACCGTGAGGCGCGAGAAAATATGCTTCACGCGGCATACAAGGCGGGCGTTGCCTTTTCGAAATCCTACGTGGGATATATCCACGCGGTGGCACATTCCCTCGGCGGACAGTACAACCTTCCCCACGGACTTGCAAACTCGGTGCTGATGCCCATAGTTTTGAAGGAATACGGAAGATCTGCCCACAAAAAGCTGCATAAATTAGCTCTTGCGGCAGGTGTTGCGGAGGATCGGGACAGCATTGAAGAGGGCGCCGACAAGTTTATAGAGGCTATCGCCGCACTTAACAAAAAAATGAATATCCCCGAAAGTTTTGACTGCATAACAGAGGAAGACATTCCCGTTATGGCAAGGCACGCGGCAAAGGAAGCAAATCCCCTTTACCCCGTACCGAAGCTTATGACCGCAAAGGAGCTGGAGATATTCTACAGAAAGGTATCGGGAGGAAAATAAAATGGATATAGATATGATTTTAAGTCGTCAGAAAAGTTTTTTCGAAAGCGGCGCAACACTTCCCGTAAAGTACCGTATAGCCGCACTGAAAAAGCTTTATGCCGCTGTTAAAAAATATGAAAAAGAGATATGTGATGCACTGACGGCAGACCTTGGCAAAAGCGATTTTGAAGGCTTTATGTGCGAGGTGGGGCTCAGCCTTACCGAGATCAGCTATATGATCCGCCACGTAAGAAAATTTGCAAAAGAAAAGGGTGTATATACTCCCCTTGCCCAGTTTGCGTCACGGAGCTTTAAAAAGCCCTGCCCCTATGGCAACGTGCTTATTATGAGTCCCTGGAATTACCCCTTTCTTCTTACCATAGACCCGCTCGCCGATGCTATTGCCGCAGGAAATACAGCGGTGGTAAAGCCCAGCGCATATTCCCCCGAAACAAGCAGGATTATCGAGAAGATAATTACCGAATGCTTCGACCCGGAATATGTTGCGGTGGTTACGGGAGGAAGAAAGGAAAACTCCGCTCTGCTCAGCAAAAAGTTTGATTTCATCTTCTTCACGGGCAGTCAGAGCGTTGGCAAAGAGGTCCTTCGACAGGCGGCAGAGCATCTTACCCCTGCGGTTTTGGAGCTTGGAGGCAAAAGCCCCTGCATCGTTGACAGCACCGCTAAGATAAGGCTTGCCGCAAAGCGGATAGTTTTCGGAAAATATCTTAACTGCGGTCAGACCTGCGTTGCCCCCGACTATATCCTTTGCCAAAAGGAGGTAAAGGACGAATTTATAAGGGAGGTTGGTCTGCAGATCAAAAAGCAGTTTGGCGACAGTCCCCTTGAAAACAGCGACTACGGCAGGATAGTAAACGAAAAGCATTTCGACCGTATATGCGGTCTTATAGATAAGGATAAGGTGGTTATCGGCGGTGAAAGCGACCGCGAGACCCTGAAGATCTCCCCTACGGTTATGGACAACGTCACCCCCGAGGATGCGGTTATGGGCGAAGAGATATTCGGACCTGTTATGCCCATAATAACCTTCGAAAGCTACGACGAGGTATATTCCCTCATAAACGGCGGACAGAAGCCGCTGGCCCTTTATATCTTCTCCCAGGATAAAAAGCGCATCCGCGAGGTAACCTCAAAGATCCGCTATGGCGGCGGCTGTATAAACGACGTTGTTATTCACCTTGCTACCAGCGAAATGGGCTTTGGAGGCGTGGGCGAAAGCGGTATGGGAAGCTATCACGGAAAGGCAGGCTTTGAGGCCTTCTCACATACCAAGTCTATCGTCGACAAAAAGATCTGGATGGACCTTCCCATGAGGTATCAGCCCTACGGACGCGGACTTTACAGAAAACTTCTTAATATGTTTCTCAGATAATTCCTCCAAAAAATAACACCCGAGGCATTGCACAAGTCCAGTAAAAACGGACAATAGAAAAAAAGAACCCCCTATGGTAGAA
>CAZRHF010000121.1:0-6771 GCA_964599835.1 uncultured Eubacteriales bacterium | reverse complement strand
CCCGTTTTTCAGCCCGTAACCCTTCGCGACGGCGCTGCCGAGGAAAATATTAGATATCTTTCACCCGATATAATCGTCGTTGTAGCCTACGGAAAGATACTTCCCGAAGCTATACTGAACCTGCCGAAATACGGCTGTGTCAACGGACACGCATCCCTGCTGCCCCGCCACAGAGGCGCCTCCCCCATACAGTGGTCGATAGTCTGCGGCGATAAGGTCACGGGCGTTACCACTATGTATATGGCAAAGGGAATCGACACCGGCGATATGCTCCTTAAATGCGAGACCCCCATAGGCGAGTTCGAGACCGCAGGCGAGCTTCACGACCGTCTTTCGGTTATGGGAGCCGAGCTTATGGTAAAAACCGTGGAAGGCCTCCTGAAAGGGGAGATAATCCCCGAGCCTCAGAACGATGACGAGGCTACCCACGCCCCCATTATCGATAAGGAAATGGGTCACCTTAAATTTGATCTTCCTGCAACCGATATATTCAACCTTATAAAGGGTTTCAACCCCTGGCCCGCAACCTATTTCATTTTAGACGGCAAGCGTATAAAGGTCTTTGCCGCAAAGGTAGCAGGTAAGACCGACAAAGCGGCAGGTACCGTAGTCAGATCGGAGGGCGAGCTTACTATTGCCTGCGCCGAGGGCACGAGCCTTACACTTACCGAAATTCAGCCCGAAGGCTCTAAGCGTATGTCGGCCGCAGATTATCTTATCGGCCACGCGTTAGAGGTGGGCCGTAGGGTGGGCGAATAATGAACCCCCGTCATATTGCGGCGGTAGCCCTTATGAAGGTGACCGAGGAGGGCGCCTATTCAAACCTGCTTTTAAACTCCCTTCTAAAGGAAAAGAGACTTGAAGGCGCAGATAAAGCCCTTTGTACGGCTATCTTTTACGGCACCCTCGACCGCCTTGTTACGGTAGATTTCTACCTTAAAAAGCTTATAAAGACCCCGCTGAAAAAACTCAAGCCCTATACCCTTGCGGTGCTGAGAACGGCGGTCTGTCAAATTAAATATATGTCTAAAATTCCCGACTCTGCGGCGGTAAATGAGGCAGTAAAGCTTATAAAAAGCTCAAAAGAAGGCTTTAATGCTTCATTCGTTAACGGAGTTCTGAGAAATCTTATCCGAACCGATATAACTCTGCCGACGGGAAACTCTATCTACGATATTTCGGTAGGTTATTCCTGCCCCGATTGGATAGTTTCCGTTCTTCTCCGTGACTACGGACCGGAGTTTACCAAAGCCTTTTTAGAGAACGCCCTTCTTCCTCCGCCGATCTTTGCAAGGGTAAACACCCTTAAAACTACCGCGGACGAGCTGATAAAAGATCTTGAAGAAAACGGAGTAAAAGCCGAAAAGCTTTCCGACACCGTGCTTGTACTCGACCTTTCCGGCTCGGTGGAGGAGCTTACTTCCTATAAAGAGGGTCTCTTCTTCGTGCAGGACCTTTCCTGCCAGCAGGCCATCGAAATGCTCGGTATAAACGAAGATTCCCGTGTTTTAGACCTTTGCGCCGCCCCCGGCGGCAAGAGTTTTAATGCCGCAATAAGGGCAAAAAAGGGAAGGGTAGTCTCCTGCGACCTTTACGAACAAAGAGCAGGACTTATCGAAAAGGGCGCCGATAGGCTCGGTCTTTCAAACCTTACCGCAAGGACCGCCGATGGGGCTGTGTTTGATCCCGAACTCGGCCTTTTCGATCGGATCATCTGCGACGTGCCCTGCTCGGGTCTTGGCGTTATCCGCCGAAAGCCCGATATTAAGTATAAGCCCCAAACCTCCTTTGAGGAGCTTATCTCTATACAGCGGGACATAATTTCAAACGCCGCAAACTATCTTGAAAAGGGCGGAAAGCTTCTTTATTCCACCTGCACTTTAAACAGATCCGAAAACCGCGAAAACGTCGACGCTTTTCTGGCTTCGCATCCCGATTACAGTCTGCTTTGCGATAAGACCTTTTCGCCTGACCTTAACAATACCGACGGCTTTTACGCCGCAATAATTCAGAGAAACTGATTCCTGCCGAAGAGAGGTGGTACGTTGGAAAGAATTGATATCCGCTCGAAAACCAAGGCCGAGCTTGTTTCGGAGTTCGAAAAGATCGGCGAAAAAAAGTTCCGTGCCGACCAGGTCTATAAGTGGGTAGCATCCGGCGCCGAAAGCTTCGACGCTATGACCAATATATCGAAATCTCTTCGTGAAAAACTCAGCGAGATCTATTTCATTCCAACCGTGAAGCCGATAAGAAAACTGGTTTCTGCCGAGGATGAAACGGTAAAGTATCTTTACGAGCTTTACGACGGTGAGAGGATCGAATCGGTCCTTATGAAATACAACCACGGCTACACCGTCTGCATCTCCACTCAGGTAGGTTGCCGTATGGGCTGTAGCTTCTGTGCCTCGGGCATCGACGGTCTTTTCCGAAACCTTCTGCCCTCCGAAATGCTGGCGCAGGTCGGTTTTGCAGGCAAGGATAACGGGGTACGGGTCTCCAATATCGTACTTATGGGTATGGGAGAGCCTCTTGATAACTTCGAGAACGTTAAACGTTTCCTGGAACTGGTGTCCGACCCAGAAGGCCTCGGAATAGGCTACCGACATATATCTCTTTCAACCTCGGGGGTCGTCCCCGGCATATATAAGCTTGGTGAGCTTAATTACCCCATAACCCTGTCAATTTCCCTTCACGCCCCCTTCGATGATATCCGAAGTGAGATGATGAAGGTAAACAGACGCTGGAATATCGAAGAACTGCTTAAGGCCTGCCGCGACTATCAGAAGATAACTGGCCGACGAATATCCTTCGAATACGCCATGATAAAGGGCAAAAACGATACCGAGGAATGTGCAAGGGAGCTTGCCCGTATACTTAAAGGCATACTTTGTCACGTAAACCTCATTCCCGTAAATCCCGTTAAGGAAAACAGCTATGAAAAAACCGACCGCAAGGCGCTGACGCAGTTTGCCGACAAGCTTTGCAGTCTGGGAATAAATACAACGGTAAGAAGAACCCTGGGCGGCGACATAAACGCCTCCTGCGGTCAGCTTCGCCGCAACTCTGAAAACAAAGGAGGGGGAAATTATGAAAATCTATAGTAAGACCGACATCGGGCTTCGCCGTACAGTAAATCAGGACGCATTTTATGCGGGCGAGTTCGAGGGCGGTGCCGTTTTTGCCGTCGTCTGCGACGGAATGGGCGGCGCAAAGGGAGGAAACGTTGCAAGTGAAAAGGCCGCAACGGTCATCTCCGAATATATTGTAAGGTCTTATTCCCCTAAAATGAATTCATCTGCTATCGAAAAGCTTCTTCGTGCCGCCGTCGATTCGGCTAACACCGAAGTTATTGAGCTTGCCGAAAGCGACCGAAGCTACGAAGGAATGGGAACAACGGCAGTGGTGGCGCTGGTTATCGATAACCTTGCCCACATCGTTCACGTCGGTGACAGCCGCGCCTATCTTATAGGCGACAGCCGCATCGATCAGCTTACCCTCGACCATTCTATGGTGCAGCTTATGCTGAGTAAGGGCGAGATAAGCCCTGAGGAAGCAAAGAATCATCCCAAAAAGAATATAATCACAAGAGCGATCGGTGCTGAAAAGAGCGTTATGTGCGATTATAACATAGCCTTAAAGCCCGACAACACCGCCCTGCTGATATGCACCGACGGTCTTTCAAATACCGTATCCGAGGAGGAGATCTTCTCGGTGGTTCACGACCTGCCCCCCGAGGAAAGTGTAAATAAGCTCATCGAGCTTGCAAATGCGGCGGGAGGTCCCGACAATATAACCGCAGTTCTTATCAAATAGAAAATAATCATATTAATCTGCCCAAAAGGGCAAAAGGATGGTCTTATGGATAAATACGTGGGAAAACGACTTGACGGTCGCTATGAAATTCAGGAGATCGTAGGTGTCGGCGGAATGGCCGTGGTCTACAAGGCCTACGACAACGTAGAAAACAAGATAGTTGCCATAAAAATACTTAAGGAGGAATACAGCGGAAACAGTGAATTCCTTCGCCGTTTCGTAAACGAATCGAAGGCTATTGCCGTGCTTTCTCACCCCAATGTGGTAAAGGTAAGCGACGTTTCCTTCGGTGATCTTATTCAGTATATCGTTATGGAATACATCGACGGCATAACCCTTAAGGAGTATATCGAGCAGCAGGGACCCATTTCCTGGAACGATGCGGTGCATTTCACCCTCCAGATACTCAGAGGTCTTCAGCACGCTCACGATAAGGGCGTTGTTCATAGGGATATCAAGCCTCAGAACATTATGGTCCTCCCCGACGGAATAATCAAGGTTGCCGACTTCGGTATCGCCCGCTTCGCCCGCAGTGAGCAGGAGACCATTACCGATAAGGCTATCGGCTCGGTTCATTACATCAGCCCCGAGCAGGCCAAGGGTGAAAAGACCGACGAAAAGGCCGATATCTATTCTGTCGGCGTAATGCTTTACGAAATGCTTACGGGTAAGCTTCCCTTCCAGGCAGAAAGCGCCGTTTCGGTCGCCATTATGCAGCTTCAGAAGGATCCCACCCTGCCCAGAGATATAAACGGTTCCATACCCTTAGGTCTTGAGCAGATAACTATGCATGCAATGCAGAAGGAGACTTCCCGCCGCTATAAGTCGGCAGCCGAAATGCTTTGCGACCTGGAGGCCTTTAAGAAAAACCCCGCAATCAGCTTCGATTACGACTATTTCGTAGACGATTCGCCCACACGCTTCATCCCCGATACCGTCGAGCCGGAGGTCGCTAAAAAGGCCAAGGCCGACGAGGACGAAAAGGAAAAGAAGAGCGTGCTTATCCCCGTACTTCTCGGTATAACCGTGGCCTTTATCCTTGCACTTGTGCTTATAATCTTCGTCTTTTGGAAAAATTTCTTCCCCGACGCCGTAGGTGAGATCCGTCTTCCCGACTTTGTAGGCGATAAATATGAGGACATCATTGCCGACTCCGAAAACGACGACAACTACGAATTTATTATTGAGTGGGAACACAATGTAGAATTCGGCGCAGGGGTTGTCTGTGATCAGTCACCCGAGCCGGGCACCAAGGTAAAGCCGGGACAGAAGGTAACCCTTACGGTAAGTCAGGGAGAAAAAAAGGTAACCGTACCCAACGTTTATGAAAAGAGCTTTGAGCTTGCCAAGGCCGAGCTCGAGCAGAACGGCTTTGTTGTGGTCGAGGAATATAAGACCCACGAGACCATTCCTGAGGGTGACGTTATCGAAACCAGCCCCCTTGCCTTAGAGACCGCTCCCATCGGAAGCGAGATCGTGGTTTACGTAAGCTCGGGTAAGCCCTCTGACCCTGTAAATCTTCCCGACCTCGTTCGAGGCCATAAGGACGATGCCGAGGCGGAGCTTAAGACCTATGGTTTAAAGCTGGGCAAGATCACCTACAAGTATTCCGAAACAGTTGATAAGGATTTCATTATTTCGACCGACCCTTCTGCTACTGATACCAAGCAGGTAGAAAGGGGAAGTGCGGTAAACATCGTGGTAAGCTTAGGCTACGCTCCCACCGTTAACGTGACCGTTGATCTGCCCAAGCCTGCTGATAAGACCGAGACCGCCTTCCAGGTATACTTTAAGTCGGGTAACACCATTCTTGAATATACAAGAGATAATATTTCCTTCGAAAACGCCGATACGGTGTCCCACGAATTCCTGAATGTCGACCTGGACGGACTTCCCCAGGCCTTTGATATCTATTACTACAGCGCCTCCTCGGGAGAATTCAAGGTTATGTCTATAAAGATAACCGACGAGGACGGCAACTATGAGACGGTTACCGAATAGGCGAGGACTTTATGCAGGGACTCATTTTAAAAGCAATTTCGGGCTTTTACTACGTCGAATGTGATGGAAAGCTCTACGAATGTAAGGCCAGAGGCAGGTTTCGTAACGACCGGCTCACCCCCCTTGTAGGGGACAGGGTAGAGATCACCCCGAGCGGAGACAAGGGCACGGTAGATACCCTTCTTCCCCGCAAAAACGAGCTTGCCCGTCCGCCTCTTGCCAATATCGATAAGCTTTTTATCGTATCCTCGGCAAAAACACCCGCACCAAGCCCTCTGCTTATCGACAGGCTCTGTGCCCTTTGTGCCTATAAGAATATCGAGCCGATAATCGTTTTCAATAAAAACGACCTTGAGGATATGTCATACTGGTGCGATATCTATAAACACGCGGGCTTTAAGACCGTATCCTGCTCTGCCGTAAGCGGAGAGGGTATCGCCGAGATAAAAGAGGAGCTTAAAAACTCGGTGTCGGCATTCAGCGGAAACTCGGGAGCAGGTAAATCAAGTCTTCTGAACCTGCTTTTTAAAGACCTGAAGCTCTCTACGGGAGAGGTCAGCGAGAAACTCGGCCGAGGAAGGCATACTACACGCCATTGCGAGCTGTTTTATCACGAGTTTTCGGGCTACGTTGCCGACACACCCGGCTTTTCCTCCTTAGAGCCCGACAGGGAAGATATTTCCTTTAAGGAAACGCTGGCCGAATGCTTTCCCGATTTTGCTCCTTTCAGCGACTCCTGCCGCTTTGCCGATTGCAGGCATATAGGAGAGAAGGGCTGTGCCGTCTGTGAGGCGGTAAGCAGGGGAGAGATCGAAAAGACCCGCCACGACTCCTATCTGACCATCTACGAAGAGCTTAAAGATCTTAAAGCCTGGAATATCAAAAAATAAAACACGGTAGTTTTGCACAAGTCCAGTAAAAACGGACAATAGAAAAAAAGAACCCCCTATGGTAGAA
>CAZRHF010000120.1:0-6783 GCA_964599835.1 uncultured Eubacteriales bacterium | reverse complement strand
TTTACCATAGGAGGGGTTCTTTTTTCTATTGTCAGTTTTTACTGGACTTGTTCAAATTGCATCCTGCGGTTCTTTGTGCTATAATCTTCTTATTATCAGCCCCTTCCACCGCGTTGCGGTCCCCCTTCCCCTTTAAAAAGGGGAAGGCACGGTGATGTTCAAGGTGATTCATATGGACAATAAGTATAATCCTAAGCTTGTTGCTCTTTCACAGACCCTGCGAAAAAATATGACCCCGGAAGAAAAACGGCTTTGGTACGATTTTTTAAGCAACTATCCGATCCGATTTAAAAAGCAAAAGGTGATCGGTCGGTATATTGTGGACTTTTACTGTGCGAGGGCAGGTCTCGTTATAGAATTAGACGGGTCACAGCACTCTTATCCCGAGGCCCTCGAATACGATGCAAAGCGAACCGAATACCTCGAAAAATACGGCTTGACCGTTATAAGAATCGCAAACGAAGACGTAAATAAGAATTTAACCGAGGTTTGCGAATACATAGACCAGGCAGTAATGCAAAGAATTAACACGATCTGACCTCGCCGCAGGCCTTCCCCTTTGAAGGGGAAGGGGGACCGTCGCAGACGGTGGTGGGGGTAGCATCCATCAAAGGTGATATTATGCAGTTTAAAGCGGCCGAAAGGCTTGACAAATTCGAAACGGGAATTTTTGCTTCCCTTAACGCCGAAAAAGACCGTCTTCTGGCCGAGGGAAAAGCGGTTTACAACCTCTTTATCGGAACACCCGATTTTGCTCCCCCTGCCCACGTTATGGAAGCCTTGAAGGAGGCCTCCGCCGACCCCGAAGCCTGGAAATATTCCCTCACCGAGACCCCCGAGCTTCTTACTGCCGTCTGCGACTACTATAAAAGCCGCTTCGGCGTGGATATAACCCCCGATATGATAACCGCCGTAAACGGAAGCCAGGAGGGAATGGGACATATAGGTATGGCCCTCTGTGACGAGGGGGATATCGTCCTTCTCCCCGACCCCGGCTATCCCGCCTTTTACGCAGGCGCGGCTTTAGGCGACGCGAGGGTCGAATATTACCCCATTGTCAAAGAACACGGCTTTATGCCGCGGCTTGACCTTTTGGATGAGGAAATTCTTAAAAAAACCAAGTATATCGTCCTTTCCTATCCCTCAAATCCCGTAGGCGCGGTGGCAGACAAGGCTGTTTTTGAAGAAATACTCGCCTACGCAAAAAAATACGGCTTTATAATAATCAACGACAACGCCTATTCGGACATTATTTTCGACGGCAAGAAGGGCTTTTCCTTCCTCTCCCTTGAGGGAGCCGCCGAGGTTGGCGCAGAGTTCTTCTCCCTTTCAAAATCCTTTAACGTAACGGGCGCGAGGATCTCCTTCCTTATCGGAAACAAGAGCGTTGTAAACGCCCTTAAGAAGCTCAGAAGTCAGTATGATTTCGGTATGTTCTACCCCGTACAGAAGGCGGCGGTCGCGGCACTTACGGGTCCCCGCGACTCGGTTCTGGCACAGTGTGCCGAATATGAGAAGCGCCGTGACGCACTGCTTGACGGGCTTAAGAAATACGGCTGGGATATCCCAAGGTCGGGCGGTACGATGTTCGTCTGGGCGCCCCTGCCCGAAGGCTTTACCGACTCGAAAAAATTCTGTGAAGATCTGGCTAGGGATACCGGCGTTATCTGCACCCCCGGCATCGCCTTCGGCCCCCACGGAGAGGGCTACGTGCGCTTCGCTCTGGTCCTTCCCCCAAAACAGCTTTCCGAGATTGCCGATATTATAGGCAAAAGCGGATTTTTAGATAAGGAGTAATACTTATGTTAGTTTCTACCAGCACCGCAAACAATAAACGCTTTGGTTTTGAAGAAAACCTCAAAATGTTAAAGCAGGCCGGCTTTACCGCCTTTGACCTCAGCCTTTGCTGCGGCAGCGACGCTGTAACCCTTTCCGCTCCCTTTGACGGTGAGGATTACATAGAAAAAGCAAAGCAGTGCCGAAAATTCATCGACGAGCTGGGACTTCCCTGCAATCAGGCTCACGCCGTATTCGCCTCCTATTTAGGTGCCGCCGAAAAGGGAACACCCCTTTTTGAAGCCACCGTCCGCTGTATGGAGGTAGCCTCCGTTATGGGCGCCAAAGCCATAGTCGTCCATCCCGAGCAGTTCCTCCCCTATATGCAGAACGCAGAGCGCCTGAAGAAGGAAAATATCAGATTCTATACCGACCTTCTCCCCTACGCCGAAAAGCTTGACATTATAATGCTTACCGAAAATATGTGGCAGAGAAACCCCAACAACGAGCACATCGTTCAGTCCACCTGCGCCGAGGCCAAGGAGTTTGCCGAATACGTCGATATGATAGGATCTCCTTATCTTAAGGCCTGCCTTGATATCGGCCACACCTGCCTTACGGGAGAAAGCGTTGCCAATATGATAAAAACTCTGGGTAAAGACCGTCTTTTCGGTCTCCATATCCACGACGTTGACGCCATCCACGACAACCACACTCTGCCCTACACCAAAAAGGTCAATTTTGCCGAGATGATCGACGCTCTTGCCGAGATAGGCTACACCGGTGATATCACCTTCGAGGCAGAAAGCTTCTTCCGCCCCTTCCCCAACGCTCTTGTACCCTCCGCTGCCCGTCTTATGGCCGACGTAGGACACTATTTCGCCGACGAGGTTCAGAAGAAAATGGCAGTTGAAAAATAGACCCTTATACTGTATAATGTGGATACAACTAACTTAAGGAGTTTTCTTTTAATGTCAAAAATTAAGATCGTTACAGATTCTGCCAGCGATATCTCCTATAAAAACGAAGACCTTTACGATATTGAAATTCTCCCCTTTCAGATCGTCGTCGGCGACGAATCCTACACCAGCCGTGTGGATTTCGATAATGCAAAATTCTTCGAACTGATGGAAGAGGCCGAGGAAATTCCCAAAACAAGTCAGATAACCGCCTTCGAGTTCGGCGAGCTTTACGGCGACCTTTTCGATCGGGGCTACACCGACGTTATCTATGTCTCCATCAACAGCGAAGGCTCCGCCACCTACTATAATTCGGTTCAGGCCAAGGATCAGTTCTTTGAGGATAACCCCGACGCAAACGGAAAATTCAACGTCTACTGTATCGATTCCAAAACCTATTCGGTAGGCTACGGTTACCCCGTTGTAGAGGCTGCAAAAATGGCCGATAAGGGAGTTTCCGCCCCCGAAATAGTTAAATATCTTCGCGACTGGTTCGATAAGGGAGTGGTCTATTTCGGACTTTACACCCTTAAATACGCCAAAAAATCGGGACGTATCCCCTCTGCCGCCGCCTTTGTGGGCGAGCTTTTGGGCCTTCGTCCAATACTTCGGATCGCCGATAAGCAGATCGTCACCGACGACAAGGTTCGGGGCGACTCGGCCGTTATTCCCGCTATTGCAAAAAAGCTTTCTTCCGAAATTGCCGAGGGCTGTCCCTACTGTGTGGTCTACGGAGACGATTCCGACCTTCGGGACGCTATGGCGGCCGCCGCCACCGAGGCTATCGGCTATCCCCCCGCCGACTTTTATCAGATCGGTGCCGCCGTTGCCGCAAACGCAGGCCCCGAGGTTGCGGGAGTTGCTTTTAAGACCAAATAAACAGCTTTCAAGACCGATATACTAAAATATATCGGTCTTTTCTATTGATTTTTTTGCCGTTTTGGCATAAAATAGAAATGATACATAACAAATTTTGACAGGAGTCTTTTTTATGGAGAAAAAACTTGCAATTATGTCACAGTTTCAGATACCCGGAACGGTCAAGTCCATTGCCCCCCACGGCAACGGACACATCAACCACACCTTCCTGGTTGAGACCGTAAACCTTTGCGGTCAGACCGTACGCTACATACTTCAGGCCGTAAACAAAAACGTCTTCTCCGACGCTAAAGGCCTTATGTCCAACATCGAAAAGGTCACCGACTTCTTAAACAGGGTTGCCGAAGAGGGTGCCGACCCCCGCGGCATTATGCACCTTGTTCCCGCCAACGACGGAAGCTATTTCTATATAGACGAGGACGACACCTGCTGGCGTGTTTACGACTTTATCGAGGACGCCGTTTCTATCGAGCTTCCCGATACCTTAGATGAGTTCTACGAGTGCGGCTACGCCTTCGGTAATTTCCAGAAGCTTCTTAACGACTTCCCCGTCGAAGAGCTCAGCGAGACTATCGTAAACTTCCACAACACCCCCTGGAGATACGAAAACTTCAAAAAGGCCGTAGAGGAAGACGTTTGCGGACGTGCCGCTTCAGTCAAGGCCGAGATCGACTTCGTTAACAGTGAGAAGGATTTCTATTCTGTCCTTTTCGACAGCCAGAAGGCGGGTAAGCTCCCCTTCCGCGTTACCCACAACGACACCAAGCCCAACAACGTTATGCTTGACGCCGCAACCAAAAAGGCCCTCTGCGTTATCGACCTCGACACCATCATGCCGGGATTTTCGGTAACCGATTTCGGCGACGCCATCCGCTTCGGCGCCAATACTGCCGCCGAGGATGAGAAGGATCTCTCCAAGGTAAGCCTTTCCTTAGAGCTTTTCGAGGCCTACGCCAAGGGCTTCCTTGAAGGCACCGGCGGACTTCTTTCGGCCGACGAGGTTATGCTTATGCCCGAGGGTGCCAAGATGATGACCGTTGAATGCGGTATGAGATTTTTAACCGACTATCTTCAGGGCGACACCTACTTCAAGACCCACTACGAGGGACACAACCTCGACCGTTGCCGTACTCAGTTCGAGCTTGTAAAGGATATGAACCGCAAGTGGGATAAGATGAAAGAGATCGTCAGCCGATACGCTAAATAAGGAGAATTATTATGAACTACATAACCGTAAATTCCTATAAAGAGCTCAGCGAGAAGGCCGCACAGCTTATCGCCTCGGTAATTACCTTAAAGCCCGACTGTGTGTTGGGTCTTGCCACCGGCTCCAGCCCCGTAGGCACCTATGACTGCCTCACCTAAATGTATGAGAAAGGTATGCTGGACTTCAGTCGCGCTACCTCGGTAAACCTTGACGAATACGTTGGTCTCGACGGAGAAAACGACCAGAGCTACCGCTATTTTATGAACAAAAACCTTTTCAACAGGGTCAACATCGACAAGACCCGCACCTTCGTGCCCAACGGTCTTGCCGCCGACCCCGAAAAGGAAGGCATTGCCTACGACGAGCATATTAAGGCCTTAGGCGGTATCGATATTCAGCTTTTAGGTATCGGCCTCGACGGTCACATCGGCTTTAACGAGCCCGACTGCCGCTTCATCCCCGAGACCCATCTCGTCGACCTCCACGAATCTACCATAGAAGCCAACTCCCGCTTCTTTGCCTCCCGTGACGAGGTTCCCACCAAGGCAATAACTATGGGTATGCGCTCCATAATGCAGGCAAAACGGGTCCTTCTTATTGCCAACGGTGCAAAGAAGAAGGAAATTATGGAAAAGGCCTTCTTCGGTCCCATCACCCCCGAGGTTCCCGCCTCCATTCTTCAGCTTCATCCCGACCTCACCGTAATCTACTGCGAGAAGGAATAATATGATAATTAAAAACGCCGACCTTTTCGGAAAAAAGGTCAACATAAAAATTGAAAACGGAAAATTTGTCGGTTTTCCTGAAGCCGTAACCGATTTTGATATTGATGCTGAGGGAAAGCGTGTTATCCCCGGCCTTATCGAAACCCATTCCCACGGCTGTATCGGTCTTGACACAATGGATGCCGATTTCGAGCCTATGTGTAAATTCTACGCCGAGCACGGTACCACCTCCTGGCTCCCCACCACTATGACCGCCTCCAAGGAGGATCTCCTTAAGGTGGTTAAGGCCAAAAGGGATTTTAAGGGTGCGCAGATCTTAGGCTTTCATTTTGAGGGTCCCTACATAAACCACAAATATAAGGGTGCACAAAACCCTGCCTACATTCGAAATCCCGATATTGAGGAATTTAAAGAATGCAGTAAATACGCCGACATAAAAATGATCAGTCTCGCCCCCGAAAACGAGGGCAGTATCGAATTTATTAAGGCAGTCACCCCCGACTGTATAGTTGCCCTCGGTCACACCGACTGCACCTACGAGGAGGCTGTTGCCGCAATGGAAGCGGGCGCAAATTGCCTCTGCCACACCTATAACGCTATGCCGGGACTTCATCACAGAAAACCCGGTCCCATCGGCGCGGCACTTGAAAAGGGAGCCTATCCTCAGCTTATCTGCGACGGACTTCACGTTGCAAAGCCTATCGTTCTTCTGACATATAAGGCTTTTGGCAAAGAGCGTATTTGTCTTATAAGCGACAGCATACGCCCCGCAGGCCTTCCCGACGGAGTTTACGATTCGGGCGGACTCACCGTCTACCTTAAAAACGGCGTTGCGGCCCTGGAGGACGGAACTATTGCAGGAAGCAGCTCCACCCTTCTCGACTGCGTTAAGAAGGCGGTCGAGTTCGGAATTCCCTTTGAGGATGCCGTATATATGGCAACCGAGACCCCTGCACAGCTTCTCGGCATTAATAAGGGCAGAATCGCAGAGGGCTACGACGCCGACCTGCTGATTCTTAATGACGATATGTCCATAGATACCGTTGTTATTGCGGGAGAAAAGTATTGTTAGCAGGTTACAGGTTACAGGTTGCAGTGACCTATAATAAATAAAAAAGACGGAAGACACTTCGTAAAGAAGTTGTCTTCCGTCTTTTTATAACGAAAACACTTTCATCAGTTGAAAGTGTCATAGCGGGTTACAAGCTTTGATAAAGATATATTTGCCTACCGAAAA
>CAZRHF010000119.1:0-6823 GCA_964599835.1 uncultured Eubacteriales bacterium | reverse complement strand
TGCCCATGGAATACTTAACCTTAATTTTAATTATCGTTCTATATTCTATAATCGCAATAAAAAAGAAATAACCGCCCTGTCTGCAAACGAAGCGGTTAAATCTTTTTAACTATTTTCTTTGGGGCTGACCGTCTATACGGCTTGCCTTATTCCGTTTTTATTATAGCATTTATTTGAAAATTGTCAAGCGTCTTTTAAGGCGCTTTATTTTTTTGCAAATTTTTTAAAAAGTTTGTTTGGTGGTGGTGACATTTTGATCGCCGGATGCTCTACAATGGGCGAAAAGGAGGCGAGAATATGGCTAATGAGCAGAATTTAATTCCGCAGGCGCACGTGCTTACCGTGGAGGAAGCGTCGAAGGGCGGAACCAATTCGGGGAAAAAGCGCAGGCTTCAGGGAGCTATTGAACGGGCTCTCGATTGCAGGGCGGCCGATGAGGATTTTGCGGATCTGTTTCGTCGCTTCGGCATTGAGGACGACGGCAGTAAGACCTTTGCTTCGGCCATAGCTTGTGCAGTTGTCAGCAAGGCGGCGGGGGGAAACCTGGATGCGGTCGCTCTTGTCAGAGATACTGTCGGCGAGAAGCCTTCGGAGGATATTAACTTAAGCGGCGGCGTGGTGATCGTCGATGACCTCTCGGATAAGGCTTAGTGAGATAGTCGGTGGTGGGTACGGCTCCTTCTGGAACAGCCGCAAACGTTATAGAGTATTGAAGGGCGGTAAAGGTTCGAAGAAGTCGACCACCACTGCGCTGAATCTGATCTACCGACTTATGAAATATCCCGAAAGCAACATTTTAGTCGTTCGGGCGGTTATGAACACCCACAGAGACTCGACCTTCGCTCAGCTTAAGTGGGCTCAGGAAAAATTAGGGGTCTCCCACCTGTTTAAGAACAATGTCTCTCCTCTGGAGATGATCTACCTTCCGACCGGGCAGAAGATCCTTTTCCGCGGCTTCGACGACGTTCTGAAGCTGGCTTCGACTACCGTGGAGAAGGGATATCTTTGTTGGGTGTGGATAGAGGAGGCCTACGAGATAGAAAGCGAAGAGGATTTTGAAAAATTGGATTTTTCGATGCCGAGAAGTGACGTACCTCCGCCGCTTTTTAATCAAACGACTTTAACCTTTAACCCTTGGAGTGAGCATCATTGGCTGAAGAAACGTTTTTTTGACACGGAATCGTCTTTAGCGGATACGTATTCAACCACTTATCTTTGCAACGAACACTTAGCACCTGAATATCACATTGCGATGGAAGAGCTAAAAGAGCGAAATTATCGTCGTTATTTAGTGACAGGTCTCGGAGAGTGGGGTATCGCAGACGGGCTGGTGTATGAGAACTGGGAGGTCGTGGATTTTGACGTAAGCGACAAGGGCGTGCCGATCGTTAAGGGAGCGGAAGGCCCTGCCGAGGACGTATCGTGGCAGTATCGGTCCTTTTTCGGGCTTGATTACGGCTACACCAACGACCCCACCGCTTTTATTGCCTTTATCGTGAACCCCCTCAAAAAGGAAATCTGGATATATGACGAGCATTACGAGAAGAAGATGCTCAATGAGGACATAGCCCGAATGATAAAAAGTAAGGGCTATGCTAAAGAACGTATTCGCGCCGATGCGGCAGAGCCTAAGAGCAACGACGATCTCAGGCGGCTGGGAATCGGCAGAATAGCCCCGTCGGTGAAGGGTCGGGACAGCGTAGTGAACGGTATCTCTGCCCTTCAGGGGTATAGAATTTGCGTGTTGCCGTCTTGCAAGGCGACCATAGCGGAACTATCGTCCTACTGCTGGAAAAAGGACAAGGCCGGGGGCGGCATCAACGTCCCGGAGGACAAGAACAACCATCTTATGGATGCTATGCGATACGCCTTCTACGACGTCAAGACCTTTCATCCGACGAAGGAAGAGAAGCGAAGGCCGACGGCAGACGAATATTACAACATCTATCACGGCATATCGGCCGCGGATATCGGAGGATTTTAATTTGGTTTATGTGATTTTAATTATGCTTTGGGAAATTTCCCTTATTTTAGCGTTTTTCTGCGGTTTCAAGTGGAAGGGAAGGAAAAGACCCTCCACCATACCCAAAGAGCCCACAGAGGAAGAGAAACGGCAGGCAGATAAGCTTCAGAAGGAGCTTGAAAACTTTATGAGCTACGACGGCACCGAGCAGGATGCAGTCGAATAATTATTGATCTTTTGTCGAGATCCCGCCTACGGCGCCCTTCGGGTTCGACTACGCTCAGGATGACCCGACAAGATATATAAACCTTATCACCATTAAGGAGGAATTTTAAATGGAAGAGAACGTTATGAACACCGAGGCCACCATACCCGAGGAGAACGTAACACAGGAATCAGCGACCGAAGAAGGGGCAACCGCCGAGACCGATACCACGGCCACGGAAGATGCCGACACTCAGGCCGCGCAGACTGCCGAAGATGCAGAGAGGGAGGAATTTACCCTCCGCTACCGTCACGAGGATCTTAAGGTTACCAAGGAGGAGGCCAAACGCCTTGCTCAGCTTGGCAAGCACTACGAGGAGAGCGACAAGAAGCTGCTTGACGATCTTGACTACGTCGCCACCCTTAAGGGGATGTCGGTTAAGGACTACGTTAAGAGCCTTGTGGAGAGTGACGAGAGCGATTACCGCGAGGAGCTTGTAGCGCAATTCGGCGAGGACAGCGACGTTGTCGGTGATATGTTAGAGCTTCGGCGTCAGAAGAACCGCAAGGCTTATGACCAAGCCGTAACCAACCGTAACGCCGCAGAAAAGCAGGCCGAGGAGGAAGCGCAGAAGAGCGCAACCGCCAAGCTTGCAGAACAGTTTGAGGAGGCACGTGCTTTATTTCCCGAATATGACAGCATTGAGAAGGTACCTGATGCGGTCATCAAGAGGGCGATTAAGAGCGGAAACCTTGAGCTGGAACTGCTCCGATATGAACGTTCGGAGCGAACTCGTGTGGAGGAGGCGAAGGCTACCTCCGAGAAAAATAAAAATCAAAATGTCGGCTCCGTAGCTTCCGATAAAGCCGAGGACAACCTTATGTCGGCATTTAAGGGAGGAGTGTGGAGCTAATGAAAAGGAGAAAATGTTATGACTATCAATTCTATTGAATACGCTCAGAAGTTTGCTTCCGAGCTCGATAAGGCCTATGTGCAGAAGGCCGTTACCGGATTCCTCGCCGACAACGTTCTTAAGGCTAAGTTCGTAGGCGCAAAAACCGTTCTGATCCCCAATATCGACTTTGTCGGTCTTGTTGACTATGACCGCGACAACGGATTTAATCGTGCCGCCGTTACCGTAGCTAACGAGCCTTTCACTATGGCGATGGACCGTGCCCGTTCCATTCAGATCGACCGTGAGGATATGGACGAGAACGGAATTGCAAACCTTGCAGGTCAGGTTATGGGCGAATACGTCCGCACCCAGGTTGTTCCCGAAAGCGACGCCTATATTCTTTCCAAGCTGGCAAGCGTTGCGGCAGGAAAAATCAACGCTGAAAAAGAACCGACACTCAGCGCGGTGCGCGGCAGTGATGAACACACTGTGGCTTGGGAAGATGCCGCACCCTATGCCGTGTTCAATCAGCTTGTATCTAACGTTCAGGACGTTGCAGGTTTTGATGAGGAGCTTGTATGCTTTGTAGACCCTACAGCGTACAGTGCATTCAAATCCAGTCCGGAGATCGCTCGAAGAATTGTTGTTTCCGACTTTAAGAAGGGAGAGGTAAATCTTAAAGTTGATAAAATCGACGGTGTTACCCTTATTCCTGTATCAAGTGCGAGAATGAAGACCGCTTTTGAGTTTGTGACAACCGATGATACACACACTTCAGGCGGCTTTAAGCCCGACACCGCAGGCGGAGCACAGAATATCCGTATGCTGGTGCTTCCTAAGAAGGTAGCAAGCCTTGTAAAGAAGACCGAGAAGATTCGTATCTTCACCCCCGAGCAGAACCTTGATGCAGATGCATACAAGTTCGACTATCGTATTTACTACGATGTATTTGTAAAGAAGTCAGGATTAAATGCAATCTGGGCTTCCTTCAGTGCATAGCACAGAACGGGCGGCCGATGACCGCCCCTACTGCGGATACCGAACCAATATAACGGTCGGGTCTGCAAATTAAGAAACATAAAAAAATAAATTCCCGTTTGGGAGCGGCGGCTCGCCGCGGGGCTGTCTCATAAGTAGGCAGCCCTAATTTTTAATATGGAGAGATTTTACTATGAAATACAGACTTTTAAGCGGATATGGCAACCGCGTTATATATATCGATAGCGAGAAAGAGAAAAATCAGCTTTTAGATAAAGGCTTTTATATAGACGAAAAGTGGCAGGAGGAAAAGGTAAAGCAGGCGACAACAGCGAAAAGAAGAAAGGCGGTAAAGAAGGATGCAGGAAAGACATCAGATAAAGACTGAGGCGAAGGCTATATTCAGCGAGTATGAGCAGGGGAACAATTACAAGTCCTCTGTAGGAAAGCTGGGTATATTCGAGCAGACCAAGATGAACGAACGCTTTTATGTAGGCGACCAATGGTACGGTGCTCAGTGCGGAAACGAACGACCCCTTGTGCGCCATAACGTTATTAAGCGTATCGGCGAATACAAGATGTCGAATATCGGCTCGGCGCCCGTAGCGGTGGCTTTTACCGCCGAAGGAATACCCAACACCACCGAGATTAAGAAGCAAGGTGCCGAGACGCAGTCCCTGATGATGGGCGGTGAGTGGCAGGCTCCTATGGCAAACCCCGAACCCGCAGAGGTCTCGGTCATAACCGACGCTATGAGCGGATATTTCCGAATTACCGCCGAGAGGGTAGGCTTCGATATTAAGAACGCGATGTTTTTACGTAACGCCTACATAAGCGGCTCGGGAATCTCTTATTCATACTGGGACGAGGATATAGAGACGGGTCTTTATGCCGACGAGGGCAGGACTACCAAGATAAAGGGCGACCTTAAGTATGAGATCCTCGACGTGGAGAACGTTGTTTTCGGGGATCCCAACAACGACGACGTTCAGAGTCAGCCGTTTATTCTTATTTCGCAGAGGCTTGACGTGGAGGCGGTCCGCAGAGAGGCAAGGCGTAACGGTCTGCCCTGTGAAGACATTATCCCCGACGGCGCGACACAATACAATTCGGGTGATCGCGGAGAACAGGAGCCCACCGACAGCCGCCGCGTTACGGTAATTACAAAGTTTTATAAAGAGTGGGATAAGGACGATTCTGCTTTTAAGGTTATGGCGGTAAAATGCACCGAAAAGGCAACGGTGAGAAAGCCCTGGGACATAGGACTTACGAGATATCCGCTTGCCGTAATGCGCTGGGATCAGAGGCGTTCCTGCGCCTACGGTGACAGCGAAATAACCTACCTTATCCCGAATCAGATAGCAATTAACCGTATGCTTACCGCAGAATGTTGGTCGGCTCTCAATTTCGGTATGCCGAAGATGTTGGTCAACGGCGACGTCATCACCGATAAGGTAACCAACGATCCCGGGCAGGTCTTTAAGGTGTTTGGCTCTGCAGACGAGGTATCGGGTGCAATTCAGTACGTTAACCCTCCTGCCTGGGCTTCTCAGTATCAGGCGGCGGTTAACGACCTTATAAGCAACACCCTTTCCACCTCGGGAGCCAACGACGCCGCGCTGGGCAACCTGCGACCCGACAATGCGCAGGCTATTATTCAGGTCAAGGAGGCCGCTACGGCACCCTTACAGCCCTATCAGAACAGATTCTACGCCTTCATTGAGGAGGTCGCGAGGATATGGCTTGATATCTGGCTCAATAAGTACGGCAAGCGGATGATAGAGGTGGACACCCGCGACGGCAGACAGTATATCCCCTTTGACGGCAAAAGATATAAAAACCTCGTTTTCACCGTCCGCGTTGACGTAGGAGCTTCCACCCTCTGGAGCGAGGCGGTACAGATCTCCACCCTTGACGGTCTGCTGAACGCTCAGATTATAAACCCCAAGCAGTATCTTGAAAGACTGCCTAAGGGTATCGTGCCGAGACTTTCGGAGCTTATAGACGATGCCTCAAAGCAGATGGATGCGGCAAGTAAACAGCAGGGAATGCAGAGTGACGTTATGCAGCAGTTTGCGGCAGAGCATCCGCAGGAATATGCGGCTTATGCACAGATGCCGCCCGAGGAACAGCAGCTTATGCTTCAGCAGATCATGGGAGGACAGCAGATATGACGGCAAATGACATTTACAAGAAGGCTTTGGACAGCCTTGGATATACCGATGATCCTGCCCTTCAGCGCAAGGCGGTTACGGTTATAAATCAGGTCTATGACGATCTTTTCGAGGCGGCGGGTGCTGCCGAATACAGCCCCGTTGCCTCCCTTTCGGGGGAAATTAACTACCCCGAGGAGAAGGTGCTTACCATATTCACCTACGGAGTGGCTGAAAAGCTTGCTCTGGGTGAGGGAGACGGTGAGCTTCAGCAATATTTTATGCTTCTTTACCGCAAGGCAAAGGCAAGACTGACGAGGGCAGAGCAGGTTAAAAATGTAATTTAAAAACATAGGTGACAGTGGATAGTTGCGAGGTGTCTCCGACGGATAGAGAACAGGTTGCAGGTTTCAGGTTGCAGGTTACAGGTGTCAGCGCCGCCGGGTCATCCTGAGCGGAGCGAAGCGAAGTCGAAATTTTGCGACAATGAGACTGGCTCAACTACGTTGTCGCCCTACGGGTTCGGCAGGCTCAGAATGACCCATTGTCGCAGATACCGTCGCAAAATCGCCGCAGGCGGGATCTCGGCGGAAGCTTACTATGATATAAATCCCCTTGCGCCCCGCAGG
>CAZRHF010000118.1:0-6976 GCA_964599835.1 uncultured Eubacteriales bacterium | reverse complement strand
TTCGTTGACAAGACCCAGGAAACCGTTACGGGTGACGTTAAGGTCAAGCTTTACAAGGGTAACATCATCAACTCAGGCGTTACCTCTCCCTACTCCCTCTACGATGATGAAGTAGCCTCCTTCGGTGACGACGGCGGCGCATACGATCAGAAGGATTCTGCAGGCTTTATTAACCTTTACGGTCTTCCCATTAAGGTTAAGGCTATGCTTGACAAGAAGAGGGAAACAAAATAATGACTAAGGTATTTATAGACGGAAGTCAGGGTACCACCGGACTTCGCATTTTCGACCGACTGAGCAGCAGGGAAGATATACAGCTTATAACCCTTCCCGAAGAGCTCCGCAAAGATATTTCGGCCAGAAGTGACGCTATAAACTCCTCGGATATAACCTTTCTCTGTCTGCCCGATTCCGCCGCTATAGAGGCGGTATCTCAGGCAAAAGACTGCGTAAAAATACTCGATACTTCCACTGCTCACCGCACAAGTGAGCAGTGGATTTACGGTTTTCCTGAGGTGTTTGAAAATGGCTTCGAAAGGGTCAGAAACGCTAATAGAGTAGCGGTTCCCGGTTGCCACGCAAGCGGATTTATTGCTCTTACTAAGCCGCTCGTGGACGCAGGAATTCTTCCTTCGGACACACTTTTGACCTGCCATTCCATTACCGGATATTCGGGTGGCGGAAAGAAAATGATCGCTGAATATGAGGACGCAGATCGCGAATTTCTTTTAGACGCTCCCCGTCAATATGCCCTTGGTCAACAGCATAAGCATCTTAAGGAAATGAAGGCTATCGCAGGAATTGAAAACGCCCCCGTTTTCTGTCCCATTGTTGCCGATTTCTACAGTGGTATGTGTGTTACTGTGCCTCTTTTTGCTTCTCAGCTTAAGGGCGCAGATATAAATACCGTAAAACAGATCTATAAAGAAAAATATAACGGTCCTATAGTTACCTACTCCGAGGAGATAGGTGAGGGCGGACTTGTTTCCGCTAACGGAATAAAGGGTAAGGACTCTATGCAGATATTCGTCGAAGGCAACGAAGACAGAATTCTGCTGATTGCCCGATACGATAATCTGGGAAAGGGCGCCTCGGGTGCCGCTCTGCAGTGTATGAACATTATGATGGGCGTCGATATCACCACAGGACTCGATATTTAAGGAGATTATTATGAATATCATCCCCGGCGGCGTTTGTGCCGCAAAAGGCTTCAAAGCGAACGGAATTCATTGCGGAATACGCAAAAACCGTACAAAACGCGATATTTCTCTTATCGTCAGTGATAAGAAGGCTGTTGCCGCAGGCGTTTATACGACAAACCTTGTAAAGGGCGCACCTAATATCGTTACAAAGAAAAATATTGCAGACGGCTACGCTACTGCCGTTATCTGTAACAGCGGAAACGCAAACACCTGTAACGCAAACGGAATCGAAATTGCCGAAGAAATGTGTAAGATCACCGGCGATGCTCTCGGAATCTCACCCTCCGACGTTGTTGTTGCTTCTACCGGCGTTATCGGACAACCCTTGTCCTTGGATCCCATAAAATCCGGGCTTCCCGAGCTTGTTTCGGGTCTCAGCTACGAGGGCGGTGCCGCAGCGGCAGAAGGAATTATGACTACCGATACGGTTATGAAGGAAATTGCCGTAAGCTTTAATATCGGCAGTAAAGAATGTAAGATCGGCGGTATAGCTAAAGGCTCGGGAATGATTCATCCCAATATGGCAACGATGCTTGTCTTTATTACGAGTGACGTTGCGATTTCACCTGATATGCTTCAAAAAGCCCTCAGTGCCGACATTAAAACGACCTTTAATATGGTTAGTGTTGATGGAGATACGTCTACCAATGATATGGTGGTGGTTCTCGCTAACGGAATGGCCGAAAACGACGAAATCAATTCTGACGGTGAAGCCTTTGACACCTTCTGTAAGGCTCTTAATACCGTAAACGCCTATCTTTGCAGAATGATAGCAGGCGACGGCGAAGGCGCAACAAAGATGCTTGAATGCAAGGTTACAGGTGCAGACAGCGATGCCGTTGCCCGTACCGTTGCAAAGTCTGTCATCTGCTCATCTCTTACCAAAGCCGCTATGTTCGGCGCCGACGCTAACTGGGGCCGTGTGCTTTGTGCAATCGGCTATAGCGGCGCCGACGTAGACATTACCAAAATCGACGTTTCCTTCCGCTCTGAAGCTGGAGAGATAGTTGTTTGTCAAAACGGCGCAGGAGTAGAGTTTTCCGAGGAAAAAGCCAAGGAAATTCTCCTTAAGAGAGATATCGAAATCCTGATTTCTTTAGGCGACGGTGAGTTTTCTTCCACCGCCTGGGGTTGCGACCTCACCTACGATTATGTAAAGATCAACGGAGATTACAGAACATGATAACCAATGCACAAAGGGCCGAAATTCTTGTTAACGCCCTCCCTTATATTAAAAAGTATTACAATAAGGTAATCGTTGTAAAATACGGCGGAAACGCTATGATAAACGAAGAACTTAAGAATGCCGTTATGGGAGATCTCGTGCTCCTTAATACTATCGGTATAAAGGTAGTTCTCGTTCACGGTGGCGGTCCCGAAATTTCCGATATGCTTAAAAAGATCGGCAAGCAGAGCGAGTTTGTTAACGGACTACGCGTTACCGATGCCGAAACAGCTGAGATCGTTCTTCAGATCCTTGCAGGTAAAATCAATAAGACCCTTGTAAACCATCTTCAGAACAGCGGCGGAAAAGCTGTTGGTCTTTCAGGTATGGACGGTCACCTTATCGAGGCTGAAATTAAAGACCCCGCTTTAGGCTTTGTCGGCGAAATCACCGATATCAATATTGAACCGGTAAACGACCTTTTAGAGAAGGGCTATATTCCTGTTATCTCAACTGTCGGTTGTGATAAGGAAGGAAATATCTATAATATTAATGCCGATACTGCTGCTGCAAGAATTGCAAGCGCTCTCGGCGCGGAAGCACTCTTTCTTATGACCGATATTGTCGGACTTCTCCGCGATAAGGACGATGAATCCACCCTTATTTCCAGTGTTTGTGTCAGCGAAGCGCCTCAGCTTATGCGCGATGGAATTATCTCAGGCGGTATGATACCTAAGATAGAATGTTGCGTAGAGGCTATCCGTCAGGGTGTCGACAAGGTCTTTATTCTCGACGGCCGCGTACCTCATTCGCTCCTTATCGAGACCCTTACCAACGAGGGTATCGGTACGATGCTCTACGGAGGATAAAATGAGTATAACAAATCTTGATAAGACCTATGTTGCAAATACATACGGTCGTTTCCCTTTGGAACTGAAAAACGGTAAAGGCTCTCTCGTTTATGATACAGCCGGCAAGGAATATATTGACCTCGGCACGGGAATTGCCGTTAATACCTTCGGCTATGCCGACGAGGAGTGGATTTCTGCCGTATCCGGGCAGATGAACGCCCTTCAGCATACCTCAAATCTTTTCTATACCGAGCCTTGTGCCAAGCTTGCTGAGCTTCTTTGTAAGAAAACCGGAATGAAAAAGGTTTTCTTCTCCAATTCGGGAGCAGAGGCTAATGAGTGCGCTATTAAAACAGCTCGTCGCTACAGTTTTTTAAAGTACGGTGAGGGAAGAAGCACCATAGTAACCCTCAAAAACAGCTTTCACGGCAGAACCGTTACCACTCTTGCTGCCACGGGTCAGGACGTCTTCCATACAGAGTTCGGACCCTTCACCGAAGGCTTTGTTTATGCCGAGGCCAATAACACAGCAGAGGTCATTTCCCTTGTGAAAGAGCATAACGGTTGTGCTGTTATGATGGAACCCGTTCAGGGCGAAGGGGGAGTAATGAAGCTTAATGAAGACTTCGTTACTGAGGTTTATGATTTCTGTAAAGAAAACGACGTTCTTCTTATCTGCGATGAGGTTCAGACCGGAAACGGAAGAACAGGAAGTCTCTACGCTTTTCAGCAGTTTGGAATTAAGCCCGATATAGTTTCTACCGCAAAGGGACTTGGCGGCGGACTTCCCATAGGTGCCACGATGCTGGGCGAAAAGGTTGAAAATACTCTTACCCCGAGCTCTCACGGCTCGACCTTTGGCGGAAATCCCATTGCCTGCGCAGGAGCCTACAGCATAATTTCCCGAATCGACGATGAGCTTTTAGCTGATGTTAAGGCTAAGAGTGAGTATATTTTTAAAGAGCTCGGAAACGCCGAGGGAATCAAGACGGTCAGCGGAATGGGCCTTATGATAGGCCTTGAAACCGAAAGAGATGCAAAAGAAATTGTTGCTGCCTGCCGTGAAAAAGGTGTACTCGTCCTCACCGCAAAAACCAAGGTTCGTCTGCTTCCTCCCTTAAATATTCCCGACGACCTGCTTAAGAAAGCCGTTGAAATAATCAAGGAGTGTGTAAAATAATGGCAAAACATCTGCTTAAACTTATGGATCTCTCCGAAAAGGAGATAACCGAAATATTAAATCTTGCCGACCAGCTTAAATATGAGAAAAGGCACGGAATCGAGCATCATTACTTAAAGGGAAAGACCCTTGGAATGATATTCCAGAAGTCTTCAACACGTACCCGCGTTTCATTTGAGGTTGGTATGTACGATCTGGGCGGCTCTGCTCTTTTCCTTTCTTCACGTGACCTTCAGATCGGCCGCGGAGAGCCCGTAGAAGACACGGCACGCGTGCTTTCCGGTTACCTCGACGGAATTATGATAAGAACCTTTGAGCAGGCTGAGGTTGAAGCGCTTGCCGAGTATGGCTCCATACCGATCATCAACGGCCTCACCGATTATTGCCATCCCTGCCAGGTTCTTGCCGACCTTATGACCTTCCGTGAGTTTAAGGGCAATTTCCAGGGTAAAAAGATGTGCTATATCGGCGACGGAAACAATATGGCAAACAGCCTTATCGTCGGCGGAATCAAAATGGGTATGAAGGTGGCTGTGGCTTGCCCCGAAAACTATCAGCCCGATGCTGAAATTATGAAATGGGCGGCCGAAAACGGAGATTTCATATGTACCGACGATATTCTCGCCGCCGCAAAGGATGCCGACGTTCTTTACACCGACGTTTGGGCATCTATGGGTCAGGAAGACGAGAAAGCCGAGCGTGAAAAGGTATTTACAGGCTATCAGATAAATGACGAGGTTATGGCCGTTGCCGCAGAGGGCGCAATGGTTCAGCATTGTCTTCCTGCACACCGCGAGGAGGAGATTACCGCAAAGGTCTTTGAGGAACACGCCGAAGAGATATTCGCAGAGGCTGAAAACCGCCTCCACGCACAAAAAGCCGTTCTTGTTAAACTTATGGGTAACAACTAAATAAACAAAATAGAACAAATATAACGCCCCCAAAGCAGTAGCTTAGGGGGTCGTTATTTCTAATCATAGTTAATGAAAGATTCGCAGGTTAAAATACGTTTTCACTCAACGCTGTGTGATGTAAATAAACAGAACGATAGGGTAGAAAGCGTAACGGCTTTCGATAAATCGGGCTTTATTAAGATAGAGGCCAAGTCTTTTATTGATGCAACCGGCGACGGAGGTATGTTTGCCGGCGCAGGCTGCGATTTTTCGCTTGGGAGCGAGCCCGATGTATACGACTCTCTTTCCCAAAACGGGCTTGATATCCGTCATAACTCTAATGAAAAATATTGTGGCGGCGTGGGCGTACTGCAACCGGTGTCTATATTCTTCACTATGGGAGGCGTTGACTACGAAAAGGCAGCCGAGCTTAACAACAAAAAGCTTTGTTTCGGAGACTACGGAATAACCCTAGAAAGGTTCAAAAAATGGAAATTCGCCAACACCTGCGGTTTTGAAATAGTCGACAACAACATTCCTACGCCACAGGGCAGGGTGCTTGTGTCCCGTGGTACAAAATCTGACATTGCAGTAATAAATATGTCTCGTGTTGTGGGTATAAACGGTGCAGATGCCGATAGCCTTAACGAGGGAGAGATAAAGGCTCAGCTTCAGCTCATCGCTATTGTGGATTTTCTTCAGACCTTCATTCCGGGATTTGAAAACAGCTATCTTATTCAGTCAGGAAGTTCTCTTGGTGTAAGAGAGACACGAAGGCTTCGCGGCAGATACGTACTTTCGGGTACTGAGGTCATAGGCTGTGCGACCTTTCCCGACGCAGTCGCAAGAGGCTCGTATATTATTGACATTCACGACCCTAAAGGAAAGTCCTCCGCAATAGGCGGAAAAATCAAGGGTGACTTTTACGAAATTCCTTACGGAAGTCTTATACCTAAAGAAGTAGAAAATCTTCTTGTTTGCGGCAGATGCATATCTGTCGATCATATTGCCCACGCAAGTACCCGTATTCAAGGAACCTGTATTTTAACAGGCCAAGCGGCAGGTACTGCGGCGGCAATTTCTGCACTCGACGGTATCGATCTTGCAAAGCTTAGCGGTGCAGACGTCCGTAAAGCCCTTATTGAAGACAGTGTAAATTTATAGAAATAGCCGAAAAAATAACGGATATGCCATTTGCATATCCGTTATTTTTTATATCCAATTTAGAGTAAAAATTTCAATTTCGGGTAAAGCAATGAGCAATACAACTCCGATAAATGCAAGGAGTACGGCAAAAATTTCTTTTACCGTGGGCTTTTTTGCTGTGAACAGGCTTATAACCGTTGATACTATCATAGTGCCGCCCGTGATAAATGGGTACTGTGCCGATGCGGGCAGTCCTCCCAGATTCATTCCCGCAAAGGTGACGACTGTGGCGCTTAAGGGAATAAGTAATATCCAGTTTGCAACATTACCCAGCGTGCCGCTTCCTGCCATCGCAATGATCGACTTAAAGTTTATTCTCTTTTTTTCCTTCTTAATTAACAATAAAATCAATGTGGCTAACAAAATTGCTACGATGCTTTTAAGAATAGAATAGCCTGCAGCAGAGATCTTTTCAAAGGGAAGTCGGTCGTCGCTGTATATGCTTGCGATAACACCTGACATTCCGTTGAAGATGAATA
>CAZRHF010000117.1:0-7034 GCA_964599835.1 uncultured Eubacteriales bacterium | reverse complement strand
CTATCTACATTACGCGTAATGGGTGTCGAGCCCCTCGACCGTGGCGAAGGCACACATTCATTCTGCACTTTGCATTTTGCATTAAAAAAGCGGCGGAGCCACTCCTTAATTTTCAATTTTCAACTTTCCCTTTTCAATTTAAAAGAACTGCCCGTTACCGGGCAGTTCTTTTATACTTTTCTTTGGTCGCTTCGCCGCCTCGCAGGTGACGTTCGCTTTTGTTTTTATCCAAAACCTTCTTAACCTGTCGGTAGAGGGTCGGGTCCTCCCGTCTCAGCCTTTCGGTAACGTCCTTATGGACCGTGGATTTGGAAACCTTGAACAGCGCGGCAGCAGCCCTTACGGTGGCTCCTGTTTCTATTATGTATCTGCCCAGACGGGTCGCCCGGTCACAGCATACCTCTCTCATACCATCAACTCCTAACGCTACTGTTAAACAGTATGTAAAAGGAGCCGAAAATATGCCTAAGCGAAAACCGATACGCCGTGGCGTATCGGTTTTTTTATATGTTTTGAGTAACCTTTGCGGCAGAGGCAGTGAAGGCTGAGACCTCCAATACCGTTTCACCGTCGATCTGTAAAGGACGCGGACTGTCGAACTCAACGGTTATCTCCCTGCCCGTAAGCACGGTGGTAACATCGGTGTGGGTTATGTGCTCACCCTTGAAAATGCTTGGGAAGATCATAAGGGTCTTAAGCTTTCCCGAGCCGTGGAAAAGGAACACCGAAAGCCTGCCTTCGGGGTCAGCCCTATTCTGGTCGGGAGCGGGCATCATTCCGCCGCCATAGTACTTTCCCTTCATAACCGGCGCAAGCCACACCTTTTCAAAGCGGTGCTTTACACCGTCTACCGTAACGGTGGCACCTGTGGTCTTATAGCCGAAAAGCAGACCCTTTATGGCAATGGCGGTATAATTTATGCTTGTCTTGCCCTTAGCGCGAAGCTTATCCCCCACCTCACAGCAGTATCCGTCGATCCCGTAGCCGACGCCGTTTATAAATCGGGAGGGCTTGCCCTTTACGGTGCAGACAGGGAGATCCTTTACGTACTCCTTAAGGTCGACGAGACGCTTTTCACCGTCGGTTATCTCCTTTAAAAAGTCGTTGCCCGTGCCTGCGGCAAAGTAGAGAAGCTCACAGCCGACCTCCATACCGTCAATAGCGTTTATAAAGCGGTTGAGGGTGCCGTCGCCGCCGACGACGATAAGCTTTTCACCCGAGCAGAAACCGAGAAGCTCCTTATAATCGGTAACGGCGGTAATATCGGTTAAAACGGCCTCGCCCTCAAGAAGAGCGGCCGCCTCCTTTGCGGCGTCTAAGCCCTTTCCTCCTCCCGAAAGGGGATTATATAAAATAACGTTTTTCATATTTTTTACCTCCGGAAAAGACAAAATTCTGCCTTTAAATCCAATTTATAACAGGCGAAAATAAACTTAAAATAAACCGCCGACACTATTGACAAAAGGGGCGCGGTCGTGTATAATAAACAAAAATCTTGTTCACTTTGTGAACTTTCTTTTTTGGAAAGGAGAATCGGAAATTGGCCGTATCACAAAATGCCGAAGGCCTGCTTCTTGCCTGGGTGAAGCTTAATTCCATCCTTAAAAACAGCCGCATAACCAAAGGCCTTATGTATAATGAAGCGGTGGTTATGCTCTGCCTCTACCGCCGTTTTAAGGAAGACGGTGAGGGTCTTGTTTCGGTAAAGGAGCTCCTTGCCCACACGGGAATGCTTAAATCCCTTTTAAACCGAACCATAAACTCCCTTGAAGAAAAGGGACTTTTAGAGAAGGCAAGAGGAGCAAACGACCGCCGCACCCTTTTCGTTAAATGCGTAAAGGAAAAGCTGGATGTTTTTACAAACGTGCACGCCTCCTCCCTTGAGGTTGCCGAAAATATTATAGATATAATCGGCGAGGAAGACACCGTTCAGTTTATTAAAATTGTTGAAAAAATAATGTCCTCAGGCTATAGCCTGCCGGGCGCACAGGAGGAAAAATGAGTTATCAGGCGATTTTATTTGATATGGACGGAACCCTTCTGCCCATGGATAACGAGGAATTTACCCGCGGATATTTCGGACTGCTTACAAGAGCGGTCGCACACCACGGCTACACCAAGGAAACCCTTATACCCGCTATGTGGAAGGGGGTCGAGGCGATGGTCAGAAACGACGGAAGCGTAAATAATTCCGACCGTTTCTGGGAGGTCTTTTCGAAGGTATTCGGCGAGGAGGTCTACAGCCACATCCCAACCTTCGACGCCTTTTACCACGCTGATTTTCATAAGGCCAAGGCCTTTACACAGCCAAGCCCACTTGCCAACCGCGCAGTAGAGCTTGCAAGGCAAAAGGCCGAAAAGGTGGTCGTTGCGACCAATCCCCTTTTCCCCGCCTGCGCAATAGAGGCACGCCTTTCCTGGGCCGACCTTTATGAGAAGGATTTCGACTATATAACCGACTATGAAAACTCACATTTCTGTAAGCCAAACCCAAAATACTATCTGGAGATCTGCGAAAAGCTGGATCTCGACCCCAAGCATTGCCTTATGGTGGGCAATAACACCAGAGAGGACGTTTGGGCGGCAGGTATGGCGGGAATGGATACCTATCTCGTTACCGACTGCCTTATCGTCGAGGGAGATATGCCCGACTGCAAAAAGGGAAGTCTTTCCGAGCTTTGCGAGTTTTTAGATAATCTTTAAAGGAGAATTTTATGATCAAGTTTTTAGTAGATTCGGGCTCCGACCTTTTTCCGAACAGCCCGGGAGTGGATTTTTTCGTCCCCATAACTATTTCGGTAGACGGAGAGGAATATAAAAGCGGAACCGAGCTTTTACCCGACAGATTTTACGAGCTTCAGGCCACCGCCGCCGAATTCCCCAAAACGAGTCAGCCCTCTCCTCAGGAATTCCTCAAGATATTCGAAAAGGTAAGGGATGCGGGAGACGAGCTTGTATGCTTCACCATCTCTTCCGCCCTTTCGGGAACCTATCAGGGCGCCGTTATGGCAAAGGAGCTTTCGGGCTACGATAAAATACATATCGTCGACACCCGTACCGCCACCCATCTTATCGCCGTTATCGTCGACTACGCCTCAAAGCTCAGAGAGGAAGGCAACACCGCCGCCGAGATAGCCGAAAAGTGTGAGACCTTCCGCAGTAAGGTAAAGGTCCTTGCCGGCGTCGATACCCTCGAATACCTTTACAAGGGCGGACGTATGTCCCGCGCCACCGCCGCGGTGGGAAGCCTTGTAAACATAAAACCCATTCTCACCGTCACCCCCGACGGTAAGGTCGAGGCCATCGCCAAGGCTATAGGAAAGGGCAAGGCTATTCAGACGGTTTTAGATAAGTTTGAAATAAACGATATAGACAACCGCTTCCCCATATATTCCATCTATTCCTCGGGCCTCGAGAACTGCGAAGCCCTGGAGGAAAAGCTTAAGGCAAAGGGTATTACCCCCGCAAAGAGGGTCCAGGTAGGCCCCGCCATCGGCGCCCACACCGGCCCCGGCGTATTCGGAGTAATTTTCGTGACAAGATAATAAAAATGCTCAGACCGAAGTCTGAGCATTTTTATTACGGTTATTAAATTATCCCTCGAAGGATACGCAGACCTTCTTGTCGGGGGTCTCTTTTACGGTTGCCTCAAACTTTGCGGCTTCCTGCTCGAGAAGAGCCTTATCGTCATCGGAAAGGTCGACGAAATAGATCTTAACGCCGTTTACGAGGTCGTTAAAGGCAGATACGTAAACAGAATCTACCGAAACCTCAAGTCCTAAAGCTACGGGAGCTCTGCCCTCGTCGAAGGTAACGGTGATGTTGCGCCAGGAGTTGAAGGGGTCGTTGCCCTTGTCCTCTTTAACGGTGGCTCCGTCGATGTTAAACTTCCAGAAAGGAACGTTTCCGTATGCCTGACCAAGATATCCTGCGGCACCCTCGAAGGTTGCGATGTCGTTGAATTCTGCAATAGGCTCGAAGGTTTCGGGTTCGGAAACGGTGGGCTCCGAAGAAGAAGCGGGGTCGGAAGAGCTGGGAGTGTCGGAAGAGGGAGCGTCCTTCTCTTCTGTGCCGCTGCAGCCGCAAAGCATAGCTGCGAGCATAAGCATAGCTAACAGTAATGATATGATTTTTTTCATAATTTTCCTCCTTCTGACATTTCAAAATGTCACTTACCTATCTATTATAACACGCCGACCGCAACTTGACAAGCATTAAAGATAATAAAATATAATATTAAAGGGAAAGGGCCAAGCGGCTACGCCGCAATGATGTGTTACCTACGGCAACATTAAGGAGTGCCTTCGGCACGGATATAAAAGAGTACCGCTGCGGGTTCTACAGGCTCAGAATGACCCATTGTCGCAAAATCGCCGTAGGCGGGATCTCGGCGGAAGCTTACTATGATATAAATCCCCTTGACGCCCCGCAGGGCATATCGCATCGGAGATATATCGCAGGCGTCAGCCTATATCGCAAATCCCGATAGGGATTTATATCGCGGCGTGAGCCCCTCGTCCGTGGCGAAGCCACACCTTAATTTTCAACCTTCAATTTTAAGTTTTCAATTTAAAAACCGAAGCGGCTACGATGTGTTTCGTAGCCGCGTTAGGTTTATTTATAGTCTCCGAGGAAGTCCTTGTTTATCTCGAAGAGCTCCTCACACATAAGGTTTATCTCTTCAAGACTGCAGACGGCAGAGGTGAGGGGGTCGTGGCATACCGCCTGAATGACCTTGTGCTTATTCTTCTCCATACAGGCTTCAACCACCATATTCTCAATTAAAGCGGTGTTGTTTACCATAATTGCAAGCTGAGCGGGAAGCTCTCCCACCGCCATAGGATGAAGTCCGCCGCGGTCAACGAGGCAGGGCACCTCTACGCAGGCAGTTTGAGGCAGGTTACCGATAAGTCCGTTGTTTATAACGTTTCCGTTAAAATTATAGGGAGTATGGTCGCCGAAACGGGCGTTGAAGATGGGGGCGGCGTATTCTGCTCCCCGCTTTATGTCTATTTCGCCGTTTATCCATTCCTCAAGCTGTTCACGCCACTTTTCCTCACGCTCCAAACGGAGATTCAGGGAATAGGCGTGAAGTCCCGGGTTCCAGCCGGTGCCGTGGGTACAGAACTTCTCGATAAGGTCGGGGCGCTTTCTGAACCACTGGTTATATTCGGAGTTATGACCGCTGGACTCGGTAACGTAGTAGTCGAAGGCCTTGAACATCTCGTTCCGAACAAGCTCTTCATTATATATTTCGGGATCCTTCATAAGCTCACGGAGACGTGGATAGAGATCCTCTCCGTCCTTTTCAAACTTGAGATAGAAGGCCATGTGGTTGATTCCTGCGCAGGTGTAGTCGATATCCTCCACCTTAAGGCCGAGCCATTTTGCAAGCATAGAGGCGGTTCCCTGAACCGAGTGGCAAAGTCCGGTAACGTCCACCTTAGTATAGGTCTGCATCGCATTGCAGAGCATCGCCATAGGGTTGGTATAGTTTAAAAATACCGCCTTGGGGCAATATTTTTCGATATCCTTACAGATATCCAGCATAAGGGGGATATTGCGGAGGGCGCGGAAGATTCCCGCAACGTTTCTGGTATCGCCTACGTTTACGTCGACGCCGTATTTCATAGGCACCTCGGTATCGTAGCGCCATACGTCGATATCTCCGTTAAAGACGGTACAAAGCACGCCGTCGGCACCCGTAAGCGCTTCGGCGCGGTTTAAGGTCGTAGTAACCTTGGCGGGCTTTTTGGCGGTATCCACGATAAGCTGAACACAGCGGCGGATGCCCTCCAGTCTTTCGGGGTTTATATCCATAAGACAAATTTCGGCGTCCTCAAATGCGGGGAAGGTCAAAAGGTCACGGACTACGGCACGGGTGAAGGCAAAGCTTCCCGCTCCGATAAAGGCAAACTTTTTCATATAAAAACTCCTTTTTGTTTTTCTTTCAGTATAAACCCAAAAGCTTTCATTTTAAATAGCAAAAACGGTCGCAAATATGGATAAAACAGCTGTTTTTATAAAATAGCCATTGAAATAAACACAAAAAAGAATTATACTTTACCCGAGGTGATAATATGAACAAAAAGGTCGAGATCTTTAAGGACCTGACAAATTTTCCCTCCGACGAATTTCTGCACATCAACAGCTGCGGCTTTACCCGCGACCGAAAGGAGACCCGGATATACCGTCCCTGCGGTCGGGTAGACGTGTTTATATGTCTTGTAAGAAACGGCGTCGTTTCGGCCGAGATCGACCGTGAGCGCCTTCTTATTAAGGAGGGTGAGGTGCTTGTTTTTTTGAAGAACGAGCCCCAGGATTACACCCACATTCCCGATCCCGTGGTCGAGACCTGCTGGATACACTTTTGCGGCAAGGCCGACGACGAAATAATTAAAAAGGCAGGCATATCCCGATCGGGACGTTACCTGCCCTCCTCCCCTGCCGAAACCGAGCGCCTTTTCAGGGCGACCATCCGTCACCACCTTGCGGGAGACGAGCTTTCGGCAATAGGGTATCTTCTGCGTTTAATATCGTCGGTATCGCCGCTTAAGGAAAAAGCCGATTCCGAGGTACGGAGACTTATAAGGAGGGAGGCCGAGGGCATCGCCGCACGGTTTACGCGGGAGATCGACCTGGACGAGGCGGCGGCACGCTGTAACATAAGCCGCTCCCGTTTTACCCACCTTTTTACCGAAACTATGGGGATATCTCCCCGAAGGATGCAGACCGAGCTGCGAATAGAGAAGGCGCGGGAGCTTTTGGCCTATTCCGACCTGACGGTGGCCGAGATAGCCGAGCAATGCGGCTACGGCGACCCCCTCTATTTCAGCCGTATCTTCGCCGGGACCGTTGGGGTCTCTCCCTCCCACTTCCGCAAAGGCTTCAAGCGGTGATCAGTACTCAAATCGGAAGCTCCGCGACCCTTTCCCTAATAATAAAAACCCCTCCGATGGGAGACACTTCGTAAAGAAGCAGTCTCCCTTGCTTTTTCTATAAATCAAAAAAGACACTTTCAAAACCGAAAGTGT
>CAZRHF010000116.1:0-7124 GCA_964599835.1 uncultured Eubacteriales bacterium | reverse complement strand
CCACAATGGCAGGTATGGCCTTTGCAAACGCCTTCCTGGGCGTATGTCACTCTATGGCACACAAGCTGGGCGCATTCCATCATCTGCCCCACGGTGTTGCAAACGCCCTGCTCATAAACGAGGTCATCCGCTTCAATGCAGTAGAGGTTCCCGCAAAGATGGGCACCTTCTCCCAGTATGACCATCCCCATACCCTTGCCCGTT
The DNA here is from genome assembly GCA_964599835.1 of uncultured Eubacteriales bacterium. Lineage (GTDB taxonomy): Bacteria > Bacillota > Clostridia > Oscillospirales > Acutalibacteraceae > SFWF01. The sequence continues at coordinate 6,920 of CAZRHF010000116.1, read as the reverse complement.
ACGGCGAAATTGCCGATTATCTGGGTCTTGGCGGAAAGAACGATGAGGAGAAGCTGGAGAATCTTATTAAGGCTATCGACGAGCTTAAAGCTAAGGTCGGAATCAAGAAGAGCATCAAGGAGTACGGCATCGACGAGACCGACTTCCTTAAACGTCTCGACGATATGGTCGAGCAGGCCTTCGACGACCAGTGCACAGGAGCCAACCCCCGCTATCCCCTTATGTCTGAAATAAAGCAGATGTATTTAAACGCATATTACGGAAAATAAAACGAAATCTCGCAGAGCAAAAACTCTGCGAGATTTTTGTTTTAAAACAAAAACTGAATAAGCAGCATATAAACTACCGTTCCTGCCGCAATGGAGAGTATCATCTGTCTTTTCCACAGATGCAGACCCACCACCGCCGCTATGGCAATAAGCTCGGGCAACCCGAAGGCATATACCGTGATGTTTACGTTCTTAAGGCAGTATACAACCAGCATTCCGAATATGGCCGCAGGCAGAGCCTTTCCGAGGTACTGCACGTATTTCGGCAGAGGCTTGTTTCCTCTGAAGATAATAAAAGGTAAAAACCGCGTGAGCATAGTGGCAACTACGCAGAGGCTGACGGTTATTATTTGTTCTGTTATCGTCATAGCAGACCACCTGCCTTCTCAATAGGCCGTCTGAATACGGTAAGTAGTCCCACGATGCATATCATAGTGGGGATAAGAAAATCCTCTGCGCCGAAGATCACAAGGCATACCGCCGAGGATAAAAGTCCGATAATGGCGGTGTAGTGCTTCTTTTCCTTAAGCCACTGCTCCAAAAATATAACCACGAAAAGTGCGGTCATAACAAAGTCGAGACCGTAGAGGTCGAAGGTGATAAAGGAGCCGATAAGCCCGCCTGCCGTGGCGCCGATGACCCAGTAGCTCTGATTTAAAAGGGTGACGAAAAACATAAACCATCCCTTGTCTACCCCTTTCGGTATTTCGGCCGAATAGTTTATGGAAAAGCTTTCGTCACACATACCGAAAATCAGATAAAGCTTCTTTAGCCCCGTACCCTTATACTTTTCAAGCATGGAAATACCGTAAAAAAGATGCCTTGCCTGAATGATAAGGGCGGCGATAAAGGTCTGCAGAGGGGCAAAGCTTCCGAGAAGCATAGTGGCTGCAACAAATTCAAGAGAGCCGCCGAAAATAGTGAGTGCCATAAGGCAGGGATATAAAAAGCTGAACCCACGGGAGGCCATAAGCATTCCGTAGGACATTCCCAGGAACAAAAATCCTGCGAGTATGGGAATTGTAAAAGGAAAGGCGGCAAATAATGCCGCCTTAAGATTCTTCTTTTCCGACATAATTTAAATCTCCTGTTAAATTACGTCGATTATATCATATTCTTTCGAGGATTTCAACTGCTATCGACCTCTTCCTTGAGTTCATTTATCCGCCTTAAAACGTTTTGCCTTATCTGCTCCGCTCTTTCCTCCGAAAGAGTGTTTTCACGTTTGTCCTCAAGAAAGAAGTAATACAGGTTGAAATGCTTCCGCGGTATTGCGGAGGTTTCCATAGCGCACCTCCCCGCTGTCAGCTGAAGCAGTCAGCATAGGCGTACTTTGTGCCTGCGCAAATGGGACCGGGATAATCACTGCCGTCGGTGGAATGATGAAGCTCCTCCATCCGTGCGGTGGTAAGGTTGAAGTAGTTGTGGTAGGCATCATTGGGGTCTCCGCCGATAGGATCGTCAAAGGTAATGTCGCAGGCATACCACTCGCCGTCAAGTCTTACCGCGTTCCACTTATGTCCGCCGCCCGCAGTGCCGACAATTCCGGTACACTGAATACCGACGGCATTACAGAGAAGCTGAAAGGCCTCGGAATAGGATTCGCACACGCCGTATTTGTTAACGATTATTCCGTATGCATTCCAGTTATCCTCGCAGATACCGTTCCACTTTGCCGAAAGATTATAGTAGCTGTCTAAAAGGATCCTGTCGTAGATAAGTCTCTCCTTAACCACGTCGGGTGCGTCGGCAGGAATCGTGGATATAATACGGTTTACTTCATTGTCAAAAACGGCCTTTTTAGCCAGAATACTTTCCTTAAGCTCGGGGGTTATCTCGCTGGGGGTATGACCGTATCGGCAGTAGTTTACTCCGTCGGAATAACAGAATTTGAGAGATGAGGTGCCGTCGCCGTTACTGAAAATGGTGCACGTATTTCCAAGGTAAAAGAGTTCGGGATTATCGAACATATACATAAAATATATTAAGTAGTTGTTGTTTTCGCTCATTGAAACGTTAAAGCTCGCCTTTGCTTCGAGGTTTCGAACCGCCTTGTCTATGGTTCTGTACCAGCTCTGACGCTCGCTGTCGAGAACAGAATAGTAATATCTCTCGGTAACGGGAAGGGCGGTGTGCTTCTGATTTGCTGCGTAGGTATAACCGTCATATAGCTTAGTTTCAGGCTCGGGAGTGGGCGCAGGAGTAGGAGTTGGTTCAGGCTCAGGAGCGGGGGTAGGTTCGGGTTCGGGGGTTGGAGTCGGCTCAGGCTCAGGCTCGGGCTCGGGAGTGGGAGTGGGAGCAGGGGTCGGCTCGGGCTCCGGTTCGGGTGTAGGAGTAGGAAGGTTGTCAATGGTGGGAACGGCAGGCTTATTCCTGTCGTCATCCTCATCGTCGGTGGTGGGCTCGGTAAGCTCAACCGTAATATTTCCGTCCTCGTCCTCAGTCGTTTTTATATCGCTGCTTTCCTCAAGGCGACTTACAAAACTTTCAAAATCGGTAACGCCCTCCAAAGAGGATGCGCCGTCATCAGAACTGACCGCGACCGAAGAGGTGTCCTCCGTTGAGGATACCGTCTGAGAGAGGCTCGGCTTTGAGCTTAAGGCGGCGGTCTTGTTGTCCGCAGGTCGGTTGCAGGCCGTAAGCGAAAGGGCCAACAGCGCCGCTAATAATGTCGAAACGTATCTTTTCATAAAAATGTCTCCTTGCTTTGTTTTTGCCTTTCATTAATAAGGGGAACTCTAAAGCAAAAAAGGTTTTATTTTTTTGAAAACTTTTTATTTTACGTAAATTTTGTGTATGCCGTACATTGATCCGCCGCTTACGGGAGACTCTATAACGACGTAGGCAGTGCCTCTGCCGACGGCGGTAACCTTTCCGTAGGGAGAAACGGTAACTACGTCTTCGTCACTCGTGTGGCAGTATTCCTCATATCCGTTCAATACCCACACCGTTTCGCCGGGGGAATAGGTATCTCCGACCTCAAGGGTGTGGGTATTGAGGGAGGATTCGCTGAAGTTTTCTATCAGGGTAGCAAAATCCTGAGAATGAAGCGCGGGCAGATTGGAGAGGTCTGCCGCAGGCGGCTCGGAAGGCTCTGCTTCGGGAAGTTTGGAAGACTCTGCTTCAGGCTGGTAGCCGAAGACTTTATAAAGGTATACCTCGTGCATATTGCCGAGACCCTTTATAACAACGTGGGCCTCACCCTCGCCGACTGCCGTTACTACTCCGTAGGGAGAAACGGTAACCACGTCGGTATTATCGGAATAAACGCGGTCGGCATTACCGCCCTGAACCCAAACGGCGGCGGAAGGCTTATGGTTATCGTCGACGTAAAGCTCGAAGGTGTTAAGGCTGTTCTCGACGAAGCTGTTTATATATTCGTCCCATTTGACGATGTCGGTGGATGAGCTGTTTGAGGAGGAGCCCATATCCGAGCTTATGTTTGACGGGTTTATGGGGACAGAGGGGTTTTCGGGTCTTCTGCCACCTGCGTTAAGGGCCGAATAAACGGCAATGGCGGTAACTGCGGCGACACCAAGGAAAACTATTGCGCCGATAACGAGCTTTGCGATAAGAGAACCCTTATTCGAATCGGGTACTGGTGTATATATGGGTGCCTCGGTGACAAAATGTGCGGTGCCCACGGCGGTTCCCGTAGTTGCCGAAATACCCTCCGAAATAGCCCTTGCAGGTTCTGGGGCCACAAAGCTGGAAAGCTCGCCCGATACAGCCCATTTTGCAAGCTGCAGCATGGGTACTGAGTGGAGCATAACGCCGGTCTTCTTCTCATATTCGTCTACCGCGTCGCGGAGAGCCTTTCGGGCATAGTTAAGACGGCTTTTGACCGTTCCTTCCGAAACATTCTGGATCTCGGCAATATCCTTGACCGAAAGCTCGTCAAAATAGTATAAGACCGTGGCCGCTCTCTGCTCGGGAGAAAGTGTGTTGAGCATCGAAAGCACGGTTTCTTTAAGATCCTTACGGTCGAGAGCCTCGTCGGGAAGAAATTCCTCGTTTTCCTCCTCCAGGGTATCGAATACCGAGTAGCCTTCCTCGTTCTCGTCGACTATAACGTCCTTTTTCTTTTTAAAATATCTTGTGCATTGGTGGTAGGTTATCTGACGCATCCAGGAAACGAAGGCGGCAGGCTCCTTAAGATCCTCCAGGGTGTTTATGATCTCAATAAAGGTCTCCTGGGTTATGTCCTGAGCCGCCTGCTCGTCCTTTACGGTCTTAAGGGCGAAGTAGTAGACCTCACCGTAAAAGGTATTAAAAAGCTTGTCAATGGCGTCCTTATCTCCGCATTGTGCCGCAGATACCAGACCTACGTATTTATCCTTATCCATACCTTTATCTCCTCAGTAATAAATTGCAGATGTAATTAACGTTTTGAGGCTGAAGCCGAGTCTTGCCCGAAAGTATGTAGCAGTAAAGGGTCTCCCGTCCTTCAGCCGTGTTTGTAAATACGGGAATCCTGCCGGGTGTGCCGCTTAAGGAAATGGTGTAATCCTCGCCCGACATATAAACCGCACCCTCAACGTTTACCTGTGCACCGTTTGATCTTAAAAAGTGGGCAAGTCGGTAGATGTGGGTACCTACCTGCTTTACGGGACTGTAAAAATCGGAGGAATAGGGGGTTCCGCCCCTGCCTACCTTGTGCTGGGTCCAGTATTTTGAATCAAAATCGCCGGTTATATGACCGTTTCTGCTTTTCGATTCAACTATAAAAACGCCGCTGGGTCCAACAACTATCATATCTATCTCATTGCTTTTTCCTTCGAAGGAAACGGTAGCGTTCTGTATGCCGTAGTAGCCCTCGGGAAGCCTTTCGATAAGCTCTGCCGTGCGGGATTCGCCTTTAATGCCGCTTTTAAGGGAGGAGGCCTTACCGCCGAAAAGCGAAATTATTATTACGCCCGTAAAACAGCAGATCACGCCGAAGCCCGTCAGCGGAACAAACGTAAGGTGGGCGGCGATATTTATAATCACCGATAAAAAGCCTGCCCCGAAAAGACAGCCGCCGATGAGTATCATACGGCAGTAACCGACGTATTTAGTTTTAAGAGAATCGTCTTTTTTAAATATTTTTGCCATAGCCCTTAACCTCCGTGGGTCATTTTCGGGGAAATTCCCCCTTTACGCATATTAAGGGGAAGGAGCCGATCTTACGGTTTTAAAATTTGTTAAAAACTTATACATCTTTATTATATCACATAAAACCGCCCGCCGCAACTTCCCGGATATTTCTTTTTTTGAAAATGTAAAGCGAGTTGAATTATTCGGAATGTTGTGATATAATGATCTGGTAAATCATCTTTCGGAGGAATGTTACTATGGCTTTTTGTTCAAATTGCGGAGCCCCTGTCGGGGAGTCCGATTCTTTTTGCGGTAATTGCGGTTCGTCCTGCAGACCGGGTCAGCCCCCTCAGCAGACCGCACCTCAACAACCTGCACCTCAACAACCGGCTTATCAACAGCCTGCACCTCAGCGGCCGGTATATCAACAGCCGATTCCGTCGGCAGGTACTGCCGTAAAGGCCGCAGGCGGCTTTGCAAAGGCGCTTAAATGGCTTATTCCTCTTGCCGCCTTTGTGGTTGCGGCGGTAGTCAGCTTCCTTATTTTCGGTACGAATCTCTTTAAAAGCGACGAGACCCTTATCCGCGAGCGTATCCAGGCCTACGAGGACGCCTGCAACGACGGCGACTACGAGGCTATGCTTGACTGTATGGATTCCGAGACCAAGGCTATGATGGAAGGCACTATGAGCATTATGGACGGCCTGTTTTCCGAAGGTACAGGAATGGATTTCGGTATGAGCGATATGTTCGGTCTTGCAGGCTCTATGGGCGATTTTTTCACGGTTGAAATAACAAATATCGAGATCGAAGGGGAATACGCCACCGTCACCGTCATAATGTCGGCGGATATGTACGGTTATTCCGAATCCACCGAGGAGGCAGAGCTTCCTATGGTAAAGGAAAAGGGCGACTGGTACATCGGCGGAATAGAAAATATGCTTGGTAGCGAAATGTTCGGATACTGATGAATAAAAAACGAACTTAGCGGAATTTAACGGAAGATAACGGTAATAGAGAGAACCCCGAAAACCCCGATGTTTTCAGGGTTCTTTCGATTTTTTTCGTCCGAAAATGCAGTGAAAATCAAGGACTAAAAGTCTTCTCCGTTTTTGCCGAGTTCTAATGGATTTTTTGAAAAGTCTATTAGAGTTTTTTATAGAACTACGTCTATTTTCACCCCAAAACCACCCCCTTTGGCAGTGCAATAAAAAGCACCTGCCCCCGGCATACAACACACAAAACCGTGTAGGTTAATCAACGGACGGAAGTATTCAAAGAGTCAGAAACTCCGTGATATGATAACGGTCAGAAGAAAATCAAGCATAGAATTGTCCGAAAAAAGTTACAATTTATCCTCTTGCATTGTTAGCCAAAACGATGTATAATAAACATCGGAATAGCGAATAATACAACGCTTGGAATAACGAATAAAAAAAGCAACAAAAAACAGCGAATTGGGAGACAGATTTAGCATGGATTATTTGAAGATAGACGAGGTCGCAGCCGAGTGGGGTATCTCCACACGAAGATTGCAGATCCTCTGTGCGGAAGGGAAAATAGAGGGAGCTACCC
>CAZRHF010000115.1:0-7143 GCA_964599835.1 uncultured Eubacteriales bacterium | reverse complement strand
GGATCGTCGCCGAAAGGAATTCCGAGATGGTCGTAGGCAAGCCTGGTAACACAGCGTCCGCGTCCGGTTCGGCTTAAAAATCCGATCTGCATAAGATAGGGCTCGTAAACGTCTTCAATCGTAATACTTTCCTCTCCTACCGCAGCCGCCAAAGTATCAAGACCGACGGGACCGCCGCCGTAATTGTGAATTATAGTCTTAAGCATTCTGCGGTCAAAGTCATCAAGACCCAGTTCGTCAATTTCGAAGCGTTCGAGTGCAGCCCGTGCAACCTCTTCGGTTATTATACCGTCGTATTTCACCTCGCAAATATCACGAACGCGTTTTAAAAGTCGGTTGGCAATTCGCGGCGTACCGCGGGATCTTGAAGCGATCTCAAGTGCACCTGTGTGTTCGATCTCTATTCCGAGAATTCCCGCGCTTCTTTCAATAATTTGCGAAAGTTCTTCGGGCGTGTAAAGTTCAAGGCGCAAAAGCACACCGAAACGGTCGCGCAAAGGAGCGGTCAACTGGCCCGAACGGGTCGTAGCTCCGACCAGAGTAAAATGAGGAACGTCAAGACGGATAGATCTTGCGGAAGGACCTTTGCCGATAATGATATCCAGCGAAAAATCCTCCATTACGGGATAAAGAACCTCTTCTACGGAGCGGGAGAGTCGATGTATCTCGTCTATAAAGAGTACGTCTCCCTCCGAAAGGTTGGTAAGAAGAGCAACAAGGTCGCCCTGCTTTTCGATTGCAGGTCCGGAGGTTATACGTATATTCACTCCCATTTCTCTCGCAATTATGTTTGAAAGAGTCGTCTTACCGAGACCGGGAGGACCGTAAAGGAGAACGTGGTCGAGAGATTCATTGCGTGCCTTCGCAGCTTTGATGTATATATCGAGGTTTTCTTTTGCCTTTTCCTGTCCGATATAGTCGTTCAAAGTTTTCGGACGCAAAGAATTTTCCAGCTCATCTGCGTCGGCAGAGAATTCGGGTGCTACGATCCTGCTTTCAAATTCTATATCTTCCATTTAAAACACCTACCTCGAAAGATTCTTAAGTCCGCCCTTGATAAGCTCGTCGACAGAAAGGGTCTGATCAAGCTTGGATACCGCGGCAGTTGCTTCGCTTTGAGAAAAGCCAAGAGCTACGAGAGCGGCCACAGCTTCAGAGCTGTTTTCATTTTTAACGGCAGTTTGTACTAAAATATTATCGTCAGAAAGGGAGATAGCACCCTTGGATATCTTATCTTTAAGCTCAAGCACCATTCTTTGGGCAAGCTTCGGACCGATACCGCTTGCTCTTGTAAGAGATTTCGCGTCGCCCGAAATTATAAAGAAGGAGATCTGATCGGGAGTAAATTCGGAAAGAAGCGCGATAGCCATTTTTGCACCAAGTCCGTTGACCGAAGTAACCAGTTTAAAGCATTCCAGTTCTTCTGTCGTACCGAAGCCGAAAAGATCCAGTGCATCCTCTCTGACCGAAAGGTATGTGTGAACGAAGGTCTCCTGTCCGTTTTGAGGAAGCGACGCAAGTGTTTTAAGGCTGGCAGCAAATTTAAAGCCTACGCCTGAGCATTCAATTATCGCATACTGATTATCGGAATATAAGAGTTTTCCTCTGAGGGAAGATATCATCAAATACTACCTCCTGAACTTAACTTACCGTAGAGAGAGCCTGCCGAATGAGCGTGACAAACTGCAATAGCCAGCGCATCGGCCGTATCGTCGGGCTTAGGTATCTTTTCGAGTCGTAACAGACTTTTTATCATATCCATAACCTGTTTTTTTTCGGCTCTTCCGTAGCCGGTAACGGCGGATTTTACCTGAAGCGGTGTATACTCGTGAATGGGTATTCCGTATTTTGCCGCCGCAAGAAGTATAACACCTCTCGCCTGTGCAACGTCGATAGCGGTTGTGGTGTTGGTGTTAAAAAATAATTTTTCAATAGAAAGGGCATCTGGTTTAGTGCGTGTAATGATCTTGCAGATATCATCGAATATCTTTGTAAGACGAGAGGAAAACTTAACACCGGCATCGGTTGTGACTGCACCGTATTCCAAAACAGAAAAGCGATTCGCGTTATAAGCGACAACCCCGTAGCCTACGATAGCATATCCCGGATCGATACCTAAAATAACCAACGCACAAACCTCCCCATATTATTATTAATAGATTATAACAGAAAACATTTACAACTTCAACCCCAATTTGAAATTTTAAATAAAATTTAACACAATATGTTGTAGGCAAAACCTCAGTAAAATTATGGCAAAATGTCACTGCGATCACAGAAATAAAAAACAGAGAAATAGTTTAAAAAACAAAGCAATATTAAGCAATTCGCCGAAAAACAGGTATTTTATGCGAATATTCGCGGTATTGCGCGAACAAATGAGAAAAATAAAAACACTTGACATTTTATCGACATAGTTATATATTATCATTGTTATCTTATACGCATCTGTGCTTCAGACAGATTCAAAGCGGCGGCTTTAGTCCTTTTTTCGGACTGAAAAATCCTTTGCGGAGAGCCGTCTTCAGAGGATCTTCGGGTATCGTGCAGGATTATTATTTTATAACTTGTGCGGCACTAAGTGACCGCAAAGGAGGATGCGCTTAAATGAAAAGCGAAAACATTATCGAACTTAAAAACATCTCCATATCTTTTGGGAGTCAATCGGTACTTGACGGCATCGACCTCAATATACGCGACGGCGAATTCGTTACCCTTCTCGGACCTTCCGGTTGTGGTAAAACAACTACTCTGCGTATAATCGGCGGATTCGAAACTCCCGACGGTGGAGATATTTTGTTTAGCGGAAAAAGAATTAACAACCTACCCGCATACAAGCGGCCTGTCAACACAATATTTCAACGTTACGCGCTTTTTCCGCACTTGAACGTTTATGAAAACATCGCTTTCGGAATGAGGGTCAAAAAAGCAAAGGATCCCGAAATAAAAGAAAAGGTTTCTGCGATGCTAAAACTTGTTAACCTCGAAGGTCTCGAAAAGCGTAAGATCGACACGCTGTCAGGAGGTCAGCAGCAACGCGTAGCAATTGCACGAGCACTTGCCAACGAACCCAGCGTGCTTCTCCTTGACGAGCCTCTCGCCGCTCTCGACCTTAAGCTTCGTAAGGATATGCAGGTCGAGCTTAAGAAGATACAGCAGTCCCTCGGAATTACCTTTATTTTCGTAACCCATGACCAGGAAGAAGCTCTTACCATGTCCGATACCGTTGTAGTTATGGACGCAGGTAAAATACAGCAGATAGGAACGCCTAAGGATATATATAATGAGCCTAAAAATGCCTTTGTAGCCGATTTTATAGGCGAATCAAACATTCTTGACGGTGTTATGCTTGAAGATTACAAGGCTGCATTTTCCGGCCATGAATTCAAATGTCTTGACAAGGGATTTGATAAAAACGAACCCGTTGACGTCGTCGTAAGACCTGAGGACGTTGATATTGTAGCACCCGACAAAGGTATGCTTACAGGGAAAGTCACCTCGGTCACTTTCCTTGGCGTACATTACGAAATAATCGTAGATATCGGCGGCTTTAAATGGATGATACAGACGACCGACGAAGCTTTTGAGGGAGACACGGTCGGTCTTTACATTGAACCCGATGCTATACACGTAATGAAAAAGTCAGAATATTCAGGTATGTTCGGCGACTACAGCAGCTACAGCGATGAAATAGAGCACCTCAGCGACCCTGAGCCTTCAAAGGAGGACGAGAATGAAGAAAACTTCGATTGGTAGTCCTCACGTAGCTACCCCCTATGTGGTCTGGTCTGCTATCTTTATAATCGTACCCCTGCTTATGGTTGGGTATTATTCGTTTACCGATGAAGCCGGTAATTTCACACTTGAAAACATTACAAAGATAGTCGAATACAATTATCTTAAGATCTTCGGCGTCTCCATTCTTTATGCCTTTATTGCCACGGTGATCACTTTGCTGATTTCCTACCCTCTTGCTTATTTTATGACCAAAACCAACATGAGCACTCAGGGCACAATCATGCTCCTTGTGATGCTTCCGATGTGGATGAACCTTCTTATAAGAACCTACTCTCTTTCCAATATTCTTGAAAGAAACGGTCTTATTAACACCTTTTTAGAGTCGATCGGTCTTGAAAAGGTGCAGCTCATCAACACTCCCGGTGCAGTAATCCTCGGAATGGTCTACAATTTTATACCTTATATGATACTGCCTATATATTCAGCACTTTCCAAGCTCGATAACCGTCTTTTAGAAGCCTCTTCAGACCTTGGAGGAAACGGCTTTACAACCCTGAGAAGAGTAATTCTTCCCCTCAGCATGCCCGGTGTTATTTCAGGCATCACCATGGTTTTCGTTCCTTCCGTAAGTACCTTCTACATATCACAAAAACTCGGCGGTATCAGAAACGAGCTTATAGGCGACGTTATTGAACAGCAATTCAAGTTAAACAGTAATTATAACCTCGGTGCCTCCCTCTCACTCGTACTTATGGTAATGATCATAATAAGTCTTATGGTTATGAATAAGTTCACCGCCGACGACGATGACGGAGGTGTATTAGTATGAAGATACTGTCCAAAATTTATATAGCCCTGATTATCTTCTTCCTGTATGCACCCATTGCCGTAATGGTTGTTTTCTCTTTCAACTCCTCTAACAGTACCGCTGTATTCGAAGGTTTTTCCCTTCACTGGTATGCCGAGCTATTTGCGAATGACACGGTAACGAGCGCACTCATAAACACACTTATTCTTGCTGTAAGCTCGGCAGTTATTGCGACAGCCCTCGGCTCTGTGGCCGCGGTAGGTATTTTTTCCTACAAAAGAAAATGGCTCAAAAACACCGTTATGTCGGTTACCAATATTCCGATGATGAATCCTGATATAGTTACCGGAATCTCAATGATGCTTCTGTTCGTTTTCCTTGGAAGAATGCTCGCTTTGCGCAATTCGCTTAACTTTTTTACCCTTCTTATAGCGCACGTAACCTTTAATCTGCCTTACGTTATTCTTTCTGTAATGCCCAAACTTCGACAACTTGATACTCATCTGTCTGAGGCCGCTCTGGATCTTGGTTGCACCCCCCTTAAGGCTTTCTTTAAGGTAATACTGCCTTCCATTTCTTCCGGAATCGTAACCGGATTTATTATGGCGTTTACCCTTTCTCTTGACGATTTTGTTATCAGCTACTTTACAACCGGGCCCGATTTCCAGACCCTTCCCCTGCTTATATACTCTATGACCAAACGCCGTGTGACCCCCGATATGTACGCACTGTCAACCCTTATGTTTGCCGCAGTACTGCTGCTGCTTATTCTGTTTAATTTTGCACAGGCTCGTGCTTCAAGAAAGAAGGCCGATCGTTGAAAAAAACAGTTTCACTCATTTTAATAATCGTCCTTACTGTGACAGGTATGTTTTACGTCAACGGGTGCGGATACGAATATCAGTATCCGGAGGTTGAAGGAGACTACACAAATCACGACCTTGCCGGTACTACCTTAAACATTTATAACTGGGGCGAATATATGTCCGACGGAAGCGAAGGCTCGATAAACGTAATTAAGGAATTTGAAAAATTAACCGGAATCAAGGTTAATTACTCCACCTTTGACAGTAATGAATCGATGTATTCACTCATAAAGTACGGCGGAGTTTCTTACGACATCGTTATTCCTTCCGACTATATGATTCAGCGAATGATAAACGAAGGTATGCTTCAAAAGCTGGACGTGAAAACCCTTTCAAATTACCACTACATCGACGACAAATACAAGAACCTGTATTTCGACCCGGAAAACGAATATTCTGTTCCCTTCAGTGTCGGAATGGTCGGTCTGATTTATAATACTTCTATAGTTGAAGAGGTACCCGACAGTTGGTCGATCATGTGGAACGAAAAATATAAAAACGATATTCTTACGTTTAACAACCCCCGCGACGCATTCGCTATAGCGCAGTTTCGTTTAGGACAGGACGTAAACACAAAAAACAAAGCTGATTGGGATGCCGCCGCTGATCTTCTTAAGAAGCAAAAGGACGTGCTTCAGGCATACGTAATGGACGAGGTATACAATAAAATGGAATCGGGATCCGCCGCCATCGCGCCCTACTACGCAGGCGACTATCTAAGTATGTATGATAATAACGAAGATCTCGCTTTTGTTTATCCAAAGGAAGGCACGAACATTTTCGTTGACTCTGCCTGCATTCCCAAGAATGCAACCAACTACGAGGCGGCAATGCTATTTATCAATTATCTGCTTGAACCGAGCATAGCCCTCGCAAATGCAGAGTTCATTTACTACGCAACACCAAACGCCTCGGTAACGCAAAATCCCGAGTATTCCCTTTACGGTAATGAAATTCTTTATCCTTCCGAGGAAAACACTCCCAAGACCCAGTATTATCACGATATGGACCAGGAAACAAGAGCTTATTTTGATAAACTCTGGCAGGATGTAAAGCTATACTAAACGACAAAACTCTCCTACTGTGAAAGTCGGAGAGTTTTTTAATATGAATTTTTGTTGTTGATTTATTTGTCTGTCTATAGTAAAATTAATTAGATAATTTATTTGGAGGGATTCCATTGATCTGGCATAACTCATCTCCCGATGAGGTTCTTAGTGAGCTTCTCGTTAATCCTGATATCGGTCTCAGCTATGAAGACGTCGACTATCGCCTTAAACAATTTGGAAAAAACGAGCTTAGTAATATCTCAAAGAAATCATTTTTTTCTTATCTCATATCCGAAATAACATCAAATTACAGTATCGCCCTTATTGCTATTGCAATACTGCATTTAATACTTTCGGTATTCATAAGTTCTACGGGAGTTCTTACCCCGATCGTAATAATAACGGTTGCGCTGATAAGCACCTTTATTACCGCCACGCTCAAATATTACTCTGAAAAAGAACTCGGAAAACTCAGAAACAGCGTCGGAACCTTCGTTAACGTAATTCGAAACGGTGTTGAATGCTCTATTCCCGCATCAGAGCTTGTACCCGGAGATATAATGTATCTGAAGACCGGTGATTTTATCAGAGCCGATGCCCGTGTTATCGATTCATACGTACTGAAATGCGATGAATTCAGAGTAACCGGCGAAACGGTACCCTCCGATAAGATGCACGAACC
>CAZRHF010000114.1:0-7237 GCA_964599835.1 uncultured Eubacteriales bacterium | reverse complement strand
GCCGCAAGGCGAATATAACTGAGGCGTACTTCCTTACGGAGTACGCCTCAAAGGGGTCTTATTTATTAGGGAAAGGATGCGGCGTGTCTCTGACGGAATTATATAAGAGTAACGCTTCGCTTTCTTTCCCTACAAGGATAGCGTAGATATTTAAGCGCGAGGAAAGAGTTTTTTGTTTTACGCTATCTACATTACGCGTAATGGGTGTCGAGCCCCTCGACCGTGGCGGAGGCACACATTCATTCTGCATTCTGCTCTTTGCATTCAAAAAGCGGCGTAGCCGCCTAAAGCTCCACAAAGCTCGGCGTGTGGTGGGTCGAGGGGAGGAATTTGTTTAAAATATCCTCGGTCTTTATTTTAAGGCTGGAGGAATTGTCGCAGGGGTGACAGCCGAAATGTTCCTTACCGAGCAGGTCCTTGTCGATAACAAGCCTTACCTTAAGGGCCCTATCGAATATGAGACCCAACACTGAAGCGCTTCCCGGGGTACAATTTATAAGCTCCTCCATAAATTCGGGAGAAGCAAAGGAAAGTCGGGAGCAACCCAGCTGAGGGGAAAGAAGCTTAGTCTTGAAGGGCTTTTCTCCCGGCATAAGCACAAGGTAAAAATCGGTCTTCTGAGCATTGCACAAAAAGAGGTTCTTGCATATCTCGGCCCCTAATGCCTCATTAATTTCGAGCAGACCCTCTATTGTCCCGATATGCCCGTGGGATACCCGCTCGTATTCTATTCCGAGAGCCTCCAGGGCGTCGTAGCAGGCGGTCTCCTTCTCAGTACAGCCTTCCTTTCGGGTCTTATAAACCGTTTTATCGGTGAAAAGTGTGTTATCCATGGTTTTCTCCTATATCTGCCCCGAGACCGCCTTTCTGACTGCGGGAACTATATATTTTTTGGCAACAAAGGCCAGCACTGTTTCAGGCAGGAGCAAAATTGCCGCCTGAGGAATGCGTATTAGCATCTGAACTCCGTAGGGATTTCCGTACATATCGGCCAACCAATAGGAATTTATAAGAAGGGTGCAAATTATCTTTTCGGCAAGAATAAGGAGGAAAGCGACCGAGATATATGATAAATCCTTCCCTATCCTTTTGGCCGCCAGACCTATGAAGCCGTATATGATACCCGAAAGCACGGCGGTTGCCGTTATTCCCGGGTGCGGAGGGCCAAGCGGAATCAGAATTGCCGCCATAATATCTCCTACGCCGGCGCAGACCCCTCCCCAAAGAGGCCCGAACAATACTCCGCAAAGCATTATCGGCACGAAGGAAAAGCCGATCTTGATATCCGCAGTCATAATCGTTCCGAAACGGTTCAGTATCACCGTCAAAGCGGTCAGCAAGGCAATAACGGTAAGTCGAATGAGTATACTTTTTTTCTGATTCATAAAAAATCCTCCTTCCCCGTCTTACAGAAATGGAGGAAGAAGGCAAATTGTCTGTTCCTTAAACTGTAGCGGGATGCGAAAATGAGGCCGCCGAAGTCTCCTTCGTTCGTCCGTCGGACAACTCCCCGTCCCGACGGCACTTAAACGCCTTATTTTCTACTCTGACAGAAAAATAGATCATCGGATGATCCGATGATCTATTCTAACACATATTTTTGCTTTTTACAAGTCCTTTTAGCGGGAATTATAGGTCTTATTCTCGGCAACGTTCTTGGCATACTTCATAACGCGGGTATGCTCGGAGGAGGAGATAAGTCCCATCTTCACCCCGTTAGTCTCTACCTGATAGCGGGAATCGCTTATCTTAAAGTATTTGACCACGGTGGGGTCGCTTCCGTTTTTGTGCTCTAAGGTGAGGACGGTCACGGGGGTCATACCCTTGGTGTCCACTACCTCGTAGGACTGGGGCGAGATCTGAATAAGGTAGGAGTAATAGTTCTGGAAATTGAGGGTGGTAACGCTCTTTCCGTTTACCCTTACTCCGCTTATAACGTCGTTATCCGATTCCTCGTCATACTTGGTGGAGATATCGAAGGAGACCTTCTCCCCTGCCGACTCTACCGTAACGGTACTTGTGGCCGAGATGTCCTCAATAAAGAGAAGCTCGTTGAATATTTCCTTTTTGGTGTATGCGGCGGGAATAAGGCTGTCGGCGGCGACCTTCATAATAGTCTTGTTGTCAGCGTAGTAGACGGCGTAATTTCCGTCCTCCTGAAGGGTTGCGACAAAGGAGCTTTCCACGTCGTTAACGTATATCTTAACGCCGAAATCGGGGTCGTCAAGACCGAATTTCTTAAGCTCCTCGGGAGCGGTGGAATAGGAATAACAGCCCGTAGACGCAATTCCGTAGGAGAAGAGGGATACCACGTTGCCCATACTGTCGTCGTCGGCAGGACGCTCTACGGGTGAAACGATGTGGTAGGCGTTAAAGATGCGGTCGTGATCTACCGTCTTGGTGATGATATCGTAGTGATCTCCGGGAACCTTGCCCCAAAGCTCCAGCCTCTCACAGGAGATAAGCTGTCCGTCGGTGAAGTATTCCGAGCTATAGTCCTCGTCGGCGGCGATAGCGGGTATGCTTTCGGCGTTAACGAAATCCAGATCGGTCTTCTCATAATGGTAAAGGTCGGTGGATCTTACGAAATAGACCCTGTTATCCTTAGAGGTGGTAACGTAGCGTCCGTCATCGGCAGGAGATTTTCCGCCGATGATAAGGGAAATATATATATCGTCGGAGCCGGGCTTATAGAAATCTACCGTGTACTCGGGGTTATCAAAGCCGTAATTTCTGCCGTCGTTCTTATCCTCGGAAATGACCTTGGTATAGGACTGCTCCATATAGCTGGTCACGGCGTTGTCGATGGTGGCGTAGCTGGTAAGGGAGCGGTCGACGTTTTTAAGGGCCCATTCCTTTTTCGTTTTGGTGGTGGGGTTTCCGTCGTCGTCGGTGGTCTCCTGCTCATACTCGTCGAGAATAAACTCTAAGGTATAGTCGGAGCGGTTTAATACCACCCTGTCTACAAGGACGTTACCCGTACCGATAACGGGCAGCTTTGTAACCGTTCCGTCCTCGTTTTCGGTCTCGTCATATTCGGTGATGTTATAAAACACCGAGTCGTCGATAAGCTGAATGAGGGTGACGCCCATAACGCCGTCCTCCTCTTCCTCCTCGGGCACCGGCCAGAGAATAACGGTTGTAACCGAAATCGCAACAACCAGCACAAGGGAGATGCAGGAAAGAAGAATGGGCACAAGTCTACTCTTCTTTCTTACCTTCTCGCGATGCTCCGACGGGGCCGAAAATATGGTGGAATCCTCGTCACTTACCTCGTAAACTCTTGATACGAAGCCTTCGGGGTTTGTGGGCTGTTTCTTTGGGGTCTGCTCCGCGCCGAAAAGATCGTCTCTGTTTTCGGTGCTCATCGGCGGGCCCTCCTTATGAATACTACGATTCCGAATAGGACGAGAAGCAGGGGCAGAGTCCACTGGAAGATATACTTAATAACGTTGGCTTCCGACTGATCGACGATACCCATAGAGTCCACAAGACCCTCCATCTCGATCTCCTCGATGGTTTTTGTGGTGAAGGTAAAGCCGTCGTCGTCGCCGTTTGACGCAAGCTTGGCAATGGCAACCACGGGCTCCAGGTTGTAGGTGTAGGTGGAGGTCCAGTAGCTGCTTACGAAGTCGTAGCCTGCAAAGGCAACAACGTAGCTGGTGCAGTAGATATTATCGGCAGATTCGGTAGCGGGGTCGTCATAATAATCGGCGTCCTCGGTGATAAGAATACCGATGTGCTTGTTCATTTCCTCGCTTCCGTCGGGCTTCCAGTCGGTGCCGGCGTTAGCGACGTCGGTGGAAACTACCGTGTCGCCGGGGGTAAGCGCAAGGGCGTGGGTGGTGCGTTTGCCCTCGGTCTCGTATGCGGCATAAAGTGGCATATTTCCGCCGGCGATCAGGATCTGGTTGGCGTTGAAGATCTCGTCGTATTCGTTTTCTACGCCGTTATCCTCGTTTGCCTCAAAGGCGAACATATAGTTGTCTCCTGCCATGTGATTGGAGGCGTCGGTCTCGTAAAGAAGGGCGCGCTCGTAGGAAACTCCCCATTCCTCGAGGAAGATATCCAGAGTGGGGGTTGCGGGAGAGTCGTAGGAGGGCAGGAAGATGAGTCCCTTTCCTCTCTTACCGCCGTTATAAAGCCATTCGTCGATGATATCAAGCTCGGCGGTGGTGAAGTCCGACTTGGGAGAGCCGATGATGATAAGGTCTACCTCCTCGGAGATCTCGCTTAAGGTCTCGCCCGAGGTGGTCTTTACGTCGAAGTTGTTAAGCTCTAATATCTCGCCGTAGGCGGCCGAAACGGTGGTATCGCAGTGGGGTCCGATGATAAGGGCCTCCTGAGTCTCTAAGGCGGTAGCCTTATAGATGGCCGAGGTAAGCTTGGTCTCCAAGTTGCTTCCGCTTACCATATATGGGTAGCCGTAGCTTACGTTTCCGTCATCGGTGAGATAGTAGATGTCCTCAAACTTGATGGTGGAATGACGCTCGACCGCAACGTCGTCAACGATCTGCCAGCCTTCAACCAGAATGTCGCCGTATTTGGGGGCAGAGGCCTCGTATTCCGAAACGATATCGGCGAAGGAGGGGTCTGAGGGGTCGGCAAACCTGAGCTCGATCTTATCGGAATAGACCGAGTAGAGCTTTAAGAGGTTTAAGGTCTGAGTGAAGTATTCTCCGGTAGAGTCGGCAAAGTTTTTAAAGCTGCTTCCGTAGTATGAGGAATAGTAGTAGGCCATTCCTTCCATATTGCCGTTTGTGAAGTCCTCTTCGGGGTTACAAACGGTGATGGTGACCTCGGCTTCGATAGACTCGAGGTAATCGATGTTTTCGGCGCTTAAGGTGTTGGTGCCCTGAAGGGAGATATCGATATCCAGATTTACGCGGTGGGATAAAAGCTCGAAAAATACGTTTACGGCAACCGCAACGGCAATAACGATGGCGGTAATTGCGATAGCATAGCCGCCGTGCTTCCAGGAGCCCTTGTTTTTAGCGACCTTGGGAGCGGCGTCTTTGTTTTTCTTTAAAAAATTCATACTGTCGCTCCTTTCTTATGCCCATCTGCGGCGTTCTACCATACGAACCGAAGCGAAAACGAATACGGCGGCGATAGAAAGCAGATAGATAACGTCGATAATGTGGAAAATGGAGCCGGTGAAGGCTTCGAAAAGGTTTACGAAGGCGATCTTCTCGGCAACTGCAACTACCCAGTCAAGTCCCGTAAGGGAGGCCATATTGGGGAGCATAAGCAGAAGCACGAAGGAGATAAGGGTAAGCACGCAGGAAATAACGGGGCTCTCGGTAAGGGAGGAGATGAACATTCCTGCGGCGATAAGGGCGGCACCTACAAGCAGGGCCCCTAAAAGTCCGTTAAGATAGATGAGCCAGTTGATGTCGGCCTTGACCGAGATGATTATCTCGAAAAGAAGGGTGGGTGCGAGGGCAAGTGCGTAGACACCGAAGGCGGCGAAGAATTTGCCTAAAACGATACCCGAAACGTTTACGGGGGCGGTAAGCAGAGCCTGATCCACCTTCTGACGGCGGTCTTCGCTCAGCAGTCGCATGGTGATAACGGGGGTCACGAAGATAACGATAACTGTGAGGGAGTAGAAAATGTATTCCACGTGGGGTTGTGCGGCGCCGTAAAGGGCCGAAAAGTACATTCCCTCAAAGAAGAAGAAAATTGCTAAGTAGATGTAGCCCAGCGGGGAGGTAAAATATGCTTTGAATTCTCTTTTTAAAACGGCGGTCATTAGTTTTCCTCCTCACTTTCATATTCTTTTTCGCCCTCGGTCTCGGCGCCTACCACGGCTTCGTCCGAGTCAAGATCCAGCTTTATTCTGGCGGCGGGAGCCTGCACGTTCTCTTCGGCAGGGGTCTCCTCCTCTGCGTCGGCAAGGAGGGAGCGACCGTTGTCGGCGGCGTCGGTGAGACGGAGGAATATCTGCTCAAGGGTCATTTCGTTGGAACGGAGAGAGAGCAGGGTCTTCTTGCGCTCGGCAAGGCGGTTTGAGAGGCCTGCGCGGATGTCACAGCCGGGCTTGGGCTCTACGATAAAGTCGACCGTTCCCTCTTCCTTGGAGCCGAGGGCGGTGACCCTTGCGATTCCGGGTACCGAGTTGATGATCTTATAAAGCTCGGCCTCACTTCCCATAATACGGAGGGAAAGAGAATGATCCTTGGAGAGCTTTTTAGAAAGGTTATCGGGAGTGTCGTCGGCGATGATGTGGCCGCGGTTGATGATGATGATACGCTCGCAGACCTCCTGAATCTCCGACAGAATGTGGGAGGAGAGGATTACGGTATGGTTCTTACCGAGGCGGGCGATAAGATTTCTGATCTCGATTATCTGCTTGGGGTCGAGACCTACGGTGGGCTCGTCCAGAATAAGCAGGTCGGGGTTGCCGATAAGGGCCTGAGCGATACCGACACGCTGACGGTAACCCTTTGACAGGTTCTTTATAAGGCGCTCGGCCACGTTGTCGATCTTAACGAGGCGGCAGATCTCTTCGATATGGGGCTTTTTGGGGAATTTTACCTTTTTGAGGTCGTACATAAAGTACAGATATTCCTTAACCGTCATATCGGTGTAGAGGGGAGGAATTTCGGGCAGATAGCCGATGCGCTTCTTGGCCTCCTCGGGGTTTTTCATAATGTCGAATCCGTCGATGGAAACGTGACCTGCGGTGAGGGAAAGATAGCCCGTCATAATGTTCATTATGGTACTTTTTCCGGCTCCGTTAGGTCCCAGAAAGCCGACGATCTCGCCCTTTTGGATGCTGAAATTAGCGTTATCCACGGCGAGGTGCTTTCCGTATCTCTTAGAGAGGGAGGATACTTCGATCATAAGACTTCTCCTTTAATAAATTTTGCTGCAAATATCCGTTAATAAATTACCACACAAATTTAAGCAATTTGTAAACAGAAGTTGAACAATATATACCTAATTATTATAATATATAGCCCCCCAAAAAGCAAGAGGAAATAGTAAGCAGTGGACAGTGGTTAGTGGACAGTGCGAGACCTTGCTCCTCCCGAAACAAATAAGAGATTTTTATAATAGAAACATTTCTGTTCTCAAAACATTAGCCACCTCGGGTCGTTGAGGACACCGACCCCTACAACAATCAATACATTTTCTGCAAATAATAACGGGAGGAGCAAGGTCTTGCACTGCGGCGCTCGGTTCCTCCAGCCGGAGACGGCCCCCTTTTGTCGCTTCGCGACATTGGTCT
>CAZRHF010000113.1:0-7244 GCA_964599835.1 uncultured Eubacteriales bacterium | reverse complement strand
TTTCATCCGCCGCAGCGGATTTCATCACGCAGTGATTTCATCCCAACAGGGATTTAATTGCGACCTTAAGGTCGCTTGGCGGATGAGGTGTTTATATAAATCCGTCGGAGACACCTCGCATCTTTTCCCTTTTCCCTCGACCGAAGGTCGCCTTCATTCCTGCGTCTTTGGTGTTTCAACTAAAATAAACTCGGTGTTTTCGGCCGCACTCTTAACCTTGTCGGAAAAATCGTAGTCCGAAATAATACACTCCATATCCGAAACCTCCGAAAATACCCTTGCCGTCTTTACTCCGACCTTTTTATGGTCCACGAGAAATACCTTTTTGTCGGAGTTTTCGGCCATTATTCTGTGAAGCACGAAGGTGAGCTCGCTGTCGTATATCCTGCCTTCCTCCGAAACACCTCCGGTGGAGAAAAACATAATGTCGGCGTGATAGCTTTTTGCCTGTGCCTCCGCGTCGCATCCACCTAAAACGTAGGGCGGATCGATCACCCTTCCGCCGAGACAAATACACTCTATACCTGCATCACTCAAATAGGATACAAGGTTCATATTATGGGTTATGACCTTAATATCTTTAAGCTGGGTCAAATGCTTGGCGATGCTCTGAGCCGTGGTGGAGCCGTCGATAAATACCGTCATACCGTCCTTTATAAGCTCGGCCGCCTTCCTTCCCAATACGTTTTTGACCGGACGCATCTTATGATAGCGGAATATAAGGGGAGTGCCCCGCTTTTCAAGCAGCTCAACCCCACCGTAATGCCTCTCTACCAGCCGCTGACTCTGCAGAAGATTAAGATCGCGGTTTATGGTGGCGGTGCTGTAATGAAGCTCGTCACAAAGATACTTTACCGTGACGTAGCCCTTGTCTTTGAGTATATCTAAAATAATATCTGTTCGCTTCTTTGCCATAAAGTCACCTTATGAGAAATTTTGAGAAATCTTCAATAAAACTAACCTGTATTGATAAATTTTAATAATTTTATATAATTGTAAATGTTAGTTTTAAGGATGTCAAGGGGAAGAGTATGAAAAATCTTACGAGCGGCAATATTTATAAATCATTTTTCCTTTTTTCACTCCCAATGGTCCTTGCGGGAGTTTTAAATCAGGGATATTCTATAATAAACACCGTGGTGGCGGGTCAGCTTATCGGCGACGAGGCTCTGGGTGCGATAGGCGCCATATCGCCTTTGGAAACCTTTGTTAATTCCATCTTCTGGGGCTACGGAAACGGTCTCGGCATATTCGTGGCACAGCTTTTCGGTGCCGGTGAAAAAGATCGCCTGAAAAGCGTTATCGTGAATAATCTTAAAATGATCTGCCTTATAATCGCCGCCCTGTCCCTCATTCTCATAATTTTTAAGGACGGAATATACTTTATTCTGCAGATCGATCCCGCAATAATAGGGGAGTGCAACGCCTACTATATGATTACTATGGCAGGTCGTGTTGCGGTGCTGTTTACCAGCTTCGGAATATTCATCTGCAACGCCGTGGGAGACAGTGCTTTCCCCCTTTTAATGTCGATAATCTCTTCGATACTCAATATTTTAATAAGCGTGGTTTCGGTAATCTCCTTAAATATGGGTGTTGAAGCCCTGGCACTTGGCAACGTTGCTTCGTCGGCGGTTGTGAGCCTCTGTTATATAGTTAAATACTTCGGAATATTCAAAAAGCTTGGTGTAAACCGTCTGAGGACCCCCTTCTCTTTGGGTGTAATAAAAGAAACGACCCGCTTTTCGGTCGCCACGATGTGTCAGCAGTCGGTTATGTACCTTTCTTCGCTTCTGCTGTCTCCGATGGTAAATATGCTGGGCAGCGCCGCCTCTGCAGGCTATGCCGTGACCCTTCGTATATACGACGTTACCGCCGCCATTTATCAGAATGCCGCAAAGACCCTCGGCAGCTATACCGCCCAGGCCTTCGGCGGAGGTAAATACCACCTGCTCAAAAAGGGACTTAAGGTGGGATTTATCCAGAATATCATCTACGCCGTACCCGTGATCCTCGCCTGTATATTCTTCGCTCCTGCCGTTACCTCGGTGTTTTATCCTGCCGATGCCGACCCGTTATCGGTCGGTTATACCGTAGCCTTCCTGCAATATTGCCTGCCCTTTATTATGCTTAATATAATCGCCAACCTGCTTCACCATTTCTTCAGAGGGGTCGCCTACTTTAAGGCGCTTCTTATCTCCACCGTAGCAGGATCGGCCGCAAGAGTGGTCGTAAGTATGTTGCTTATAGGCTCCTTCGGTATCTACGGATATTACGCAGGCTGGGTAATGTCCTGGTTGTTTGACGCGGCGGTGGGGATTATCCTCTACCGTTTCGGAAAATGGCGCAAAAAGATCAAAGCTGTGTGATCCCTTTGGATCACACACTTTTTTGTTGCATTGTTTTAAAATAAATAGTATAATAAATTATGTATTTTATAATTTTTTCTTCGAATAATAGATTTATCGGAGGTAAAATTATGAATACTGATAATAAATATTCTTTAAACCTGTCTGCCGCAGGCGATGAGAACGGCGAAAACACCCTTTTCGATCAGATAAAGGAATCGGCATCGATAACCGCGTCCGACGGCAAGCACATTATACAGTGCCTTACCGTTATAGGGGAGATAGAGGGCCACGTCATCTCCTCCTCACAGAATAAAACCACCAAGTACGAGCATATTATACCTCAGCTTGTGGCGATAGAGGAAGACAAGGATGTACAGGGTCTGCTTATCCTGCTTAATACCGTAGGCGGTGACGTGGAGGCAGGCCTGGCAATAGCAGAGCTTATTTCGGGTATGAAAAAGCCGACGGTCTCTTTGGTGCTGGGCGGCGCACATTCCATCGGAATTCCCCTGAGCGTTGCGGCCAAACGCTCTTTTATCGTTCCCTCGGCTACTATGACGGTGCATCCCGTCCGTATGACGGGGCTGGTGCTCGGTGTTCCTCAGATGCTTCGGCATTTCGAAAAGATACAGGACAGAATAATAACCTTTGTAACCAAAAATTCAGGCATCTCCCGCGAAAAATTTTCCTCCCTTATGATGAACGTAGGGGAAATGGTAAATGATGTCGGCTCGATCCTCGACGGAGAAAAAGCGGTGGAGGTCGGCCTTATCGACAGTATCGGCGGCCTCAGTGATGCGGTAAAGACCCTTTACGAAATGATAGATAACATCCCCGACACCGACTGACGGTGTCGGGGAAGATATAAGGAGAGTACATAATGGCGGCTAAAAAAGGCTCAGCAACAAGAAAACGCTCAACCAAAACTGCAAGCAGACCCGCGACCAATTATAAGCAGATAATTTCTCTGCTTCTTTTTGCAGCGTCGCTTTTTATCCTTGCGGTAACCTTTATCCCCGGTGAGAACGTATGGCGGGGAATGCATAACTTTTTCTTCGGGTTTTTCGGCGTAATGGCCTTTGTTTTTCCCTTTTTCGTGGTGGCCCTGGCGGTTACCTATGCAATGGATAAGCTTAAGGACAGCATTGCCGTCCGTTTTGCCGAAATAGGGGGCCTTATGGTGCTTATCTGCGCCGCTGTCGATGTTTTCTGTGCCCACCCCAAGGCAGATAGCTTCGGTGAGGCTTTGTCGGCTCATCTCGGAAACGTGTATGCAAGCGGAATCCTGCTTAAAAGCGGCGGCTGGATAGGCGGCCTTATTTCTCAGCCCATCTATTACGCCTTCGGTCAGGCAGGAGCTATAGTTACCGTATTCCTTTTGATATTTGTCTTCCTTATGCTCGTTACCTCCACCCCCCTTATAAAGCTTCTGCGTCAGCTTTCGAAGCCGGTAGAAACCGTGCGCGAGGGCTACCGCGGACACAGAGAGGCGGTAGAGGAGGAGCGCCGCAGAAGAAAGGAAGAGATCGATATTTCTCTCGACGAGCCGGGCGAGCCCGCACCCATTCCTTCGGGTATTTCCGATAAACAGCGCAAGGTCATAAGCGCCTATAAGGGAATCGATATCCCCGAGGATGAAACCGTCGAGGAGGAGACCGAGCAGATCTCTATCTCGGTAGAGGAAGCTCTTACCGCCGCCGAGGAAGAAACGGTTGGCACAGTCCCCACCGAAGGTGAGGAAGAGGAGACCGAGGTAGATACCACCCCCATCACTACCGAAGAGATAAACGAGGTGGCAAAGGAGACCGAAACCATTCCCATGGAAAGGGTAGAGTATAAATTCCCGCCTCTGGATCTTCTGAAAAGCGGAGCCTCAAAGTCTGCCGCCGCAGAACAGGCAGAGCTTGAAAACACCGCTAACCGTCTTGTAGGCGCCCTTAAGAGCTTCGGCGTAGAGACCAGGATAGTTGATATATCCCGCGGACCTACCGTCACCCGCTACGAGCTTCAGCCCAGTGCCGGCGTTAAGATAAGCAAAATTACGGGTCTTGCCGACGATATCGCACTTAATCTCGCTACCGCAGGGGTACGAATCGAAGCCCCCATTCCCAACAAGGCGGCGGTAGGAATCGAGGTACCGAACAAGGCCAGCAACGTAGTACATATCCGCGAAATGCTTGAATCCCTTTCCTTTACCGGCTCTAAGAGCAAGCTTACCATTGCCCTCGGTAAGGATATCGGAGGTAATGCTATCGTGGGCGATATCTCCAAAATGCCCCACGGACTTATTGCAGGTGCCACAGGCTCGGGTAAATCGGTATGTATCAACTCTATTATTATGAGTATTCTTTACAAGGCCCGTCCCGACGAGGTCAAGCTTATAATGGTTGACCCCAAGGTGGTCGAGCTCGGTATCTATAACGGAATACCGCATCTTCTTCTCCCTGTTGTTACCGAGCCCCGTAAGGCCGCCGCAACCCTCAGTTGGGCAGTTTCGGAAATGGAAAAGCGTTATATGATGTTTGCCGCATCTAACGTCCGCGACCTTGAAGGCTATAACCGCGTTGCCGAGGCCGACCCCGAAATGAAAAAGCTTCCCCGTATAGTAATCATCGTCGATGAGCTTGCCGACCTTATGATGACCGCGCCCAAGGAGGTCGAAGATTCCATCAACCGTATTGCCGCAAAAGCCCGTGCCGCAGGTATGCACCTCATAATTGCGACCCAGCGTCCCTCGGTCGATGTTGTTACGGGCGTTATCAAGGCGAATATTCCTTCCCGTATCGCCTTTGCCGTTTCCTCTCAGATCGACTCCCGTACGATTCTCGACTCTGCAGGAGCCGAAAAGCTTTTGGGTAGGGGTGATATGCTCTTTGCCCCCTACGGCGCAAATAAGCCTGCACGAATTCAGGGCTGTTTCGTAAGTGACGAGGAGGTCGAGTCTGTAGTTAACTTCGTTAAGGGACGTCACACCAGCGAGTATGACGATTCCATAATGGAGGATATCGAAACCAGAGCCACTATGGACAAGAAGGGTAAGGAGCCTGCTTCCTCGGGCGGAGACGACATCGAGGCCGAGGATCCTATGCTTTCCGCCGCTATCGAATTCGTTGTGGAAAACGGCCAGGCTTCTACATCTATGCTTCAGCGCCGTTTAAAGCTGGGCTACGCAAGAGCCGCCCGTCTTATCGATATGATGGAGGAAAGGGGAATAGTAGGCCCCTACGAGGGAGCTAAGCCCCGTCCCGTCCTTATAACCAAGGAACAGCTTATGGAACAGAAGGCAGGAGAAGAATAAGTTGGAAGTCCCTAAGAAAAATCTCCTGCTTCGTCTGCTTGCCGTATGCCTTACCTGCCTTGCCCTTATTCTTGCGCTTATAACCTTTGCCGACAGCCGTTATATTCCCGGCTGGGACGATATCGGCAGGGCAGTATTCGGAGATAAAGCCGAGACTACCGACGAGGATATCGTAAGATTCATCGACGTGGGTCAGGGCGACAGCATACTTATTTCAAGCAACGGCTATAACGCCCTTGTGGATTTCGGCGACAAAAGCGACTTCGGAAGCGAGCTTTTAGATGCACTTCGTTCGTATAATGTCGACCGCCTTGATTGTGTGATCGTGTCACATTACGATCTTGACCATATCGGCGGCGCTCCCAAAATACTTAAGGCAATTGATACGAGCTACGCCCTTCTGCCTGAGCTTTCGGACAGGGAAGCGGGTGATTTCGACGACTTTCAGTATGCCCTCGAAAACAGCGGTGCCGAGGTCTCGGTAGCAAGGGTCGGAACGGTGGTAAATATCGGTGATTTCGATATAACCGTCATCGGACACTATTCCGACGAGACCGACTCCAACGACCGTTCCTTGGTGCTTATGGCCGAGTGTGACGGCAAGAAGTTTCTTCTTACGGGTGATGCGGGCGAGGAAATAGAACAAAAGCTTATGGACGAGGGTATAAACCTTAACTGCGACGTCTATAAGGCCGCTCACCACGGAAGCCGTAACTCCAATTCATTGGAGTTTATAAAGGCCGCCTCTCCCGAATACGGAGTTATTTCCTGTTCCTCCTCTAACCAGTACGGACACCCGCATCAGGAGGTGCTTTTAAACCTGGAATCGGTAGGCGCAGAAATATACCGTACCGACCGCTCGGGTGACATCACCTTTAAGATCGAAAAGGGCGAAATAATCCCCTCGACTGAGTATTAGCAGGTTTCAGGTTTCAGGTGTCGTCTCCGCCATGGGATATACAATTGCCCTTGTCAGTGAGCCTTCCCTTGGGGTAGCGAAGCGTGCGATGCGGATTATGTAAGAACGTTACTTGCCTTCGCCGGGTCATCCTGAGCTTGTCGAACGCGAAGCGCGGCACCGCAGGTGACGGGATCTCGGCGGAAGAAATTTACTGTCTTATCAGTAAGACTTGTATGTAATCCGCAACCTTTTCGGCATAATTTTTTATAAAATAAAGCAAAAAGGTGCAGATATTCTGCACCTTTTATACTATTGCCTATTCGTGAGCCCGACCGTTGTCTCTGAAGAGGAGGGAAATACACCAGATTCCTGCCAGAGCGATTACCGAGTAGATTATCCTGCTGACGATAGCGCCGCTGCCTCCGAAGAGCCAGGCCACGAGATCAAACTGAAAAATTCCAACGAGACCCCAGTTTATCGACCCGAGGATAACAAGCAATAAACAGATTTTATCAATCATTTTCTCAACTCCTTTTGACCTTATTATTATCGCAAAACAAAAAAATATTCATATTTTAAAAAAAGTCTTGACAAAAATTAAACTATACTATATAATACAATTCGTTGCGAAACTAAATATGCTGCTATGGCTCAGGTGGTAGAGCACATCCTTGGTAAGGATGAGGTCACCAGT
>CAZRHF010000112.1:0-7265 GCA_964599835.1 uncultured Eubacteriales bacterium | reverse complement strand
ATAATCAGCGGCAAAGGTGGGCTCCCAGAAGGCGATATGGCACATACGTCCGATACCGTAAACGAGGATAAGCTTTGCGCCCTCAGCCTTTAAGGCGTCGATCTTGGCGGGATATGTGGGAAGATTGTCCTTAGTGGCAAAGTTGCGCTGTGCTTCGGGAACGGTAAGCTCTCCGAGAGGTCCGAAAAGGGCCTGCTCCATAGCGTACTTGAAGGAGCCGGTGTTGTCGGCAGGAAGGGTGTTACCGTCACCGTCTGCCCACTCGTCCATATTGAAGGTGTAAACGTGCTCGCAGGAGACCTTCCACTCTTTAAGGAAGTATACCACCCACTTATACATTCCCATAGGACCTACGGGGAGAATGAAGGCGATCTTTTCGCCGCGTTCCTTAGCGAGCTTGATCTGCATAGCGATCTCGTGACCCATATAGGTCTCGAACTCGCCGAGAGAGTCACACATAACGGGGGTAAAGCCCTCGTTCCAATGTGCCTGACGGTCGCAAACGGTTTCGGGTGCGTCGATGCAGGCGTCGATCTTTTCGAAGTCCCATCCCGCGGGATAGAAGCCTTCAAGAGCTGAGCCTTTAACAGTAGAATTAAAATCCATAACAATTATCTCCTTTTATATTTTTAGGGAAGCATACGCTTGGTAACAACACGGTGGTCGGTCATACACTGACGGAAGCCCTCGGCATACTTTACGCCGCACTGGAGTCCGCGGATGCGGGACATTGCGCGGGTGTTTTCGAGAATGTCGACGTCGTCGTGGTCTCTGAGCCAAACCAGCTGACTTTCGTGATTTGCGAGCATATCGAGCTTGGTTTCCATCTGTTCGGAAATATCTACGTATTCGGTAGGCTCACAACCGAGGAGGCAGGAATTATCCATATAGTAGATGGGAACCACTCTACAGGCTTCACCGAGCTGGGGCTCATAGTGGGGAACGGTAGCGGCAAACGCAGCCTTGAAAACAAGCTTGGAAGTCTCTACGTGGTCGCCCATATAGTCGTCGGGAGCCTGAGTGATGATGAAGTCCGGATTTGCGGCACGGATGATCTCGACGAGCTTATCGTGTTGAGCCTTATCGGCAGAGTTAACGAGCAGATCGCCTACGTCGCAGGTAACTACCTTGAAGCCTACCGACTCGCCCGAGCGCTTGGCTTCGCCGATTCTGATCTCACGGAGCTCGTCTGCTTCGATAACAACGTGACCCATATTGCCGTTGGCAACGTGGCATACGGTAACGTTGTCGCCTCTCTCCTTACAGCGAAGAAGGGTCCCTCCGCAACAGATCTCCATATCGTCGGGATGACATGAAATTGCTAATACGTTCATAAAAAACCTCCTGAATATATTGACATTATTCCAATTTTATGTTAACATTTCGACGACGGTTCTTTAAGTCACAAATATACTTTTTCGTACACTTTTGTAAAGGAGGCGGCATTTTTGGAGCCACGCTACGGAAAAAACTCAGTCAATCTGATAATTAACGTAAAGCAAATAATGTCAATACATTATTTTGAATTTAAATCGGACTTCTCCTTTCCCGGAGAAACCCATAACTATTGGGAACTGGTCTACATCGACAGAGGCAGGGCAAAAATCACAGCGGGCGAAGAAAGCTTTGACCTTTCGAAGGGTGAAATAGTTTTTCATCAGCCCAACAAGCTTCACGCCATTGCTTCCGACCCGGAAGACCCGCCGACAGTGTTTATAATCACCTTCTACTGTCCTTCGGAGGATATGAGCTTCTTTGAGGATAAGAGGATGAGCGTTCCTACTCCCCTTCGGAAATACATTTCCGAAATGATATCCGACGGGCAGGAGGCTTATTTTCTTGCCGATGACAGTCCTTATGAGACCGAGCTTATAAAGAGAGCCGACGGCCTTATAGGAAGCGAACAGCTTATTAAGCTTAACCTCGAAATGCTTCTGATTAAGCTTATAAGGTCCTCCACCCTGCCAAAAATAAAGGGAGAGCAGAACAAGGTCTACGACAAGCTTACCACCCAGATAATTGAGATCCTCACCAACAACGTTTACGGAAAGGTTAGGATAGATAATATATCCAAGGAGCTCGGCTTCAGCCGCACTTACATCTCCACCGTGTTTAAAGCAAACTGCGGCAAGAGCATAACCCGATATTTTTCCGACCTGAAAATAAGCGAAGCTAAATATCTTATCCGAAAAGAAATGTATACCATTTCTCAAATATCCGATTTTCTTTGCTTTGACAACCCACACTATTTTTGCAGGGTATTCAAGCGGGAAACGGGAATGACACCGAAACAATATGAAGAATCGGTATCATATCCCGATAAATTCGCAAAGAAAACCTGAACGGCTACAAGTTAGCCGTTTTTTCTTTTTTATGCCTTGTTCTGTGAGCCGAAGAGCTGCATTTTGGCAATAACGGCCTTTTTCATTTCCTCGACCTTGAGATTGCGGATGTCGAGGTAGGCCATATTTTCGGCAAGACCCTTCTTCATTCCCTCGTTACCTGCAACGCATAGGTCGGTAAAGATATTGACCTTGGCGATACCTGCGGCAATGGTATTCCTGAAGTCGTCGTCAGAAAGACCCGAGCCGCCGTGAAGCACCAGCGGAGTATCGGTAGCGGCACGGATGGCCTTAAGTCTTTCGATATCGAGGCAGGGCTTGGTCTTATAGGCGCCGTGGGCAGTACCGATGGCAACTGCAAGGGCGTCTACACCGGTAGCTTTAACGAAATCAACCGCTTCTTCGGGGGTGGTGTACATATCGGTGATAAGCCCGTCGTTGGTATCGGCCTGTCCTACGTGACCGATCTCACCTTCAACGGATGCTCCGAAGGAATGGGCGATCTTAACCATTTCGGCGGTAGCTTCGATATTTTTATCGCTATCCCCTGCCGAGCCGTCGAACATAACGCTGGTAAAGCCCAGCTTTAAGGCTTCGATACAGCGGTCGAATGTGAGACCGTGGTCATAATGTAGAACGACGGGAACGCTTGCACGCTCTGCAAGGGCTCTGATAGAAGGAACGATAAGCTTAAGCTCGCCTGCGTAAAGGAGAACCTCAGCGGTTCCGATAACAACGGGAGAACGCATTTCTTCGGCGGCTTCGATCACGGCCTGAGCCATATCGGTGTCGGTGGTGTTGAAGAGGCCTACACCGTAATGCTCAGCCTGTGCTTTTTTGAGGACGTCGTTTAAGGTTACTAACATAGTTCTAACTCTTTTCTGCCGTATATTTCGGCGATTTTTTCTATTTCTGCTTTCTCTCTGAGACCGTCTATTGAATTTTCGGCAAAGAGATTGCAGGCGGCAGAGGCTGAAGCAAATTTAAGAATCTCTTCATCCTCCATACCGTTATAAATTCCGTAAAGGGCTCCTGCGCAGAAGGCATCGCCCGCACCCACACTGCCCTTGATTTCGGCTTTCGGAATGTTAAGAGAGGGCACACAGGTAAATTTTTTGGTTGCAACGTCGTAGCTGAAGCCCGCATCCTTGCAGTGGATTATAATTTTTTCCTTTACTCCTGCTTCTGCCATAAGCTCCATCGTCTTCCTTATGTTTTCGGCAATTATGCGGCCGTCTTTATCATAAGGCTCTAAATCGGAGAGCATAGTGCTTTCGAGCTCGTTCATAATGGCGTAGTTGCTGTATTTAAGGGAGGGCAAAATTTTCGCCTTATAGTCGGAACAGCTGTCGCTTACGACGTCAATGGAGGTTTTAATGCCTTTTTTCTGCACCTCGGCGAGAAGCCTTGCCATAACGGTACCGTACTCGCTGTCGGCAGCATCCATTGCGTCGAGTAAAAGTATGTAGCCGATGTGGAAGATATCACAGGAAAGGCCCTCGATATCGATATCGGCGGGAGAAAACTCGGCATTGGAGCCTCTTGCGTGGAAGAAGGTTCGTTCACCCGAGGGCTGACTCATAACATCGCTGAAGCTGGTGGGCTGTGTTTCGCTGACCGTGACGCCCGAATGCTCCAGACCGTATTTGTCAAACTGAGCCATCAGGAAGTCTGCCGCGTCGTCCTTTCCCACCTTGCCTACCGCAGATACGGGAAGAGAGGGGTCGATCTTTTTAATATCGATGCCGGTGTTGGAAACGCAGCCGCCTACCGCTCTCGATACAGAACTGACGTTGGCCAGCATTCCCACCTGAGGATAACAGTCAACGGTCTTAACGATATCAACAATGATATTTCCGGCGACGGTAATACCCTTTGTGTTAGTTTTCATACAAAATCACCTCTGATCAATTCAATATAATACCACCAATTTCACTTTTTTTCAATGTACAAATATACTTTATTGGTACAGTTTTGTAAACTTTTTTCTTATAATATCATATTAGCTTTGTTTTATTTGACATACGGCGGATTTTGTTGTAAACTCGAAGTAAAGCATTTTAAAGGAGCGAAATTTATGAAATATTACGTTGGACACCCCTTACAGACCCGCGGCGCTGAGGAATATATTCTTCAGAACGGAAAGGGTCAGGGAATGAAATTTATATACGCGCGGAACGGCATCGGCCTTGAAGTCTGGATCGCTCTCGACCGTTGCGCTGATCTTTACCGCGTTACATATAACGGAAAGAATATGGGTTATATGACACCTGCCGGCAACGTTCATCCCTCCTACTACGATGCCGACGACGCAGGCTTCCTCAGAAACTTTACCGCCGGTTTTATTACCACGGTCGGCTTTGAGGGCGCAGGCGGAGCCAGCGTAGATAACGGCGAATACGTTCCTCAGCACGGCAGAATAGGTAACGCTCCGGCAGAGGGCTACAGCCTTGAGGAGACCGACGAGGCGCTTATTATAAAGGCTACCGTTCGTGACTGCGTACTTTTCGGACGCAGAATGGTCTTGAACAGAACCTACACCCTTTCCTACACCGAGAACAAGATCACGTTAAGCGATACTGTTACAAACGAGGGCGAAAAGGAAGCCGAATTCCTTATTCTTTATCACTGCAATATGGGTTATCCTCTGCTTAACGAAAACAGCGTCGTCCGCTTCCCCAACGATAAAATGTGGGCACACAGCGAAGAAGCAAATAAATACATAGACACCGCTCTTGTTATGGAAAAGCCTCAGCAGGGCTTTGTTGAGCGTTGTTATTTCTTTGATCCCAAGGTGTTCTCTGACGGAATGGCTCACGCCGGAATCTTCAGTCCTGACTCAGATATCGGCGTTACCTTCTCCTACGATAAGAAGGCACTCCCCTGCCTCACCGAATGGAAAATGATGGGAAGACGGGATTACGTGCTTGGTATAGAACCCGGAAACTGCTACCCCTCGCCCCGTACCAAGATGAGAGAAAACGGCGTACTGCCCTATCTTGAGGCCGACCAAAGCTACTCTGCCGAGATCACCTTCAGCTTTTCGGACAAGCTTGCTGATTTTGAAGAAAGCTTTAAGTAATATCCGCTATGTTTAAGATACTGGTTGTTGACGACGATAAAAACACACGGCTGCTTTTAAAGGCGGTTTTAGAGGCTGAAAAATACACCGTTCTTACCGCAAATGACGGTGTTGACGCTTTACAGGTAACCGACCGTGAGCATATCGACCTTGTTATCGTCGATATAATGATGCCTAATATGGACGGGTATGAATTTACGAAGTCTCTGAGGGAGGCCGACGATAATCTGCCCATACTTATGATATCGGCCAAACAGCTTCCTGCCGATAAGCAGAAAGGATTTTTGGTCGGTACCGACGACTATATGACCAAGCCTATAGACGAGGTAGAGATGCTTCTCCGTATAAAGGCTCTCCTTCGAAGGGCAAAGATCGCCAGCGACCGCAAGATCGTTATAGGCGAGCTTGTACTTGATTACGACTCCCTGACAGTCAGCAAGGGAAGCATGGTTCAGGAGCTTCCCCAAAAAGAATTTCTCCTTCTTTACAAGCTCCTTTCCTACCCCGGTAAGATTTTTACCCGTATTCAGCTTATGGATGAAATATGGGGCGCTGACAGCGTTACCGGCTGGGAAACGGTTACCGTACATATAGGCAGGCTCAGAAAAAGGTTTGAGGGCTACGAGGAATTCACCATTGAATCGGTCAGAGGCCTCGGATACAAGGCGGTAAAGCATATATGAAAAAGCAGAAAAAAAGAAAGGCCGAGGGGCAAAGCCGATTTTCACTCACCCTTACCTTTTCTGTAATAATCTTTGCGATCCTCGTTATTTCCATGGGGGTTACGATCGCCACGGCGTACCTTTTTTCCTATCTCGGTTGGTTGGGTCTGGGCGACCTTCTGACCCCTATCAACATTGACCTTACGCCAATGCTGGTATATCTTTCGATCGCGAGTATCGTTATAGGCTTTGCGCTTACCTTTCTTACTATTAAATACCCTCTTAAACCCTTCAACAAGATAATCAATCAACTGAACCGACTTGCAAACGGCGATTTTAAGGCACGGCTGAAATTCGGAAGACCGCTTGGGGCACATCCTGCCTTTAAGGAGATGTGCGACAGCTTTAACAAGATGGCGGAGGAGCTTGAGGGTACCGAAATGCTCCGTTCCGATTTCGTAAACAACTTTTCTCACGAATTCAAGACCCCGATAGTCTCCATAGCCGGCTTTGCAAAGCTTCTTCGCCGCGGAAATCTTTCCGAAGAGCAGAAGGCTGAATATCTCGCCATAATAGAGGAGGAATCCTTACGGCTTGCCAGTATGGCAAATAACGTTTTAAGTCTTACGAAGGTTGAAAATCAGAGCATCTTAACCGAGATCACGGGCTATAACCTTTCGGAGCAGATACGTTCCTGCCTGCTGATACTTGAAAACAAGTGGACCAAGAAAAACACTGATTTTTCGCTGGAATTCGGAGAGGTGAATATTTCGGCCGACGAGGAGCTTTTAAAACAGGTATGGATAAACCTGCTTGATAACGCCATAAAGTTTTCCCCTGAAGGCGGAAAGGTTGAAATACAGATAACCGAAAGTGACGATAAGATCTCGGTCAAAATAACGAACAGCGGAAGCGAGATACCTCCCGAGCATATCGGAAAGATATTCGGAAAATTCTACCAGGCAGACGAATCTCACAGCGGCGAGGGTAACGGCGTAGGCCTTGCGGTAGTTAAACGAATTATTGAACTTCACAAGGGAGAAATATCGGTTGAATCTCAAAACGATACAACCTCTTTTACGGTTTTGATCCCGAAAGCACTAAAATGAAAAACATCCCCGCGGGGTGAAATGATAAAATGATGGTAGACACTAAAAAAGTGTTTATCATCATTTTTTA
>CAZRHF010000111.1:0-7309 GCA_964599835.1 uncultured Eubacteriales bacterium | reverse complement strand
TGTGGGGTTGCCCCCAAACGGTTTTCAAGACCGCCTCGTTATGACCACTTCGATATCCCTCCGAATGCGACCCAATAATTATAACACACAAATTATTTTATGTCAATAAAGTTTTTAAATAATTTTTAAATGTATTAAGAAAACGCTGCTGTGTGTGAATATATTTTATGACATTACAAAATATAACTGTGAAAGGGGAGTATTTATGGACAGAAAATCATATTTATCACTTGTAGATAAGCAGTCACCCCCAAGTAAAATGGGAAAGAATTTTCTTTTTGCCTTTATTATCGGAGGCACGATTTGTCTTATCGGCCAACTTCTCAGGGAACTGTTTTTACACATGGGATTCAGTTACAATGTTACCGGTATGTTTGTTACGGTCATATTGATTTTTACTGCGGCATTGCTCACAGGCCTTAGAGTTTTTGAGAAGATAGCTAAACACGCAGGTGCCGGCACCCTTGTACCTATCACCGGATTTGCAAATTCTGTAGTTTCACCCGCAATAGAATTCAAATCGGAAGGTTTTATACTCGGAGTCGGCGTAAAAATGTTTACGATTGCAGGCCCCGTCATAGTGTACGGTACTGCTGCGAGCTTCGTTTACGGACTCGTTTATTGGATAATGAGTATGCTTTAGATCGGGAGATGTATCATGAGAAGAATAGGCAGCAGAACTGTAGGACTCGAAAACAGTACGGGAATAGTATCTTCAGCCGGCGTCGTGGGTCCGAAGGAAGCAGAGGGTCCTTTGGGTAAGGCTTTTGATAAATGCTTCAGCGACTCAATGATCGGCCAGGATTCCTGGGAAAAGGCCGAAAGCATACTCCAGAAAACAGCAGTAAAGCTGGCACTCTCCAAACTTCCGTGCGATGCGCGTAAACCCGACGCTATTTTTGCAGGCGATCTTTTAAATCAGTGCATAGCAAGCTCGTTTGGCCTTATGGAATTCGGTCTTCCTTTTGTGGGACTCTACGGTGCGTGTTCCACTATGGCACTCGGACTTATTTGTTCGGCTACGTTTGTTGATGCAGGCTGCTTAAGCAAAGCAGTCGCTGTTACCTCGTCGCATTTTTGTTCGGCTGAGAGACAGTATCGCTTCCCGCTTGAATACGGTGGCGTGCGTCCTCCTACAGCACAATGGACTGTTACCGGTTCGGGTGCGGCAGTTGTGTCAAAAGATGCAAAAATCCTTATAAAGAGCTTTACGGTCGGAAAGATAGTAGAACTTGGTGTAACTGACGCAAATAATATGGGAGCCGCAATGGCTCCTGCAGCTGCAGACACAATATATTCACACCTGTGCGACACAGACACATCGCCGGAAGACTATGATATGATCTATACAGGAGATCTTGGCTGTGTCGGAAGCGAGCTTCTTTATAAGCTTCTTGCTGAGAAAGGCGTTTATCTGCGCGGAAAACACAAGGACTGCGGTAACATGATTTTTGATAGAGAAAAACAAGATGTTCATTCTGGCGGATCGGGTTGTGGGTGCTCTGCAAGCGTGCTATGTTCTCATATACTTCCTGAAATGAGAATTGGAAGTATGAATAATATCTTGTTTTGTGCAACCGGCGCATTAATGTCGCCTACATCAAGCCAGCAGGGAGAGGTAATTCCCTCAATTGCACATCTTTTAAACATTTGCACCGATCAAATTGGTTGACATAATGTGAGAACTGATGTATAATCTTTAGAAAGAATTCTAAAGAGGAGGCAGTGGCATGGAGGAAAAGATTCTTCAGTTGCTTAAGGACCGCAAATTCACAGAAATCAAAGCAATTTTGTCCGAAACAAACCCGGCCGATCTTGTTGAATATCTTGATGCCATACCCAAAAACGAGCTTCTTCTTATATTCAGAATTCTGCCTAAGGAATTAGCCGCAGAAACCTTCGTTGAGATGGATTCCGATATGCAGAAGCATCTTATCTCTGCCTTCAGTGATAAAGAGCTTAGAGATGTGGTTTCGGAGCTTTTCGTTGATGAAACGGTTGAAATCATTGAAGAGATGCCGGCATCTGTTGCTAAAAGAATAATTGCGCAGGCTGATCCGCAAACAAGAAAAGAGATCAATCAGATACTGGCCTACCCCGATGACAGTGCAGGAAGTCTGATCACTACAGAATATGTCGATCTGAAAAAGCATATCACAGTAGCCGACGCCTTTAAACACATTAAGGACACCGGACCGGATAAAGAGACCATCTATACAGCATACGTTACCGACATCGGAAGAAAACTTATAGGAGTTGTAACCGCAAAAGAACTTATGCTGGCTTCTCCCGATGAAACCATCGAAGAAATAATGGATGAAAACGTTATTTTCGCCTACACTACTGATGATAAGGAAACGGTCGTTCAGATGTTCGATAAATACGATTTTCTGGCGCTTCCGGTTGTTGATGGTGAAGGTCGTCTTGTAGGTATTATTACGGTCGACGACGCAATTGACGTTATTCAGGAAGAGGCTACCGAGGACATCGAGAAGATGGCAGCTATTATGCCATCGGATAAGACCTACCTCAAGACCGGTGTGTTTTCTACCTTTATTTCACGTATTCCATGGTTGCTTTTTCTGATGCTTTCAGCTACATTCACCGGGTGGATAATCTCATCGTTTGAAAATGCGCTTGCAGTAGAAACTGCACTCATCGCCTTTATACCGATGATTATGAATACAGGTGGTAATTCCGGAAGTCAGTCTTCCGTAACTGTTATACGTGGTCTTTCACTCGGAGATATTGAATTCAGAGATTCTTTAAAGGTCTTTTTTAAGGAATTCAGGGTATCCATACTTTGCGGAGTTGTTCTCGCAGTTGCTAACTATTTCAAAATATTACTTTTAGATAATCTGCTTCTTGGCAGCGGAATCTCAAACACTATCGCATTCGTCGTTTCCCTGACGATATTAACTACGGTTATGTTTGCGAAGATAGTCGGGTGCTTACTTCCTATCGGCGCCAAGAAGATAGGTCTTGACCCCACGGTAATGGCAAGTCCTTTTATAACGACCCTTGTCGACACTATTTCTCTGCTGATATACTTTGCTTTTGCGAATATGATCCTCGCTTTATAATAAAAACCGACTGCAAATATGCAGTCGGTTTTTTATAGTTTTGTTACTCGTTTGATAAGCAGGTTTCCAGTAATGCCGACGAGAGCACCCGAAACTAATGCCGTTACAGATAACGCCGGTATAAGGTAGGCTATTTTTGAAGAGCCAAGAATTATGCAGGCCACGATTATCTGTCCGATTATGTGCGACACGCTCCCTACAATGCTCACGGTTAAAGTTGAGAACACTTTTAAAGATTTTAAAAGTATCATCAAAGCAAGACTTAAAAAAGCTCCTGCAAGACTGTAGGGCAGGGAAGAACCGAGGGTGCCGAAAAGCAACGAGGTAAGCAAAACCCGAATCAGAGAAACAGATATTGCCTCGGGAATTCCGGCGCGATAAAGTATAAAAACGATAATTATGTTCGGCAGGCCTATTTTAATAGCAGGGTGCGGTGTCGGTATAAATTGTTCAAGATAGGACATAATCATTGCCAAGGCACAAAAAAGACCTAAAACCGCTATGTTTCCTGCGCTGTAGCGCTTATTATGAGTTGATAACATTATAATACTCCGAAATTAAAAATCGCTCACAGGCTCGTTTTCAGAAATTATGGAAACGACCGTTTTATTAGGCAGGCAAACAAGTTGCTCGTTATTAAAAGAGATCTTACCCTGGTTTACACATAGCTTATCCGGGCAGGACGCCTCAGAGATGCACGCTGAACCGTTTTTGATAACGAGCAGGTTATAATTATCGCTATCGCCATTTCCGAGTTTGTATTCTCCGTCTTCGCTGAGCGGATAGATAGCGATTTTTTCACCGTCAATAGCAACCGAAACATAACCGCCTTTTGTTTTCGTAAGTTCAAATATTAAAAACACAGCTAACACGATCGTGCAAAGCGATCCGACAAGTATAAGATCAAATTTGTGTTTTCTGAAAAAGGAAATCATATCTTTACCTTAAATAAATCCTGCGGACAACCGCAGGATTTATTTTTTATTACTGCTTTCTTATCTTTATTGCATCGGTAGGACAGGCCTCGGCACATTCACCGCAGGCGATACATCTGACATAGTTTATACGAGCGAGATTGTCTTCAACCGTTATCGCATTCGTGGGACATATTTTTTCACATTTCATACATCCGATGCAGGCAACGTTACAGTTTTTGCGTGCTACAGCACCTTTTTCGATGTTACTGCATTTAACCGAAACCGGATTATCGGCAGGAACGATCTCAATAATACCGTTGGGACAGACCTTTACGCATCTGCTGCAGGCAGTACATGAATTTATATCGACCTTGGCAATACCGCCATCAATATGGATCGCGTCATATTCACATACGGTAACGCAGTCTCCGAAACCGAGACAGCCATAAATGCATTTTCCGTCTCCGCCGTAAAGAAGCTTGGCGGCGGCACAGCTCTGAGCGCCCATAAAGGTTGCTTTTTTCTCGGTATGGTCACACGATCCGTTACAATGAACAAGGGCGACCTTTCTCGTAACCTCAGCGGGAGCAATCCCTAAAATATCTGCTATATCGGAGGCTACCTTTGCTGCACCGGGCGTACATAGAGCGGTGTTTTTCTCGGTCTCATCGGCAAGCGCTTTAGCATATCCGTCACAGCCTGCATAGCCGCAGGCGCCACAGTTGGCTCCGGGCAGACACTCGCGGATCTTTTCACTTCTTTCGTCAACCTGTACATGAAAGAGCTTAGAGGCGATGACAAGCATTACGGCACAAAATAAACCGATGGCGCTTACGACTAAAGTCGCGGTAAGAATAGGGGTAAGTTCCGGCATATTGTCAACTCCTTTATATTATTTGAAAAGACCGTCGAATCCAAGGAATGCAAGGGAAACGATAGCGGCTGAAACAAGGGTGATGGGAGTGCCCTCAAAAGCCTTAGGCGGCTTACTTGCGGCAATTCTTTCTCTTACACCTGCAAACATTACCATCGCAAGCAGAAAGCCTAATCCCGAAGCAAGGGCATAGAAAACGGCGTGTACGAAACTTGCTTCCTTCAGCGAATTGATACAAACCGCAAGAACGATACAGTTTGTAGTAATAAGGGGAAGGTAAACACCAAGAGATTTGTGAAGCGCAGGTATAGATTTTTTAAGGAAAAGCTCAACAAGCTGAACCAGCGCCGCTATAACGAGAATAAAGATGATGGTCTTGAGATAATCAAGTCCGAAATCGGCCAACACGAAGTTATAGATCGGCCAGGTAACCATGGTTGCAAGCACAAGCACAACGGTTACGGCAGTGCCCATACCGACGGCCTGGTTAAGCTTTTTCGAAACACCGAGGAAGGGGCAAATGCCGAGGGTCTGTGAAAGTACGTAGTTGTTTACAAGGACGGCAGACACTAAAATTGCAATGAATTCTTTCATTATTCGTCTACCTCCTTGTTGCAATCGGTTTTGTTGCAGGTGGAGGCCGCAGGACAGCCTTCACAGCCGAATTCGGCCTTGGGTTTTCTTTTTTTAGACATGATCTTATTAACGACAGCAATAAGGATGGCAAACACGAAAAAACCGCCAAAGCCGTAAACTCTTCCGCTTATCTGACTGAGAATAGGAATAGAGTGGTCTTTAAGAACAGGAATATCAATGCCGAGAAATGATCCTGATCCGAATATTTCCCGTATCGAAGACATTGCGATAAGGGCCACGGCAAAGCCAAGGGACATACCGATTCCGTCGAGCAGAGAGTTAACCACGCTGTTTTTACTTGCATACATTTCGGCACGACCGAGGATGATGCAGTTAACGACTATAAGGGAAATAAACAGCTCGAGAGGCTTGTATATCTCGGGAAAATATGCCTGACAAAGCATCTGAACAAGAGTAACAAAGCCAGCAATAATAACAATATAGCAGGGTATTCTTACGTTTTCGGGAATGAGATTTCTCATAAGGGAAATCGCAAGGTTAGAGCATATAAGAACTACTGCCGCACAAGCCGCCATTCCAAGCGCGTTCATAACGCTGTAGGTTACTGCGATGGTGGGACAGGTTCCAAGCAGCAGGACAAGTACGGGGTTTTCTTTTATAATTCCTTTAAGGAGTATGGATGATTTTTTCATTAATTACTCCACCTCCTGAGTAAGCTCTTCGTAAGCGTCTTTTATATCGGACCAGGCTTTTTTAACTGCATTGGTGGTAGAAGTTGCGCCTGCTACTAATAAAGTTTCATCATCTACGCTTTCGGTAGTTTTGCCTTCAAACCTGGATTTATAGCTGTTGAAGCCGATAACCTTGCCGTAATCGTTGCCTTCGTACGAATTATCGGTCTCGTTTTCTTCGAGGGTAGCGTAATGAACGATGTTGCCGTCGGAATCGATTACATAACAGACTGTAATAAGTCCGCTGTATCCGTTGGCAGAAGCGAGGTAAGCCGTACCGTCTGCAAGCTCATATACAGCAACAACGTTAGATGAAACGGTACCGAAATCGACTTCGGTTGCCTGGTCGGCAGAAGTAATGATCTCTTCCTCTATCATCTTATTAAGGAAGGATTCGTTGTTTTTCTTGAAGGTCGATTCGACAGATTCGGCGTCAGCAATGATCTGAGCATAAGCTTCGTCTCCCAGAAGATCGTTGCCCTCGATATCAGAAAGCCAGAAGACCTTTCCATAAGAATTTACGCCTACTACCAGAAGTTTATCTCCCGATTTTGCAGTCATAATATAGCCTGCACCTGTTGAGGGAGAAACGATTCCTGTGATAGATGCGGGTGCGCCTTCGGGTATTTCGACATCTTTTTGGCCGATATCACCGGCCTTGGTGACCGCATAGGGCATAATTTCGGGGAACAAGGGAGCGGCAGTTACAGTGTCGGGGACTTCGA
The DNA here is from genome assembly GCA_964599835.1 of uncultured Eubacteriales bacterium. Classification (GTDB taxonomy): domain Bacteria; phylum Bacillota; class Clostridia; order Oscillospirales; family Acutalibacteraceae; genus SFWF01. The sequence goes on along the minus strand of CAZRHF010000111.1, from coordinate 382 downwards.
TAGTTACGTGCTGAGATAATATCTCGAAAGCCTGCGATATTGCGCCTTTAATAGCGTTAGAAGCTACGGTTGCGCCACTCAAGGTGTCGGTAACGGGGATATTTTTATTAGTATAGAGTGCGGCAAAAGCATCCGCAGAGCCCCTTGTTTCGGGATATGCGCTGAAATTGATCTTAATAATTTTTCCGCTGTCGTCTACGCTGAGAAGGAAAATAATATCGTTGCCGGTATAGCCTTCATTAGTCTGAAGTTCGAAAACGAAGCCTGCGCCTCCTGTGTCTTTACTTACTTTTTTAACTGCAGAATATTTCTCGGTATCGAAATCAACGTCAACGAGTTCAGTGGCGTTCGGAAGAATATCGGCGTAAAGCTTTGCCGTCTC
>CAZRHF010000110.1:0-7340 GCA_964599835.1 uncultured Eubacteriales bacterium | reverse complement strand
TATCGCAGGCGTCAGCCTATATCGCAAATCCCGTTAGGGATTTATATCGCGGCGTAGCCGCCTAGGCCCCGGGCCCTTGTCCCTTTTCCCTAAATATCTATATATATTTATATAATATTTATTAAAGTTATCATTGAAATATGTGGATATTTGTGGTATAATATGCTATGTTCAAATAGTATGGGGTCTTGCGGCTTTATTCTTTCGGAAGGACTTCAAAAAAAGATGTCCGTTACCCCCCTGAAAATGTCCTTGACTGCCCTATTTATGTCATATTACCCCCGAAATATGTCGTGGTAAATTAAAAAATACTATGTTAAAATAACCCAAACTCAAAGAAAGGGAGAATGAATTATGCAAATCGAATCTTTAACCGATATCTGGGAAGCCGTCTGTCAGGAGCTTAAAAACCGTATGACCGAAATTTCCTTTAACGTCTGGTTCAAGGATCTTCATCCCATCGAGATCCGAAACGGCGAGATCGTTTTAGGAATTTATTCCGATTATAAAAAGCAGATAATCGAATCCAACTATATGCACATTATTAAACCCAGCATTATGGAGATAATGGGCATTGAGATGGAGATCAAGATCGTCGTTGAGGACGAAAACGGCAGGATCATCACCAACAAGGTGGCCGAGGTCCACACCTCCTTAAACGATTCCTACACCTTCGACAACTTTATTATGGGCTCCTGCAACCGCTTCGCACATGCCGCTTCGATGGCAGTTGCCGATAACCCGAGAATAATCTATAACCCTCTCGTTATCTACGGCCCCTCGGGCGTCGGTAAGACCCACCTTATGCTGGCGGTCAAAAACCGAATCAAGGAAAAATTTCCCGAAAAGCGTGTTGAATACGTCCGCTGTGAGGATTTCACAAACCAGCTTATAAACGCCATTCAGACCGGAACCTCCGACATCTTCCGCAACACCTACCGAAACCTTGACGTCCTGCTTATCGACGATATTCAGTTCATCGCAGGTAAGGAGCAGACTCAGGAGGAATTCTTCAACACCTTCAACGCCCTGCATCAGGATAATAAACAGCTGGTCTTCACCATGGACCGTCCTCCCAAGGACGTTAAGACCCTTGACGACCGAATCAGAAACCGTCTTGAAATGGGTCTTTTCGCCGACATTACTCCCCCCGATTACGAAACCAGAGTCGGTATCATCAAGAAAAAAGCCGAATCACTCGGCATCTTCATTGAAGAAAATCTCGTTCACTACATCGCCGAGCACATCAAGATGAACATCCGTCAGCTTGAGGGCGTTGTCAAAAAGCTTCAGGCCTTTATTCAGATACAGAAACACACACCCACCGTGGCGGTCGTACAGAACATAATCAGAGAGATCGTAAACGATACAAAGCCTGAGCCTATCAAGATCGAGCAGATAATAAGTGAGGTCGCCCGTACCTACGACGTTTCCGAAAAGGATATCATTTCAAAGAGAAAAACGGCCGAGCTTGCAAAGGCAAGACAAATAGCAATGTATATAGCCCGCGAGACCACCGAGCTTTCCTATAAGCCCATCGGCGAGGCCTTCGGCAAGGATCACACCACCGTGCTCTACGCCGTTAAGAAGGTTGAAAGCTTCCTTAAGGAAAACCCCCACGAAAAAGAGATCATTGACGATATAATCAAGAATCTCAAGAATGAAACCTGAAACCTGTTATCCACATTATTAACTTTAATTAACACCCAACTTATACACACCCCTCTTAATAACAAAAACTTATTAACTTATTAAATTTTTAATTAAGCTTTTGTTAACACGGGGAAATCTTCTTTATTACTGGCGAAAAGATAGTTATAAACCTTATAAACCGCCTCTAATAATACTGCTGTTTTTTATAGTTTATTTAATTAATTAATTTTCGTTTTTCCGACAAAACGATCTTAAAGGAGTAGACCGATATGATTTTTACTACCCAAAGAAGCGAACTGCTTGATGCTGTACAAAATCTTTCGAGAATCGTTACAAAAACCAGTCAGCCCGTACTTGAAGGAATCCTTATCTCGGCCGAAAAGGGAAAGATAACCCTCGTCAGCTACAATTTAGAGATGAGTATGAAGAAAGAGATATACGCCTCCACCGAGGTTGACGGAGACATCGTTATAAGCGCCCGTCTTCTTACCGAAATACTCAGAAAGAGCGACGGTATTCAGGTCACAATAGAGGCCGACGACCGTCTTATGTGCCATATCCGTTCGGGTAATGCCGTTTTTGATATTATGGGTATGAGCGCAGAGGATTTCCCTGAGACCCCCTCGGTTCCCGAGACCGAAAAGATCACAATGCCGGGCGGACTTCTTAAGGATATGGTAAGAGGTACGCTTTTTGCCGTTGCTACCACCGAAGGCTCCCGCCCCATTCTTACGGGACTTAACATAACCGTTCAGGATGGAGTTGCACGCTTTATAGGCATCGACGGACGCAGAATGGGAATCAGAAAGGAAAACATCGGCGGAAATTTAGACTGCAATTTCGTAATTTCGGGTAAGGCCATCGGAGAAGCAGTGAAGATAATAAACAATGACGAAGAAAACGTTGACATCTTCATCACTAAAATGCTGGCCTCCTTTAAGATAGACGGCTACACCCTTGTTTCCCGTCTGTTAGAGGGAGTTTTCGTAAACTATGAAAAGGCTATTCCGAAGGAATTTTTCCAGAAATTAACCGTTAAGACCAAGGATATCATCGATATAATCGAGCGAATCTCCCTTGTTGTAAACGATCGCCTTACCACCCCTGTCCGCTGTTCGATCGGCGACCCCGTTTCGACCTTTAAATGTATTTCGGCTTTAGGCTGTGCCACCGATACATACGAGACTAAGCTTGAAGGACCCGAGTTTGAGATCGGCATTAACGCACAGTATCTTCTTGACGCCCTTCGTGCAACCGAATCGGATGAGGTAAAGATGAGCTTCAAGGGCGGAAGCGAAGGATTCCTTATAGAGCCCACCGAAGGCGACAGCTTCCTCTATATGGTAATGCCGATGAGAATAAAATAGCACGCTATTTTATTCTCAGGGAAAAGGGAAAGGGGAAAAGGGAAAAGCCCTTTTGTTTAAAAATAATGAAAACGATCTATATTAAAGAAGAATTTATCCGTCTTGATGCGGCGCTGAAGCTGGCGGGCTTTGTTTCCACCGGCGGTCATGCAAAGGTGGTAATTCAGGGCGGAGAGGTTACCGTTAACGGTGAGGTCTGTGAGATGCGGGGCAAGAAGCTGCGCAGGGGAGACACCGCCGAATATGACGGACAGGCCCTTACGGTTGAAAATGAGGGCTGAAAAACTTTCGGGCAAGGATTTCAGAAATCTTCTGCCTTTCGAAATTGAATTTTCTCCCGGTATGAACGTTATCTACGGCAACAATGCTCAGGGAAAAACAAATTTTATTGAGGCCTTGTGGCTTTTCACCGGGGCTAAAAGCTTTCGCGGCTCCAAGGACAGTGAGCTTGTGGCCTTCGGTCAGAAGGAGGCTGTCCTCACCTTTGATTTTGTAAGCGGTGGGGTAGAGCGTCAGGCAAAACTCACCGTTTCAAACCGACGATATGCCGAGCTTGATACGAAAAAGCTGAAATCGGCATCTCTTCTTGCAGGAACCTTTTGCGCTACGGTATTTTCTCCTTCCGACCTGTCTATCGTTAAAGAGGGTCCGGCTCTCAGAAGACGGTTTATAGATTTGGCAATAGGTCAGCTTTATCCCTCCTACGTGGCGGTGCTTAAGGCCTACACCCGCGCCGTCACCCAACGAAATATTCTTTTAAAGGGTATGGAAGGACGTCTTCAAAACACCGAAATGCTGGATGCCTTTGAGGCTGAAATCGCCTCCTACGGCAAAAAAATCACCGAACAGAGGGTAAGCTACTGCCAAAGGGTAACGAATAATGCCTCGGATATATACGGCGAGCTTTCCTCAATGAGGGAGGAGCTGAGTGTGGAGTATCTGCCCTCCTGCCCTGCCGACGATCTTGCCGAAAAGCTTTTTTTAGCAAGAAGAACCGATATTTTTTCGGGTATAACCTCGGTAGGCCCCCACAGAGACGACTTGGATTTTAAAATAAACGGAATTTCCGCCCGAAGTTTCGGCAGTCAGGGTCAGCAGAGAAGCGTTGCGATAGCCCTAAAGCTTGCCGAAGCCAGAACTCTTAAAGAAATTACGGGAGAACAGCCGGTAGCAATTCTTGACGACGTAATGAGTGAGCTCGACCCCGCAAGACAAGGCTTTATTCTCAATCACATTAAGGACTGGCAGGTGTTTATAACCTGCTGTGACCCCGCTAATATTATGACACTTAACGACGGTAAGGTATTTACCGTTTCGGGCGGGAAGATTAAAGAATAAATAATAAAGAAAAAATAATAAAAAACGTGTGGCTTCGCCACGAAAATATATAAATTGGTGAGATAGAAATGTATTTACATCTGGGCGAAGGAACCATTGTTAAAACCAAAAACATAATAGGTATTTTTGATATGGATAATGCGACGGTTATGAAATCGTCCAGAACCTTTTTGAATCTTGCCGAAAAGGAAAAACGGGCGGTAACGGTGTCTTATGAACTGCCGAAATCCTTCGTAGTAACCAAGGGTGAGGGCAAAAAGACCAAGGTCTATATCTCCCAGCTGTCCTCCGTGACCCTTGAAAACCGATTACAGGTTTCGGATTTTAGTGGACTGTGAACAGTGTCAATTCGTCTGCGACGCATTTATAAAAAGGCCAAAAAGTTTGTGAATTTGCCCGTTTAGCTTTGTGGATGAGGGAATCCGTCAGCAGGAACAAAACGGGAAAAGAAGTGACTTTTAAATGAGTATTGCTCATAACAAAAAACTCGTTAAAAACGCACAGACCCTGAGAAAGAATATGAACGACGAAGAAAAACGTCTCTGGTATGACTTTCTTAAAAAACTTCCCATCACCGTAAACCGACAGAAAAACATAGGCAATTACATTGTAGATTTTTACGTTCATTCAAAGGGTGTTGTTATAGAGCTTGACGGGTCGCAGCATCTAAGTGAAGAACACGAAATCTCTGATAAATTGCGAGATAAAGAGCTTAATAAATTAGGACTTCGGGTAATAAGATACACGAACGATGATATAAAAAAGCGTTTTTACGAGGTTTGCACCGAGCTTGCCGAAATACTCGGTGTGAATATCGAAGGAATGGAAATAGAAGATTAATTTAACACAGCATATATTTTTCTAAGGAGTAGAAAATGGATATTGAAAACAAGAACATTCCCGTAGAGGGAAACTATGACGAAAACTCGATACAGGTCCTTGAAGGTCTTGAGGCGGTAAGAAAGCGCCCCGGTATGTACATAGGTTCTACCGGTGAACGCGGTCTGCACCACCTTGTTTACGAGATCGTCGATAACTCGATAGACGAGGCCCTGGCAGGCTACTGCGATAAGATCATCGTAGAGCTGCTGGATGACGGCCTTGTTCGTGTTATCGATAACGGACGAGGAATCCCGGTCGGTATCAACCCCCAGAAGGGCATCCCCACCGTCACCGTTGTATTCACCATCCTCCACGCAGGCGGTAAGTTCGGCGGAAACGGTTATAAGGTTTCGGGAGGTCTGCACGGTGTTGGTGCCTCGGTCGTTAATGCTCTGTCTTCCTGGCTTGAGGTCGAGGTCAAGGACGGTATCCATATTCATAAACAGCGTTATGAAAAGGGTAATATCGTAACCGATCTTGAGGTGATCGGTGACACAACCGAGACCGGTACCACCGTTACCTTCAAGCCCGACCCCACAATTTTCACCGATACCACCGTTTATGACTATGAGACCCTCAAAAAGCGTCTTCGTGAGCAGGCCTTCCTGAACGCCGGTATCAGAATCGAGCTTAAGGACAGCCGTACCGACGTTTACGACCCCCAGACCGAGGAATTTTATTATGAAGGCGGTATTAAGTCCTACGTTGAGTTTCTCCTTGAAGGAATAAAGAAGGACCGACTCCACAAGGACGTGATATATCTTAATACCACAGTAGACGACCAGACGGCTGAGATCGCCCTCCTTTGGTCCACTGCCTACGACAGCAGGATAATGTCCTTCGCCAACACTCTTTATACGGTGGACGGCGGTACCCACGAGCAGGGCTTCCGTCAGGCACTTGCCAACACCGTAAACAAATATGCCTTTGATTTTAAGCACCTTAAAGAGGGAAATGCCCGTCTTAAGGGTGAGGATATTATGGAGGGTATCGTTGCGGTCGTATCGGTTAAGCTCAGTGACGCACAGTTTGAATCTCAGACCAAGGCAAAGCTGGGTAACACCTCTATCGGACGTGTTGTTCGCGACCTTGTTAACGAAAAGCTCTACCGTTTCTTAGAGGAAAATCCTGCCGACGCAAAAATAATAATTGAGAAGTCCATTGCCTCCTCCAATGCCCGTGAGGCCGCCCAGAAGGCGAGAGAGGCTTCCCGCAGTAAGTCGGGTATCGGCGGCAAGACCCGTATGCCCGAAAAGCTTACCGACTGTATTTCCGACGACCCCACCAAGACCGAAATCTACATCGTCGAGGGAGATTCGGCAGGCGGTTCCGCTGTTGAAGGAAGAAACTCTACCTATCAGGCGATCCTGCCTCTTTGGGGTAAGATGCTCAACGTCGAAAAAGCCCGTGACGACAAGGTTTACGGCAACGATAAGCTGACCCCCGTAATTGTTGCTCTCGGTACGGGAATCGGGGAAAACTTCGACATCGCTAAGCTCCGCTATGATAAGATCGTTATTATGGCCGATGCCGACGTCGACGGTTCACACATCAGAACCCTGCTTCTCACCTTCTTCTTCCGCTATATGCCCCAGCTTATTGAAACTGGTCATATCTACCTTGCACAGCCTCCCCTTTACAGAATTTCAAAGGGTAAGCAACATTTTGACGTCTTCACCGACGAAGAAAAGGCCGAGGTTATTGAAAGTCTTGGCGGTACCGCCGACGTTCAGCGTTATAAGGGTCTCGGTGAAATGGATCCCGAACAGCTTTGGGAGACTACCCTCGACCCCGAGCGCAGAACCTTCCTCCGCGTTACTATGGCCGATGCCGCTTTAGCCGACGAGACCTTCACCATTCTTATGGGTGACGAGGTCGAGCCCAGACGCCAGTTTATTGAAGAAAACGCTCAGTTCGCAACTGACTTAGATATTTAAAGAAAGGGGAGTGTGTAAAAATGGCAAAGAATAAAAAGCCCGAAGAAAGACGTTGGCCCGAATCTACCGAGACCAACATCGTGCCGGTTGAAATTACCGAAGAAGTTAAAACCAGTATGCTTCAGTACGCCATGTCGGTCCTTGTAGGCCGAGCCCTTCCCGA
>CAZRHF010000109.1:0-7378 GCA_964599835.1 uncultured Eubacteriales bacterium | reverse complement strand
CGGTGTGTTTGAGGAAGGCTCCCTCCTTAACACCTATCAGTACCTCACCGTCGGTACCACCGACTACCTCATCTTCAACCTCGACTACGGCTTCTCCGATGAGGTTATCGCCTGGGCCTCCGGGGTAATCGAAGAGCATCCTAACCACAACGTTATTATCACCACCCACGCCTACCTCTATCGCGACGGCACCACCCTCGACCAGGGCGACGTTTGTCCTCCTGCAACCACAGGCGGCTCCAACAACGGCGACCATATGTGGGATAAGCTTATAAGCAAGCACGAGAATATCGTTCTCGTTATGAACGGACACGACCCCTGCGCCAAGGTAGTAACCACCCAGACTGCAGGTGATAACGGTAATATCGTTACCCAGATGCTTATCGACCCGCAGGGCCTCGACGCAGATTCTTCCGTCGGCCCCACCGGTATGGTTACAATGCTCTATTTCTCCGAGGACGGAAAGACCGTTCAGGTAAGAAACTATTCCACAATTCAGGAGAAATATTACGGTAAGCAGAATCAGTACACCGTTACCATGGCTAAGGTAACTCCCGTTATGGGCGACGCCAACGACGACGGAACGGTTGATATCCTCGACCTCGTTACCGTATCTAATGTGATTTCGGGCAAGGAGATCGCCTACAACAAAAACACCGCCGACGTTAATCTCGACGGAGTGATCGACAAGCTCGATCTTGCAGAGATCAGAAAAATAATCATAGCGTAAGAAAAAATCCTTCTCCCGAGCGGAGAAGGATTTTTTAGTGAATAGTGGTTAGTGGATAGAAAAGAGCAACGCACACCGAAAACCTTACGACAGCCGTTGCCTCCCTTGCCTAAAGGGAGGGGGACAGGCGGCTTCGCCGAGATAAAAGATAAGAGAGAGGAGGTAATAACTTCGGTGTGCCTTCGGCACGGATATAAATGTCTGTGATGTAGCTTATGCAAAAGTGAGCCTTCTCCTTAAGGGAGAAGGGGGATCGCGGAGTGGTGGATGAGGTGTTTCTATAATTCCGTCGGAGACACCTTTTTTATTATTTATTATTTCTTCTTTATTATTTAATTCCTTTCCCTATACTCCTCAAGGATCAACGACGTTCTTCCGCTGATACTGCTTTGGCGATAGTCCCGTTTCTGCCTTAAAGGCCTTGGAAAAGGCGTAGGCGGTGTCGAATTTAAGGGCGTCGGCAATCTCGGCAACCGTCATTTCGCCCCCTTCAAGCAGTCGGCGGGCGTGGTTTATTCTCAGTCGGTTTCGGTATTTGACGGGAGATACCCCAACACTTTCCGAGAATAACCTACGAAGCTGAGAAGGGCTTAAAGCACAAAGCCTCGCCAGCTTCTCTGCCGAAAAAGGCTCGCAGAAATTTTTGCCGAGATATTCCACCGCCGCTTTTATCTTTGGGCTTATCTTCCTTTCTTCGGTGATAAAGCAAAGAAATTTCGAAAGTGCGGCGCAAACCTTAAAGCTGTCGGCAGGGGAGAGGGAAGCGGCTATCAGCCCGGGAAAATCGTCGGCTATTTCCCTGCTTGCGGAGGCCTGCAGCAGGGTAGGAGACTCCGGCATAGGGGGAAGCTCTCCGAAAAGCCGAAATTCCACCTGATAACACCGAACGTCTTCGGTCAGCACCTTATATTCGTAAGAAGCACCTTTGGGCAAAAACACCGTGTCACCCGCGTTTGCAAAAAACTCGCCTCTTGCCGTTTTGTAGTGAAATTCCCCCTCTATCACCGTCATAAAGGAAAATTTTCGCCTGTCTTCCACCCTGTGATTGCGCAAAAACGGTGAATGTTCTACGGCAGTAAGGCATTTAATTCCGATACCCATATCGGGTAAAACCGTGTTTTCCATAAGGAATACCCCCTTTTTGCCTATTTTAGCATATCTTTACGCCCTCTGCAACAAAATGCGCGAAAACTGCAAATTTTTGCTTATATATCCCATTTTATAACCGTTTCCGTAATGTTACAATAAGCATAAGGAGGCGGTTTTATGAAAATCATCGGAAAACTTAAAACCTACAGATCAAACGAACTTGAAAACTGTCGCATCGGCATAGGCTTTGAATGTGTCGACCGCGATCTTATAAAGCCCGAAAAATGCTATGACCCCTTTGCCGAAACTGGTGCAAAATATGCCCGCTGTCAGACCGGTTGGGCAAAGACCGAAAAGGTAAAGGGTGCCTACGATTTTACCTGGCTGGACGATATGATAGATAACCTCATCGCTCGCGGCATCACCCCTTGGTTTAACGTAGGCTACGGCAATCCTCTTTATATGGATGATGTTACAAATCCCACCGCCGTCGGCTGTATGCCCCTGCTTTACGGCGAGGAGTGCGCGACCGCCTGGATAAACTTCCTTAAGGCTACCGCCGAGCACTTCAAAGGCCGCGTGACTCACTGGGAGATATGGAACGAGTCGGATATTTCTCACTTTTGGTATCCCGGCAAGCCCGACGCAAAAGCCTATGCAGAGCTCGTCAATATCAGCGGTAAGGCGATAAAAGAGGTCATACCCGATGCTAAAATAGGCGCCTGCACTGCCAACTCGCAGATTCCTTATATGATAAAGCTCTTTAAAAACATTCCCGCAGGCGAGCTTGATTTCTACTGCTTCCATTCCTACGACCGAATTCCCGAAGAGAGCTGGATAAGCGAAAAATACGGCAAGGCAAGAAAACTGCTCGACGCTGTTGGTCATAAAAGCTGTGAGATATGGATGGGTGAGGGCGGTCACGCCTCCTGGCATCCCGTAGGCCATGACCAGTGCAAGGAGGGTGGCGGAAATGAACGCCGTCAGGCGATCTGGCAGCTTCGCCGCGGTATGCTCGATTTTAAAGGGGAAGTGGAAAAGACCTCCTTCTTTATGATAGCCGACGTTTACGAAAAGCCCTACGAGACCGCCGCAAAGGTGGAAAAGAAACCTGCCGCACAGGGAATTTTAAACGGACTTACCTACACCCCTAAAAAATGCCACGAAACTCTGTCTTATCTTGCAACCGTGCTAAGCGGAGACCTCGCCATAAGCGACGGAATTTTTCACGTGGATTTTCCCTTTAATGTTTTTTGCAAACGTCCGAAAACGGTATCCTTTATGAGAAACGGAAAGGAGATCTTCGCCTACTGGAACCCCATCCCCATAGAGGAAGAATCGGGAGTAAGGCAGGGAGCCTCGGCCGATATACCTTTTTCAAAAATTAAAACTCCCGTAATTATCGATCTGCTTGAAGGCACCGTCAGCCTTGTTGACCCCGAAAACTTCGACAAAGAAACGGGACACCTGAAAAACCTACCCATAGCCGATTACCCAATCCTCATCTGCGATAAAGAATCCTTTGAAATAATGTAAATTTATAACTTATATCAATATACTTGTGATACAATAAGGTGTGATTATATACTTTTGAGATCTTTTAAAATGATTTCGGCCTTATTGCTTTTGCTGTAGCACTTTCCTGTTTCGCTATGAAGGAATGGTTTCTTTTGCAGAGGCGGTCGTCCGGGAAGGTGAGACCGTAACCAAGCCCGCAGGCTCGGAACTGAAACCGACCCCTTATACATTATTTTAAACAACTATGTCTTCACCGAAAATTACAGCTTCCGACCCAACCTTATTACCGGAAACGAACAGAATCTTCCGTCTATGAGATCGACTACGTCCGCCTCTATCAGGGAACAGAAACCAATACTAAGCTTTGGACTAAGTAATAAATATCATCTAAAAGAGCTTTTGCTTCGGCAAAAGCTCTTGTTTTAGGAATAATTTTTCCGTTATCTGAATATTATTCCCGAAATTTGAGAAATAAACCTTGACAAGCCCCCATTTGTTATTGTATAATGCATCTTGTAGGTTTATCCTCTGCAAAACTGCAAAGGGAGGGAATTAGAATGAGTCAGGTTCGACTTAAAGAGAACGAATCGCTTGATAACGCGCTTAGACGTTTTAAAAGACAGACGGCAAAAGACGGAGTTATTCAGGAAGTCCGTAAGAGAGAGCACTACGAGAAGCCCTCTGTAAAGCGCAAGAAGAAGTCTGAAGCGGCACGCAAACGCAAGTACCGCTAAGCGATAGTGTTTAAGGAGCTAAAGCGGTTGCAGTGCAACCGCTTTTTCTGTTATGATCTTTCGGAGGAAAAATGTTAAAGCCTCATTATATAATAAACTGCGTCACCGATATCACGGTGGATTTTTTAAAAGAAAATAATATAACCGCCCTGCTTCTGGACGTAGACAACACTATGTCGGTGGCCCACGGAAACAAGACCTTAAGACCGGGACTTCCCGAATGGCTTTCGGATATGAAGGAAAACGGCATTTCTCTTATGATCCTTTCCAACGCCAAAAAGAACAGAGCAGAACGCTTTGCCGACAGCGTGGGTCTGCCGGTGGTAGGCCTTGCCGCAAAGCCTCTGCCTTTTGGGTATTTTAAAGCCGCAAGGCTCCTTAAGGTGAAGCGCAAAAATACGGCTATGGTAGGGGATCAGGTCTTTACCGATATTATGGGCGGTAGGATTTCGGGTGTAAAAACGATACTCGTAACCGATATAACCCCCGAAGATAAGCTGAATTTCAGAATAAAACGAAATCTTGAGAAAAAACTCCTTAAGAGGTGGAAAAAATGAGTGCACGCTTCGGCCCCGCAGGCAACAGCGAAAGCTTTACAAAAATGGGATACAAGTCGAGTCTCGACGTCCCTGAATATATTGAAAAAATGGGCCTCGACGCCTTTGAGTATCAATGCGGCAGAGGTGTAAACATCGGCACGGATAAGGCCGAGAAACTGGGTCTGCTTGCAAAGGAAAAGAATATTGCCCTCTCTCTTCACGCACCTTATTATATATCTATGTCCTCTGTGGAGAAGGAAAAGCGTATTAAATCGGTCGACTACATTCTTCAGTCGGCCCGTGCCGTAAACGCAATGGGCGGAAACCGAATTGTCGTCCACACGGGCTCCTGCGGTAAGATCTCCCGCGAAGAAGCCCTGATTCTCGCGATCGATACAATGAAGCTTGCAATAAAAGCCCTCGATACCGAAGGCCTCGGAAATATCCGGATCTGCCCCGAAACTATGGGCAAGGTTAACCAGCTCGGCACTCTCTATGAGGTTCTGGAGCTCTGTAAGCTTGACGAGCGTCTTGTGCCTTGTATTGATTTCGGGCACCTGAACGCCCGCGACAGGGGAATACTGAAGACCGTGGCCGATTTTGAAAAGATCTTCGACGATATTGAAAATGCTATAGGAAATTCAAGACTTAAGGAGTTTCATTCCCACTTTTCAAAGATCGAATATTCTGCAGGCGGTGAGGTAAGACACCTGACCTTTGCCGATGAGATATACGGCCCCAACTTCGAACCTGTGGCTGAGCTTATTTATAAAAAGGATTGCTCTCCGACCATCATCTGCGAATCCGCAGGTACCCAGGCCGAGGATGCAAAAACTATAAAAGACTATTATTGGAGCCTGATAAAATGAAAAAAATACTTGTATTAAACGGACCTAACCTCAATATGCTTGGTATTCGTGAGCCGGGCGTTTACGGAAGCGATACTCTGGCTTCCATAAATGCCGAGATAGAGGCTTATGCCAAGAACCTTGATATCGAATGCGATTTTTTTCAGTCAAACTGTGAAGGCGAGCTTGTTTCCAGGATACACTCCCTTATGACCGACTATGACGGCTGTGTCTTCAACGCAGGCGCCTACACCCATTACAGCTATGCCATAAGAGATGCAATTTCTTCGGTAAATAAGCCCGTTATTGAGGTTCATATGTCTAACGTCCACGCAAGGGAAGAATTCCGTCACACCTCGGTTATTTCGGCCGTTTGCAAGGGCACTATCGCAGGCTTCGGTAAAAAGAGCTATATGCTGGGAGTAGAGGCTTTGGGTGATATCATCCGATGAACACTCTTCGCTATATAACCGATAAAACCGCCGTCCTTATCTATACTCCCGTAAACCGCAGATATTTAACAGGCTTTGCGTCAAGTCTCGGATATCTGCTTATGACCAAAAAAGGCAATAAGCTTTTCGTTGACGGAAGATATTTCGAAGCTGCAACCAAAAAAGCGGTAAATACCGAGGTAGTAGGTTTTAAAAGCCTTATAAAGGAGCTGTCCGACGAGCTTGCAGAGCAGGGGATTGAAAAGCTTCTTATCGAGACCGAAAACGATATTGCGTTTTATAATTCCCTTAAATCAAAGCTTGCCGTTAAGGTTGTACCCAGTCAGCCCCTTTCCGACCGTCTTATAGCCCTTCGTTCGGTAAAGAAAAAGGAAGAGGTCGACAGTATCGTTGCGGCTCAGCACATTGCCGAAAAGGCCTTTGACGATATTTTGGAGTTTATAAAGGTCGGCGTTACCGAAAAGGAGATAGCCGCCCTGCTCGAATATAAAATGAAGCTGTACGGTGCCGAGGGCCTTGCCTTCGATACTATTGCCGTATCGGGTAAAAATTCCTCTCTGCCCCACGGTGTTCCCACCGATAAAAGGGTAGAAGCAGGGGATTTCGTTACGATGGACTTCGGCGCTACGGTAAACGGTTACTGCTCCGATATGACGAGAACCGTCGCGGTAGGCCACGTTACCGACCGTATGGCAGAGGTCTACGGCACCGTACTTGCCGCTCAGGAAAATGTTATAAAAACGGTAAGGGCGGGAATAATCTGTAGTGATGCGGATGCCGCCGCCAGAAGTATTATCGAAAAGGCAGGCTACGGCGAATATTTCACCCATTCGACCGGTCACGGAGTCGGACTCGAAATACACGAAATGCCAAGGCTCGGCGAAAAGGCAGACGCCGCCCTTCGCGCAGGACAGATAGTCACCGACGAGCCGGGGATATATCTGCCGGGAGAATTCGGCGTTAGAATAGAAGATATGCTTTTAGTTCGAAAGAATGGATGTAAAAACTTGACAAATTCGCCCAAACACCTTATAATTCTATAGAGAGATTTACTTTTATTGTAGATCAGCTATTTAAAGTTCTATTTTTGGAGGAAAATAAACATGGTATCAGCAGGAGATTTCAGAAACGGCGTAACTTTCGAAATGGACGGCAACGTCTATCAGATAATCGAATTCCAGCACGTTAAACCCGGTAAGGGAGCTGCATTCGTTCGCGCTAAGATCAGAAACGTTATTCAGGGAAGCGTAACCGAGCGCACCTTCAACCCCAACGATAAGTTCCCCACCGCATTCGTTGAGAGAAAGGATATGGAATATTCTTACAACGATGACGGACTCTACTATTTTATGGATCCCGAGTCCTATGAGATGGTTCCCGTTGGAAAAGATGAGCTTGGCGACGCCTTCAAGTTTGTTAAAGAGAATATGACCTGCAAGATCCTTTCCTATAAGGGTAAGGTATTCGG
>CAZRHF010000108.1:0-7484 GCA_964599835.1 uncultured Eubacteriales bacterium | reverse complement strand
CTGCAAGCGAATCTTCGGTGTAAAGACTGCGATCTATGCTTTCGGCATTTTCGAAGGAAACGTTGCCGTCAACCTCTATTTCTATACGGTCATATCCCAGGTCGTCCAGCCACTGCCTCAAGGCCCTGAGCTTTTTAAGGGCGACGGGGATCAGCTTCTGCCCCGCAAAGCCGGGATTTACCGACATTATAAGCACGCCGTCAATATCGTCCAGCACGTTTTCAAGAATATATATGGGCGTGGCGGGATTCAGGGCCACCATAGGTCTGCCCCCCTTTTCGCGGATCTTTGCGAGAACTTTTTGTAGATGGCGGGTGGTTTCGGCGTGGACCGAAACGAAGTCGCCCTCCCTTATTTCGAAAAAGTCCAGTTTATTCTCGGGGTCTTCTATCATAAGATGGATATCCAGCGGGATATCTGTCAGCTTTCGGATGTTTTTGATATAGTCGGTGCCCAGGGTGAAGTTAGGCACAAAGCTTCCGTCCATAACGTCGATGTGGAGATATTCTATGCCCTGCACCTTAAAAATTTTGAGGGTCTTTTCCAAAGTGGCCATATCGGCGCACATCATTGAAGGGGATATCTTTTTTATCATCATACCGCCGCCTTTCTTTTAGGGTATTGTAGCACAATCGCTCAAAAACGAAAAGATTTGGCGAATATATTGACAAATAATCTTAAAAACGATATAATTTAATCACAAACAAACACAAACGAAAAAGGAGGTAGTTTTTGTATTTTTGTGAACGACACGAGAAAATTCTTGAAATTCTGAAAACCACAGGGTCGGTACGGGTAGAAAAGCTTGCTGAGCTGCTTTTTGTAAGTCAGCCGACGGTGCGGCGGGATCTCTCCTTTTTAGAGGAACAAAATCTCATTCACCGCACCTTCGGAGGAGCCACCCTCCGCCGACCTGCCATTGACGAAATACCTTTTGAGCTGAGAGACAGTGAGGATGCCGAAGACAAGGAGATAATCGCCAAAAAGGCCGCGGCCCTGCTCAGGGACGATACGGTAGTCTTTCTCGACGCTTCCTCAACCGTATTCCGTCTCGTCCCCTACATTGCGAAGTTTAAAAACATAACGGTGGTCACCAACAGTCCAAAGGTCTGCCTTGCCCTTGCCGAGTACGGGCTGAGCTGTCAGTGTACCGGCGGCACCCTGCTGAGCAAGTCGAAGGCCTTTGTGGGAGGAAGTGCCGAGGATTTTGTTAAAAACTTCAATGCCGACCTCTTTTTCTTTTCGGCCAGAGGTGTCACCGAGGACGGTCTTATCACCGACACCTCCATAATCGAGTCGGAAATGAGACGGGCAATGATGGCAAGGGCGCAGAGAAATATCTTTCTTTGCGCCGGCACAAAGCTTGGCAAGAAATATTTATATAACCTGACCGATATTTCGTCGGTGGATGCCGTAATTTCCGACGTGGACACCGATGACTTTTTTAAAACAGAGAGGTAAAAACTATGGACAACGTAAAATTCTTCAAGGAAGCAGGCTATGGAATGATGATGCATTTCGGCCTATATTCAATGCTGGGAGGCGAATATAAAGGAAAGCCCAGCGACGATTATGCCGAATGGATAGGCTCCTATTTCGCTATTCCGAACAAAGAATATGAGAAGCTTGCGGCCGCCTTTAACCCCATTTATTTTGATGCCGACGAGATAATCGGCCTTGCAAAGGAATGCGGAATGAAATATTTCGTGGTCACCACCAAACACCACGACGGCTTTGCCCTTTTCCATTCCAAGGTCGATAAATATAACGTGGTGGACGCCACCCCCTTCGGCAGAGATATCATCGGCGAGCTGGCGGCGGCCTGCAAAAAGCACGGAATAAAGCTGGGCTTTTACTATTCTCAGGACCTTGACTGGCACGAGGAGCACGGCGGAGGATATAATTCCGACCCCAAATACTGCAGCGGAGTTTCCTGGGAGAACAGCTGGGACTTCCCCGACAAGAGCAAGAAGAACTTCGATATCTGCTTCGAGAAGAAGATACTGCCCCAGGTTAAAGAGATAATGTCGAACTACGGGGATATCTTCCTTGCCTGGTTTGACGTGCCTATGACCCTATCCCCCGAGCAGAGCAAGATTCTTTACGACACCGTAAAGGAGCTTCAGCCAAACTGCCTTATAAACTCCCGTCTCGGTGGCGGCGCCTACGACTACGTGTCTTTAGGCGATAACGAGATCCCCAAAACCAAAGAGGAATGGGAGAAGCTTTCAAAGGTCGACCCCGACAGTATAAACTACCGCAGTATAAGCGGCTTTAAGCCCAGTCCCTTCGGACTTTACGAGTCGGCCTGCACCCTTAATAAGTCCTGGGGCTTTAACTACCGCGACCATAACTGGGTCTCGGCCGAAAAGCTCTATAAAAACAAAAAGCATTTAAATGACCTTGGAATAAACTACCTTGTAAACGTCGGTCCCGACTGCTTGGGCCGTATTCCCGGTCCCTCGATAGATATTCTTAAAAAGGCCGCAGAGCTTGATAAATAACAAAAAACAAAACCGACACGTTTTTACGTGTCGGTTTTTATTAACCCAATATGTAATTATTTCTTTAAAAGCTTTGCGGCAAAAGCAACAACTAAAGAATAGAAGCAGTATTTTGCGGCGGTTGCAAGTCCGTTTGCGAAGCCTGCTACGAGGTTCATAGCGCTTCCGTAATAGCCAACGGTGTTAACGATTCCAACGATAAAATCGTAAAGGAAGCCTGCGGCACCGAGGCAAAGGAATACGAGGATAGCGATGGGAGCAAGCTTTATCAGAAGATCAACGAGACCGGCAATTCCTGCACCCTGAGGACGGGGCTGATAGGGCTGCTGGTACTGAGGCTGCTGAGGAGCCTGATACTGGGGCTGCTGATACTGAGGCTGCTGAGGAGCCTGATACTGGGGCTGCTGATTGTAATTATTATCCATTTACGACATCTCCTTAATGGTGATTGGGTTATATTAATTATATAACTTTAAATATTCCTTGTCAATGACATTTTCGTTCGGTTTACGAATTATTCACATTTCGCAAGAACTTGACAAAAAGGCGATTTTAAGGTATACTGAGTTGGAATACATATCGGAGAAGGCTCATGAACTGTAAAATTGCCGAATTTAATATTGAAATAAACAATCGCGGCGGATACCTTGCCCGTCTTTGCGAAAAATATCTCGGCGATTTTGAGTCGCCCGACTTCACCCTCTCGGTTTCCGACGAGGATATTTTAAAGGAGACGGTAAAATCCCCCTCCAAGGCTTATGCGGAATCGCTTATCGCCTGCCGCAAGCTGGCCTACCGCCTGCCCCAAAAGGACGCCTTTCTGCTTCACGCCGCAACCTTCGAAATAAAGGGACACGGGATTGCGCTTTTAGCCAAAAGCGGAACGGGAAAATCCACCCACATGCTCCTTTGGAAACAGCTTTTCGGCGACGAGGTTTCGATCGTAAACGGAGATAAGCCCATCGTTCGCATAAAGGACGGTCTTCCCGTTGCCTACGGCACCCCCTGGTGCGGTAAGGAAGGCTTTTCGGAAAACCGCGGAGTAAGGCTTACCGACATCTGCTTCATCGTCAGAAGCGACAGGAACGAGACGGTCGCCATCTCACCTGCCGACGCCGTTGAGCGCCTTCTTTCCCAGATCATAATTCCTTCGGGAAGTGAAAATATACTAAAGCTTACAGAACTTTTAGACCAAACGGTCAAAAACTGCAGGCTGTGGGAGATTCGTTGCAACACCGAAATAGAATCGGCGCAGATCTCCAGTGAAAAAATACTTGAGGTGATATAATATGAAGCTCAAAAACAAGTACATTCTCAGAAGCGTTGCCGACAAAACGGTCGCCATTGCCGTAGAAAACGGAAACGAAAAGACCGAGGACGTTTTGACCCTTAATTCTACCGGAGCCTTTATCTTTTCAAAGATAAACGACGGAGCAGATAAGGATACCGTCGTTTCTGCCTTCTTCGACGAGTATGAGGTTACAAGGGAAGAGGCCGAAAAGGCAGTAGAAGGCTTTATAGAAGGTCTTAAAAAAGCCGGTCTTCTGGCGTAAGACAGCGAAAACAATAATTTAAACGGCTACTTTCGTAGCCGTTTTTGTTTTATTAGAGCTTGTGGATTTGTCCGTATATACTGCTGACGAAGAAATAAATTCTCAGAGTATAATAAACGGGAGGAGCAAGGTCTCGCACTGCGGTGCTCGGTCCCTCCCCTACAACTGACGAAGCAATTTTTTATATTCCGCGGCGGAGCCACACCGTAATTTTCAACTTTCCTTTTTCAATTATCAATTTAAATATCCCGACGTGAAGAAGGCTATGGCGTAGGTGAGGGTGCCTGCCACGGTGGGGGATATTACCCAGGCGAGGCCTATCTTTTTAATGACTCCGAAATGGACTGCCCCCACGCCGCGGGTGAGGCCTGCTCCGATTACCGAGCCTACCATAGCCTGTGAGGTGGATACGGGGATGCCCAGCATCTTTCCCATAATCACAACCGTAAGAGACATGGCGATTATAACGATAAAGCCGTCCATCTGACTGATATCCGCAATGCCCGAGCCCACCGTCATCATGATCTTTTTAGAGTAGGTAAGGGCGCCGATAGCAATAGCTATTCCGCCTATTCCTGCGGCTAAGGTGGGGTCGGTAAGCAGGTTTGCCGCCTGACCGCTTCCCGTATAGTGGGCGTCGTAGTAAAGGGCGGTTACGTTTGCCGAGGAATTGAGGCCTATACTGAAGGAACCGAGAGCCCCCGCAATAAGATAGCCTCCTTTTATAAAATTATCGTAACCCGAAAGGGAGGAAAAACGTCTTTCCATTATTCGTCCGAGGGTTTTGGTAAGAACGAAGGAAATAATTCCCGCACCTAAGGGGTTGAGTATCCAAGTGGCGGCGAATTTCCCGATCATAGGAAGATTTACCGCCAGAATATCGGGGTTAGTATAATCGGCGTGGAAAAGTCCCCAGCCGATGATGGCGCCGGTTATGGCCTGATTTGCCGAAACGGGAAATTTAAGCCAGCTCATTGTAAATACCGTAAGTCCTGCACAGCCGAAAACGATCGCGGCTTTTATAGCCGAGCTTAACTGTAATGCGGCAAGACCGTCGGCAGCGACGGCATTCTTAACGTCCTCAGCCGAGGCCAACACCTCGTTGGTTTCGGCAAGAAGGGCCACCGAGCCTATATTTCCCGCACCGCCGATAAAAGCACCCGCAACGACCAAAACGGCAATAATAATTACCGCCGTTTTATACTTTATAACGCGGGTCGCCACCGCAGTTCCAAAGGCACCTGCAGAGTCGACGGTACCCAGAGACCAGCCCATAAACAGACCGGCGCCCAATAATAAGTATATCACTATTATCAGGCCTTTCTGGTTATAAGCATTATCTGGATCTTATCGGCAATATTTTCGATTATGTCCGAAATATCGCAGAGCATCTCTACATACTGAGCAAGCTGCATTCTGTGAGCGAGATCGAGATCCAGAGCATAGATCTGCTCGTAAAGCTTCTGCTCTATTTTATCAACTTCCGATTCCTTGCGGCGAACCTCATCAAGAAGTGAATGATCCTTTAAAAATTCGCCGAGATTTGCAAACATCTGACCGATGCAGTTTTCAAGAATCTCAAACTGATCGTGGGTGACCGAAAGTATCTGAAGGAAATCCTCGGTATATTCGGTCGGGAAAGCAAAATGCTGATATACCACCCTGTTTGCCACGCTTTCACACTTGTTGGCGATCTTATCGCAGCTTGTGGCAATTGATATAAGATCCTCTCTTGTAGAAGGAAGGTAGGCACTGCCTAAGGAATCGATCATTTTCCTAAGGGAAATGTCGGCCTTAGCCTCGGCGTCAGCAACGTTTCCCGCCAGGCTCTTAAGGGTATCGAATACGGTAGCAGGGGTACAGGCCGCCGCCATAAAGCTTTCAAAATATAAAAGGCAGGCCTCAACGTCCCTTATCTGCTCGGTTATAAGCAGGTATACCGCCTTGCCCTTTGAGGTTTTTGTGAACATAAAAACAGCTCCTTTTTTTAATAAACAATGAAAGAATTATAATATATATGCCCTATAAAGTCAATATATTATTTTTCTTTTTCTTAACTTTCGTTTTACTTAGATTTAACATAGCGAATAATATAAAGAGACTTTGTTTTTTGGGAACAAAGCCTCTGTTTCTTTTGCTCTTTAGAGGTTATCGATATAATCGCAGGCGGCAAGAGCGGCTATGGCTCCGTCGGCGGCAGCGGTGGCAACCTGACGGATACGCTTACTACGGCAGTCTCCCGCAACGAAGATTCCCTCAGAGGAGGTCTTACAGTCCTCCCCTGCCTCTGCATAACCCCAACTGTTCAGGGTTATATGCTCGGCGAAGGGCTCGTTTTGAGGAATAAGTCCGATGGCGACAAACATTCCGTCGATATCGAGTGTATCGGTCTGACCGCAGTTGCTTTTTACTTTAATACCCGTAAGCTCAGCGTCTCCGACCAGCTCGGTAACGACAGTACCGAGGACGATCTCAACGTTAGCCTTGGCTTTAAGCTGTTCCTGAAGCTTCTGCTCACCGGTAAGATAGTCGAGATTCTGCACAACATAGACCTTTTTGGCGAGATCGGAAAGAAGAATTGCCTCCTGAAGGGCGGAGTTTCCGCCACCTATTACGGCGACAGTCTTGCCCTCGTAAAAGGCTCCGTCACAAACGGCGCAGAAGGATATCCCCTCTCCCACAAACTGCTCCTCGCGGTCCAGTCCCAACATTCTGTGTCTGGCGCCGGTAGCGATTATAACGGTCTTACCCTCGAAATCGCCGCCGTCGGTATGAACGGTGAAGCTTTCGCCCTTCCTGATACCCGTAACCTCGCACATTTCCACCTCGGCACCCTGCTCCAAGACCTGCTCGATAAGTTTTTCAGCAAATTCGTTGCCCGAGAGGGATAAAAAACCGGGAATGTTTTCAACCTTGGGGGAAAAGGTTATTTGACCGCCGAAGGTGGCTTTTTCGATAACCAGCACCGATTTATTTGCCCTCTTGGCATAGAGGGCGGCGGTCAGCCCAGCAGGGCCGCCGCCGATGATTATAATATCATACATAGTAAATGTACCCTTTATAAAGTTTTAGGCTCCGAGGAATTTCTTGATATCGGAAACGCCTGCGTACTTGGAAACGACACCGTCCTTTACCACAACGAGGGTGGGAGCCTGCTTAACGCCGAACTCGGTTGCCAGGTCTGCGTGCTCGTTGGCAAGAAGCTTTTCGTAAACGAAGCCTGCCTTATCGAGGAAGGAGCAAGCGATCTTGCAATTGGGGCAGGTAGCGGTGGTGAAGAGATAGTTTGCGTCTGCGCCGCCCTGTACGTCGGTATCGGAGCTGGAGAAGATATCGTCGAGAACACCTTCGTGGGTGAGCTGAGAATTTTCGATATCGTAAACCTTTCTGTCCTTATACTCCTGTGCCTTACCGTCGTTCCAGTTCT
>CAZRHF010000107.1:0-7721 GCA_964599835.1 uncultured Eubacteriales bacterium | reverse complement strand
CCTTTATTGCTTTTGTCGGACTGGTATTTTGCTTAGACGGCAATGATAATACCATTGTTATAGTTGCTTTTCTACAGGCAATTCAACTTCCGTTTTTGTGTTTAGATACTATTAATTATTGGTATCAGGCAAAGCTTTTATCCAAATATCCTACAATAATTCAGACGGTTGCGTATGTCATAACATCTGCATATAAAGTATATCTTCTTTGTACCGGCAAAAATGTTTTATGGTTTGCCTTTGCCGTTTCTCTTGATATAATTGTTATGGCAGTTATGTATATGGCAATGTATCATAAACACAAATCTCAGCGTCTAGGATTTTCATCTGTGATTGCGAAACGGCTTCTTAAAAGCGGAGCTCCTTTTATTCTGGCAAATCTTATGGTTGTTTTATATGGTCAGATGGATCGCATAATGATTAAACAAATGCTTGGTAGTACCGAGGAGGTCGGCCTATATTCAACTGCCGTTGCAGTCTGTTCGCTTATTGGATTTATTCCAACGGCTATTCTCGATTCCGCACGTCCTTTGATTGCGGAAGCGAAGAACGAAAGTGAAGACAAGTATAATCTTCGCTTCCGTCAACTTGTTGCTGGAATATTATGGCTGTGTTTTATGTATTCTGCCTTTGTTACGGTTTTTTCAAAAACCCTATTAAATATTATGTACGGCGAAGCATATCTTGGTGCAAACGTGTGTTTGAAAATTTGTGTTTGGTATACGGCTTTCTCGTACCTTGGAAGTGCAAGAAGTTTTTGGCTTATATGTGAGGATAAAAAGAGATACGTCTTTTATTTTTCCGCAATCGGTGCTTTGTGCAACTTAGTTTTAAACATGATTCTTATTCCGTTATGGGGGATAAACGGTGCCGCGTTGGCTACTTTAATCACTCAAATTCTTGCGAATTTTATTATACCTTTACTGTTCAAAGGTACGCGAAATTATGGAATTTCTGTTATACGCGGATTATGTTTAAGAGATGTTGAGATAAAATCTCTTTTCAAAAGAGTTAAATAGTTTTTAGTAAAAACGATAAGTTTATAAAAATACAAGAGGTAAATATCATGAATATTGATTTTGACAGAATTAAATCTATTCAAATTGATATGCTGAAGAAGATAATCGATATTTGTAACTCCGAGAATATCAAGTACTTTTTGGTTGGAGGTTCAGCGCTTGGCGCTGTAAGGCATAGAGGTTTTATACCCTGGGATGACGATATAGATGTCGGAATGCCAAGAAAAGACTACGAAAAATTCATATCATGCGCACCTAAATATTTACCCGATAATATGTTTTTGCAAACCGCGTATTCAGACGAAAGATATCCACTTAATTTCGCTAAACTTCGAAGATCAGATACCACGTTTAAAGAAGCATCCTATTCTAGTTTGAAAATCAATCATGGTGTGTATTTAGATATATTTCCTCTGGATGGCTACACTAGCGGTAAGCTGTTTCATTTAAAAAACAAACTGCTTAATATGCGTGTTTATATGGCTTTTGATTGTTACGAACCGCCCAAAAATATTTTTAAAAGACTTATCAGAGTTTTCTTAGGAATAATATATAAAGATTATAAAACAGCTGTGTTTAAACGAGAAAAACTAATTAAAAAAATTGATTATGA
This sequence comes from uncultured Eubacteriales bacterium, assembly GCA_964599835.1. GTDB lineage: Bacteria > Bacillota > Clostridia > Oscillospirales > Acutalibacteraceae > SFWF01. Next base: position 6,089 of record CAZRHF010000107.1, on the reverse strand, counting down.
AAGTAGTGAAGAGGTAATAAACTATTGTGGTGCTTGGGGTGATCGTGAAATAATGCCTCAAGAGTACTTTGGCGAAGGAGTTAAGGCAGAATTTGAAGGGTTAAAAGTAATTATACCTTCCGATTATGATAAGTATCTCACGCGCTTGTACGGTGATTTTATGAAGCTTCCGCCCGAGGAAAAAAGAGTACCGCATCATGAGTGCACTATAATTGATCTGGATAAATCATATAAGGAGTATGAAGTATGAGCTATAGCATAGTTATTCTTTCAGCCGGAAAGGGAACTCGTTTTGGTAGTAATATTCCTAAACAATATCTTTTGCTTGCAGGAAAGCCTATCCTAGTACATACTTTGGAAGAAGTTGAGAAGGTTGAGAATATTTCTGAAGTTGTAGTTGTTTGCGATAGTGCCTACGTTTCTACGATAAAGGATTATATTCGTAATTATAATTTGCAAAAGAATTATATTTTTGTTGAAGGAGGGGATACAAGGCAAGCCTCGGTATATAACGGTGTTCGTGCGGCTTCTTGTGATAATATCATTCTTCACGAAGCTGCTCGTCCATTTGTTTTTTCGGAAGATTATGAAAAACTTATTTCTTTCCAGCATGATTTTGTATCTTTTACTTATCCAATTCCATTTACGGTTCTTAAAAAATCGGAAGATCGTATAGCTGATATTCTTAACAGAGAAGAGTTGGTAAACATACAGCTGCCGCAAAAGTTTACTAAAAAGGTATTGTTGGAAGCACACGAAAAGGCTATAGCAGATAATCGGATTTTTACCGAAGATGCTGGAATGATAAAATATTATACTGATTCTGAAGTATATTGTTTGAAGGGAAGTTCTCAGAATATTAAAATTACTGAGTATATCGATTTGCTTTTTGCTGATGTTATTTACAAAGAGAAAATGGCAGGCAGGAAAAAAATATGAAGACTTGTATCATAACAGGTGCCGGTTCAGGGATCGGACGAGCTACCGCTGTTGAGGTATCTGGATTAGGCGAATTTGATAATATTGTCATTATAAGCAGAAGTGAATCTGCATTGTCAGAAACCGCTGAACTTATGGATAAAAGCTGCACGGTCGAAGTATGTCCATTTGATCTAGAACATCTGAATGCTATTCCCGAGCTTGTAAGAAAAATCTATATAAAATATGGTTCAATCGATTGTCTTTTAAATATTGCGGGATATACTGATCCTAAATCTATACTTGAAACTACTGATGATAGCCTATTTAAAACCTTTAATGTAAATGTTTTTGCTCCGTACGTGCTGTGTAGGGAGTCGGCAAAGTATATGAAAGGGAGTAAACGGGTTTCCAAAATACTTAATGTGGCATCAACCGCAGGCAATACACCACGTCCTGGATGGTCGTCATATGCTATGTCAAAAGCCGCCATAATCGAAATGTCTATTACGTTATCCGAAGAATTTGCAGATTACGGTATAAAAGTGTATTGCATTTCTCCTGGTAGATGCGCAACTGAGCTTCGGAGATTGTTAGCTCCTGAGGAAGATCAAAGTCAAATAATGCAACCCAAGGACGTTGGCACAGAAATTGCGCGATTGGTTAGCGAGAATGAACATTGTTTAGATGGACAAAATATTATTGTTCGTAAGAAATTTTAGAGCATTTTGGAGGATATTATGTCACTTTTTAAAGATAAAACACTTATGATAACCGGTGGTACCGGATCTTTTGGTAACGCCGTTTTAAACAGATTCCTGCAGACCGATATCGGTGAGATCAGAATTTTTTCCAGAGACGAAAAGAAGCAGGATGATATGCGTCACGAGTTTCAGGCCCGTATGCCTGAAGTTGCCGATAAAATTACCTTCTACATAGGCGATGTACGTGATCTTGCTTCGGTTAAAAATGCAATGCACGGCGTCGACTATATCTTCCACGCCGCCGCTCTGAAGCAGGTTCCTTCCTGTGAGTTTTTCCCGATAGAAGCCGTTAAGACCAACGTGCTTGGAACTGATAACGTGCTTACCGCCGCGATAGAAGAGGGAGTAAAATCGGTAATCTGCCTCTCTACTGATAAGGCCGCTTACCCTGTAAACGCTATGGGAACCTCAAAGGCTATGATGGAAAAGGTCGTTGTGGCAAAATCGCGAACCGTTTCTCCCGAAAAAACCAAGATCTGTTGTACACGTTACGGAAACGTGCTTTGCTCACGCGGCAGCGTCGTCCCTCTTTGGATCGACCAGATAAAAGCAGGCAAGCCCATAACCATCACCGAGCCTTCTATGACCCGCTTCATTATGTCTCTCGATGAAGCCGTTGATCTTGTTCTGTTTGCTTTCAAAAACGGTATTTCGGGCGATATTCTGGTTCAGAAAGCTCCTGCTTGCACCATTGAAGTTCTTGCCAAAGCAGTTATCGAGCTATTTGACCCCAAAACCGAGATCAAGGTAATAGGAATCCGTCACGGTGAGAAAATGTATGAAACTCTTCTGACCAATGAAGAGTGTGCCAACGCCATCGATATGGGTGCATTTTATCGCGTGCCCAGTGACAAGCGTGGACTTAACTATGATAAATACTTTAATGACGGAGACGTCGATCGTAATCCTTTAACACAGTTTGACTCCGGCAACACCGAGCTTTTAAGTGTTGAACAGGTTAAAGAAAAACTTTTAGAACTTGATTACATACAGGAGCAGCTTAACGGCTAATAATTTACTGATTTATGACAGCATTTCAGCAGGGGATAATAACCCTTACCAGCGCCGCAATTATCGGAAAAGTTTCGGAACTTCCCGAAGATTTTTCCTGCGAAAAGCTTGATTTATTCGCAAAGAAACATCAAATATCATCGATTTTGCTTTATGGCCTTGTTGCCATAGGGCATAACTTATCGCACCCTGCTGTAAAAAACCTTTATGTTCGCTCAGGAACCGAATTATTGTCCGACGAAAAACAGCTTGCGGTCATAGATTCGGTTCGGTCCTTATTAAATTCCAACGGTGTTTCCTTTGTCTTCCTAAAAGGAGCGGTCGTTAAAAATATGTACCCTAAGACCGAAATGCGGGTTATGGGAGATATTGATATTCTTATAAAAAAGGAAGAATACGAAAAGATTAAAAAGCTCCTTACCGAAAACGGATATTTTGAGCTTTACGAAAGTGACCATGAAATTGCCTGGAAATCTTCTGAGGGTGTGCTTTTGGAGCTGCACAAGGCGCTTATACCCTCTTATCACGATGATTTTTATGCTTATTTCGGTGATGGATGGAGCTTTGCAAGGAAGCGTGACGGCGTAACCGAGCACTGCTTTTCTGCAGAGGATCATTATTTATATATATTCACTCACTTTGCAAAGCACTATAAGTCGGGCGGAATCGGAGTAAAGCATCTTATTGATCTTTTTGTTTATAAAAGACATTTTCCCAATATGGATTTTACTTACATTGAAACCGAACTGAATAAGATCAACTTGCTGGAGTTTCATAATAATGTTTTAAAAACCGAAGAAGTATGGTTTGACGGAAAAGCGGGTGACAGCATTACAGATAAAATTACTGAGGTACTTATTAAAAGCGGAGCGTATGGTACTCACTCTGATAGGGCAAATGCCGAAGCACTGAGAATTTCGCGTTCTTCCGGTGAAAAAAAGGTTTCTAAATTCCGTCTGCTGATGCGAAAAATTTTCCCATCTGCCTCTGTTCTTGCGGTTAAGTACAAATTTTTACGTAAATGCAAGTTGCTGTTGCCGATTGCATGGTTCATTCGCTGGTTTGACGCACTGTTTAACAAACGTGAAAACATTAAGCGTCATGCCAACGATATCAAGGCAGTAAGTGACGAAAACATATCATCCCTAGAAAATGATCTTGCTCTTGTGGGTCTGAAATATAGCATTAAGGAGAAGGGTTAATGAAAATTCTTGTAACAGGAGCTAACGGATTTGTAGGTAAAAATCTTGTTGTCGCCCTTCGTAACATTCAGGAGGGTAAGGATCGAACAAGACCCGGAATCGCTATAGAGGGAATTTTTCTGTTTGATATTGATTCCGATGCTTCTGTATTGGATTCGGCTTGTAAGGAAGCAGATTTTGTCTTTAACCTTGCCGGAGTTAATCGGCCACAGAATAATGATGAGTTTATGGCTGGAAACTTCGGATTTGCGGACACCTTGCTCGGTTTGCTTAAAAAGCATAATAATACCTGTCCCGTAATGCTGGCATCATCTCTGCAGGCAACTCTTATTGGCCGTTACGCCGACGGTGAATACGGAAAATCCAAAAGAGCAGGGGAGGATCTCTTCTTCAGGTATGCGGAGGAAACAGGTGCAAAGGTTCTCGTATACCGCTTTCCCAACCTTTTCGGAAAGTGGTGTCGCCCCAATTATAATAGTGCCGTTGCTACTTTTTGTAACAATATCGCAAATGATCTGCCTATTACGGTTAACGATCCGTCGGTTCAACTCGAACTTCTCTATATCGACGATTTGGTAACCGAGATGCTTGATGCTCTTGAAGGAAGGGAACATAATTGCGAGTATGACGGAATCTGCGCTATCCCCACCAATAGCGGAAGATTTTGCTTTGCTCCGATAACCCACAAAGTCACTCTGGGCAGAATTGTTGAACTTCTAAGATTGTATGCAGATCAGCCGAAAACCCTTAATATGCCGGATATTCCGTACAACAGTTTTGAAAAGAAACTATATTCAACGTTTTTATCATATCTCCCTAAGGATAAGATATCCTTTCCACTTAAAATGAATGTTGACGACAGGGGATCTTTTACCGAGCTTTTGAAAACCGAGAATTCAGGACAGTTCAGCGTTAATATCAGTAAACCCGGTATAACAAAGGGTCAGCATTGGCACAACACCAAATGGGAATTCTTTATAGTAGTCTCGGGAAAGGGACTGATTCAGCAACGTAAGGTCGGAACCGATGAAGTGCTCGATTTCTATGTCAGCGGCGAAAAGATTGAAGCCGTCCATATGCTTCCCGGCTATACCCACAATATTATCAATCTTTCCGAAACAGAAGACCTTGTTACCTTAATGTGGGCAAACGAGCGCTTCGATCCCGAACGCCCGGATACCTTTTTTCTTAAAGTATAAAATGGAGTTGAAATTATGTCTAAAATAAAGCTGATGACGATAGTCGGCACACGTCCCGAGATAATTCGTCTTTCTGCGGTAATTAAAAAATGCGATAAGTATTTTGATCAGATTCTCGTCCACACAGGTCAGAATTACGATTATTCACTCAACCAGGTGTTTTTTGACGATCTTGGTCTCCGTGCGCCCGATCACTATCTGAACGCTGTAGGAGCTGATTTAGGAGAAACTGTGGGCAACATAATTGCCAAGTCGTATAAGCTTATGGCAGAGCTTAAACCCGATGCTCTCCTGATTCTTGGTGATACAAATTCCTGCCTCTCGGCTATCGCCGCAAAGCGTCTTCATATTCCGATATTCCACATGGAAGCAGGTAATCGCTGTAAGGACGAGTGTTTGCCTGAAGAGACCAACCGACGTATTGTAGATATAATTTCCGATGTCAATCTTGCATATTCAGAGCACGCAAGAAAATATCTCCACGAATGCGGACTTCCCAAAGAGAGAGTATATGTCACAGGTTCGCCTATGGCCGAGGTTTTGACCGCTAATATCGATAAGATCGAAGCTTCTGATATTCATAAGCGTTTAGGTCTTGAAAAAGGAAAGTATATCCTGCTTTCCGCTCACAGAGAAGAGAATATCGATACCGAAAAGAACTTCCTTTCTCTGTTTAATGCTATCAACGCGATAGCCGAAAAATATCAGATGCCGATTCTTTATTCCTGCCATCCCAGATCTAAAAAAAGACTTGATGAAAGCGGATTCAAGCTTAATCCGTTGGTCATTCGTCACGAACCTCTCGGTTTCCACGACTATAACTGCCTGCAGATGAATGCCTTTGCGGTAATTTCCGACAGCGGAACCCTACCTGAAGAAAGCTCATACTTTACAAGCGTTGGAAAATCGTTCCCCGCAATTTGCATCCGAACATCTACGGAACGTCCCGAAGCATTAGATAAAGCCTGCTTTATTCTTGCGGGGATCGATGAAAA
>CAZRHF010000106.1:0-7905 GCA_964599835.1 uncultured Eubacteriales bacterium | reverse complement strand
CCTGCAGACGGTGTCCGTTATTCCGACCTTCGCGAAGCCCTTGAAAAGCTTCAGCTTAATGACGCATCCCTGCTTTTCGAGCCCGAGACCTCAACCGCTCTGGGCTTCGGCTTCCGTTGCGGATTCTTAGGTCTGCTCCACATGGAAATTATTCAGGAACGCCTGGAGCGTGAATATAACCTCGACCTGGTTACCACCGCCCCCAGCGTTGTCTATAAATTTCAGCTCACCGACGGCAAGACCGTCTTTGTGGACAATCCCACCAACTATCCCGACCCCGCCACCATTGCCGAGGCCTTCGAGCCTGTGGCCGACGTTCATATCTACAGCCCCAGCGAGTACGTAGGCTCCATAATGGAGCTCTGTCAGCAGCGCAGAGGCGAATATACCGATATGAAATATATGGGAGACCGCGTCGACATCCACTATATTATGCCTATGGGCGAAATAGTTTACGACTTTTTCGACGCTCTCAAATCCCGCACGAAGGGCTATGCAAGCTACGATTACGAGCCCAAGGATTACGCAAGATCAAAGCTTGTAAAGCTTGACGTTATGCTTGCGGGTGACGTTGTGGATGCCCTTTCCTTCATTGTCCACACCGACAACGCCTACCCCCGCGCCCGCAGGATCGCCGAAAAGCTTAAGGAATTCATTCCCCGTCAGCTTTTCGAGGTTCCCGTTCAGGTTGCGGTGGGAGGAAAGATAATCGCCCGTGAGACCGTAAAGGCAATGCGTAAAGACGTCCTTGCCAAGTGCTACGGCGGCGATATAACCCGTAAGAAAAAACTTTTAGAGAAACAGAAGGAAGGTAAAAAGCGTATGCGTCAGCTCGGCTCGGTCGAGGTGCCGCAGGAGGCCTTTATGGCTGTTCTCAAGCTTGACGAATAATTCTGAAGGGAGGGTGCTTATGCCTTCTAAACTTAATAAAGAAAATAAGACCTCCTTTTTAAAGAACGTCCTTATGCTGATGTTCTCTCAGGTGGTCGTGAAGCTTTTAGGTCTGGTCTACCGCGTAGCGATCGTCGGAGCCGAAGGCTTCGGCGATACGGGAAACGGCTACTATTCCACCGGCTACCAGATCTATATGATACTTTTGGCCATTTCCTCCATTGGTATCCCCAACGTGATCTCCAAGCTGGTAAGCGAGCGTGTGGCTTCGGGCGACTATAAAGGCGCCCACCGCCTCTTTAAAATGGCCCTTAAAATGTTTACGGGCTTTGGAATCTTTCTTTCTCTGGTTCTCTTCTTTTCGGCCGACTTTATCGCTACCGGCCTGCTTCACGCAGGAGGCGTAAAATACACCCTTATGGTGCTAGCCCCCGCTCTTACCTTCGTTTCCTGCTCGGCTGTAATGCGCGGCTATTTCGCAGGACTCGGCAGTATGAAGGCCTCGGGCTCCTCTCAGGTCATTGAGCAGTTCTTTAACTGCTTCCTCTCTATCGGCTTTGTATATGCCTGCGTAGGAAAGGACACCGCCGTAATGGCCGCCGCAGGTAACCTTTCCACCACCCTTGCCTGCGCTATATCCCTTTCATATCTTATAGTTTTCTACCGCCGTCGCCGCGGTGAGATAATGTCCTCCATTGCCGATCAGACCGTTCCTCAGGAGGATAAAAAACGGGGTCAGCTTATAAAGATAATCCTGACCCTTTCCATCCCCATAACAATGAGCTCCCTTATAAGCACCGCCAACTCGGCTATAGATATCTTCACCGTCTCCGACGGTATTCAGAAGGCATTCTCCGGTATTCTTACCTCTGCCGAGGCTTTAGAGCAAAAGGCTATGGAGCTTTACGGAACGATGCAGAAGGCCGAGGTCATAACCCATCTTCCTCTTGCCATAAGCGGAACCCTCTGTGCCGCCATAGTTCCCGTAATTTCTTCCCTTATTGCAAAAAAAGAGCACAAGGCTCTAAGCGACAAGATCTCCTCCGCGACCCTTATAAATTCTCTTATAATCTTCCCTTGTATGGGCGGAATAATGGCTCTGGCAGGCCCCGTTCTGCACCTGCTTTACCCAAGCGCACCTCAGGGGGATATAATGCTTATCCTGCTCTCTGTAACCCTCCCGTTTTCTTCTCTTACCTACGTTTTAAACGGTATCCTTTACGGCGCAGGAAGACAGTTTGTGCCCGCGATCTCTCTGGCTGTTGCCTCGGCTGTAAAGCTTGTGCTGAACCTGGTTTTAATACCCTATTTCAACATCTACGGCGCTATCATCGGAACCCTCGTATACCAGGTGCTGGTCTTCATTATCGAGGTCGTAGTTGTCTTCAGAACCGTCCCCATAAAGCTCGACCTTATCAAGCTTTTCCTCAAACCTATGATTTCGGCAGGAATTATGACCGCCGCCGTCTACGGCTTTTATCGCCTCGTCTCACAGCCTTTCGGCAACGCCCTTTCAACCGTGCTGTCGGTACTTGTGGGAGTGATCGTTTACGTCCTTTTAATTCTCCTGCTTAAGACCCTCAGTGCCGAGGATATTTCGGGCCTTCCTATGGGCGGCAAGCTCAGCCGTATCTTCAAAAAGTTGAGGCTCATATCCTGATGAAGAGCTTCGATATAATACTTTTCGACCTTGACGGCACCCTTACCGACCCGGGGGAGGGCATAACCAATTCGGTGGCCTATGCCCTTAATAAATACGGCATAATAAACACCGACCGAACCGAGCTTTATTCCTTTATCGGTCCGCCTCTTTATGCCTCTTTTATGAAATACTACGGCTTTACCGAGGAGCAGGCGCACAAAGCGGTGGATTATTACCGCGAATACTATACCGACAAAGGAATCTTCGAAAACAAGCTTTACGTCGGTATTGACAACTGTCTTAAAAGTCTTTATACCTCGGGAAAAAAGCTACTTGTCGCAACCTCCAAGCCGCAAATATTTGCCGAAAAAATTCTTTCTCACTTCGGAATAGATAAATATTTTCATATTGTCGCAGGAGCCACCCTCGACGGAAGTCTTATCGAAAAATCCGATATCATAGACCACGCCTTTAAAAGCTCGGGACTTTCCAAGACCTCCGCTCTTATGATAGGGGACAGAAGCTTCGATATCCTCGGCGCAAAGGCACAGGGAATCGCTTCTGCAGGCGTGCTTTGGGGCTATGGTGATATAGACGAGCTTGAAAACGCAGGAGCAGATATAATTTTTAAGAGGGTAGAAGATATAGAAAAATTTCTTCTTTAAAACTCAAAATTGTTCAAACCGACGAAAGTTTGTTTTCGTCGGTTTTTTTAGTGGAGTTTTTGTTTACATCACCATATTTTTGTGGTAGTATTTTCCTGTCAGAAAATAAGGAAAAGAAGTGTAATTTAAAAGAGTATGAGTAAATGTTATATTAAGCCGAAGCTTTTTTCGGTAATTAAAAAATATTCCTCCCGCCAGCTTGTCAAGGATATTACCGCAGGAATCATTGTTGCGATAATCGCCTTGCCTCTTTCCATTGCCCTTGCCATTGCCTCGGGTGTAGAGCCTGCCTGCGGAGTTTATACCGCTATAGCGGCCGGATTTGTGGTATCTCTTCTCGGCGGAAGCCGCGTGCAGATAGCGGGTCCCACCGCCGCCTTTGCAACCATCGTCGCGGGAATAGTCGCCTCAAAGGGAATGGGCGGACTTTTCGTTGCTACCGTAATCGCGGGAATCATCCTTGTGATTATGGGACTTTGTAAATTCGGCTCCCTTATAAAGTTCATCCCAACCACCATAACTGTCGGCTTTACCGCAGGTATCGCCGTAACCATTCTGGTCGGTCAGATAAAGGATTTTCTCGGTCTTTCCTACGCCGCAGGAGTAAAGCCTATAGAGACTATCGAAAAGATAGAGGCCAATGTTGCAGCAGCCTCGACCTTCACCTGGCAGGCTCTTTTGGTAGGTGCCGTCTGCCTTGCGATACTTATAATCTATCCCCGTCTCGAAAAACGTGTACCGCCTTCTCTCGTTGCGGTTTTCGCGGGAATCTTAATGGTTAAATTCATCCCGGGTATGGAGTCGGTCGCCACGATAGATACCCTTTACGATATCCCCTCGGGACTTCCCGCCATATCCTTCGAAGGGGTCGATTTCTCTCTTTCAGGCATAGCCGCCGTTTTACCCGATGCCTTTACCATAGCCATCCTTGCCGCAATAGAGTCCCTGCTTTCCTGCGTTGTTGCCGACGGAATGGTGAATTCTCATCATAATCCCAACGCCGAGCTGGTAGCTCAGGGCGCGGGAAATATCGCATCGGTATTCTTCGGAGGAATCCCCGCAACAGGAGCAATTGCACGTACCGCCGCCAACGCTAAAAACGGCGGACGCACCCCTATCGCAGGTATGGTACACGCCGTAGTGCTTCTCCTTGTCATACTTTTCCTTATGCCCTACGCAGGCCTTATCCCCATGCCCACCATTGCCGCGATACTTATTATGGTCGCCTATAATATGAGCGAATGGCGTCACTTTGTAAAAATATGTAAGGGCTCGCCAAAAAGCGATATAATCGTTATGGTCCTGACCTTCGCCTTAACCGTCATCTTCGACCTCGTCGTTGCAATTGAGGTTGGAATGGTGCTGGCCGCCATCCTCTTTATGAAGCGTATGAGCGACGAGACCTCGGTCACCGGCTGGAGATATATCGACCACGAAAACGACCCCGACTCCATCGACCTTCGCGAGGTTCCCAAAAACGTCAGGGTCTACGAGATAAGCGGACCGCTTTTCTTCGGTGTTGCCGAAAAGATTCTTGATATAAAGCTTAAGGATTATACCAAGGTACTTATTATCCGTATGCGATCGGTGCCTGCCCTTGATGCAACGGCTATGAATTCGCTGGAACAGCTTCTCGATAAATGCAAGAAGCAGGGCGTTACCCTCATTCTTTCCCACGTTAATGAACAGCCTTTGGAAGCTATGAAAAAAGCAGGCTTTTACGATGCTGTAGGCGCCGAAAACTTCTGCCCCCATATCGACGACGCCCTTAAAAGAGGCGCAAACATATAAGAAAAAACGCTCGGGAGTTCCCGAGCGTTTTTTAGGTGCTTTACCTTATCATGGTCTGTATTCCTTCAACGAACTCTCCAACCGCCTTGACCGCCTTGGCAGAACCCTTCTGAACGTGATGGCTTTTCTTGTTCATTAGCGTCTTTCCTACGACCGTTAAAACGGCGCCTGTTGCAATACCTACCATAGCACCCTTTGCAAAACCCTTTGCACTCATAAAAAATTCCCTCACTTTCCGCTATTATTGTTAGCCGAAAACGAGGGATTATTTTTTATAAAATCTTCTATTTTTGAAAAAATTATCTGATCTGACCGTCGCCCTTAATAACGTACTTATAGGAGGTCAGTTCACGAAGTCCCATAGGACCTCTTGCGTGAAGCTTCTGGGTGGAAATACCTATCTCGGCGCCAAGTCCGAATTCTCCGCCGTCGGTAAATCTGGTGGAGGCGTTAACGTAGACCGCCGCAGAGTCGATGGCCGCGGTGAAATATTCTGCGTTTTCGGGAGTTTCGGTAATAATAACCTCGCTATGGTGGGTAGAATATTTACCGATATGCTTTACCGCTTCGTTTATGTTGGCTACAACCTTTACCGAAATGGTATAGCCTAAAAATTCGGTAGCAAAGTCTTCCTCTGTGGCAGGCACGGCGTAGGGGAGAATAGCGCAGACCTTTTCGCAGCCCTTGATCTCTACACCTGCTTCAGAAAGTCTTTCGCAAATTTCGGGAAGAGCCTTTTCCGCGATCTTTTCATGTACAAGCAGGCTCTCTAAAGCGTTACAAACCGAAGGACGCTGAACCTTGCCGTTAAATACGATATCCGACGCCTTTTTAAGGTCGGCGGTCTCGTCAACGAAGGCGTGGCAGTTTCCCGTTCCGGTCTCGATCACGGGTACTGTGGAGTTTTCGACTGCCGCCCTGATAAGTCCCGCACCGCCTCTCGGTATAAGTACGTCGACGTAGCCGTTTAAGGTCATAAGATCGGTTGCGGACTGACGCGAGGTATCGGTCACAAGCTGAATAAGATCTTCGGGAAGTCCTGCTCTTGCGATAGCAGTTCGCATAATTTCCACCGTTTTAAGGTTGGAATTAAAGGCTTCCTTTCCGCCTCTGAGTATTACCGCAATGCCTGCTTTCAGCGCAATGGCCGCCGCATCGGAGGTGACGTTGGGTCTGGCCTCGTAAATTATGGCAATAACTCCCATAGGGACCGATATTTTTGTTATTTTTATACCGTTTGGACGGGTATATTCGTCTAAAATATTACCAACCGGGTCGGGTAGCTCACAAAGAGCCGAAACGCCGTCGGCCATGGCAAATATTCTCTTTTCGTCAAGCGCGAGACGGTCGAGCATAGCGGGGCTCATACCCTTTTCCTTTGCCGCAGAAATATCCTTCTTGTTGGCCTCAACTATTTCGGAGAAATTTTCCTTAAGAGCCTGTGCGATAGAGGTAAGTGCCTTGTTTTTAAGCTCTGAGGAGGCCATACTAAGGCTCAGAGAGGCCTCTTTTGCTTTAATTCCTAAATCTGTAAGAGAATTCATTTTACTTTACCTTTATGTGTGTTCCGACTGAGTGTCCGTCGAAAAGATCAAAGATCTTCTTAGGATTATCGCCCGACATAATAACCGTCTCGATTCCGTGGTCTCCCGCAAAGCGTGCGGCCTCAAGCTTGGTCCTCATACCGCCCGTGCCTCGGCTTGTGCCGTTTCCGCCTGCCGCCTCGATCATTTCGTCGGTAATGGTGTCAAGGGTATGTATTATTCTGGCATCGGGGTTTTCTCTCGGATCGTCGTCGTAATAGCCGTCGATATCGGTGAGAATTATCAGTCCCTGAGCCTCAACAAGGGAGGCAACAATGGCCGAAAGATTATCGTTATCTCCGAAAACTATTTCCTCGACCGAAACCGAGTCGTTTTCGTTAACTATGGGCACCGCACCGAAATCAAGCAGGGCGCGGAAGGTGTTTATAACGTTCTGCTTGCGGTCCTCGTGCTCGATAACGTCGCGGTTTAAAAGTATCTGAGCCGAAACATAGCCGTATTCGGCAAAATTTCGGTCGTAAATGCTCATAAGGTCACACTGTCCTACTGCGGCGGCCGCCTGCTTGCCCTTTGTGTCTGAAGGGCGGCAGGGGAGACGGAGTCGGTTTACGCCTACCGCAACCGCACCCGAAGAAACTATAATAACTTCTATATCGCGGTTCTTAAGATCGGATACGACGCGGCAGAGCTGTTCAATGCGTCTGAGGTTGGGCTTTCCGTTCTCGTAGGTAAGGGTAGAGGAGCCAACCTTTATTACTATTCGCTTAAAATCCTTGAATTTCATATAAAACACACCTTTTGGATGAATTATCAGGTTTATTATAACACTTTTTTCTCTTATTTACAATTTATACTTTATTTTTTGTTAATTTTCAAGTATAATTAATGTAAATGTGTATTTTTTACTATAATTTCTCTGTGAGGTTTTAAAATGAGTGTACTTTCAAAGCTTTTCGGAAACTACAGCGAAAAGGAACTTAAACGTATAAAACCCCTTCAGCAAAGGGTTCTCGATTTAGAAGAAGAATACCGCGCTCTCTCGGACGAGGAGCTTAAGGGCAAGACCTACGAGTTTAAAAACCGTCTTGCAGGGGGCGAGACCCTCGATGACCTTCTTCCCGAAGCCTTTGCCGCCTGCCGCGAGGCGGGCGACCGCGTGCTTGGTATGAGACATTTTCCCGTCCAGATAATCGGCGGTATCGTTCTTCATCAGGGACGTATAAGTGAAATGAAAACAGGTGAAGGTAAGACTCTGGTTGCGACCCTTCCCGCCTATCTTAACGCTCTTGCAGGAAAAGGCGTTCATATCGTTACCGTAAACGACTATCTTGCCAAGCGCGACAGCGAGTGGATGGGCAAGCTCTACCGCTTT
>CAZRHF010000105.1:0-7905 GCA_964599835.1 uncultured Eubacteriales bacterium | reverse complement strand
TTCTACCATAGGAGGTGCCGTTTTTCTATTGTCCGTTTTTACTGGTTCTGTTCAAAATCGTAGCCGTTTAGTTTTAGAAAACGATAGAATTTTTAATAAATTGACGGTAAACCGTCATGAATTGAATTGCCCCCGCTTTTTAATGCCGAAGGCACACATTCCCTAGGCCCTATGCCCCGGGCCCTTGTCCCTATTCTACCGTCAGCACTACCTTGCCGACGTTCTGTCCTTTGTAGAGGATGTCGTGGGCGGCTTCGGCCTCGGTTATGGGGAGCACCTTATAGATGGTGGGCTTGACCTCTCCCGCAGAGACCTTGGGCCATACCTTTTCAACCAGCTCTGCAAGGATCTGCGCCTTGGTTTCAGGAGTACGCGAGCGAAGGGTGGAGCCGATTATACGTACGTTTCGGACGTAGATGTTCTTAAGATCGATCTCGGTCCTGGTGCCGGCCAAAGCGGCGATCATTATCCAGCGTGCGCCGTGCTTTAGGTAATGGATGCATTTACCCATTATCTCTCCGCCTAAGCAGTCGATAGCCACGTCAACGGGATGTCCTGCGTCAAGTTCTTCTTTTAAGACCTCAGCGATATCTTCCTTGGTGGTAACTACCACGCGGTCGGCATTCAGGTGTTTGATATTCTCGGCGATCTCGTCGGAAAGCACGGTGGTGATAACACGGATTCCGAATGCCTTAGCCATAGGGATGATAACGCTTGCCAGACCCGACGCACCTGCATTCATAAGAAGGGTGTCGCCCTCCTTGATATCGCCCTCGATAAAGAGATTAAGATATGCGGTGGCAAAGGCCTCGGGGATAGCGGCCGCCTCTACCATAGAGCAGTTTTCGGGAACCGGCATAAGCATATCGTATTTAATATTGGCATACTGGGCATATCCGCCGCCGCCAAGCAGGGCGCAGACCTTGTCGCCAACCTTCCAGCCGGATCTCTTAGCCGCTTCGGCACCTACCTCGGTAACGGTGCCTGCAATTTCCAGACCCATCCATTCGGGGCATCCGGGAGGGGGCGGATAGTCTCCCTCTCTCTGCATAAGGTCGGCGCGGTTAAGTGCCGCCGCCTCTATTTTAACCATACAGTCCTCTGCTCCAAGCACGGGATCGGGGACGTTATCCCAGCGAAGACTTCTGTCGTCGTTTACTAAGATTGCTTTCATCTGTGTTTCTCCTTTTCGTAATCATCCATTGCTTTACTTATATCACTTTCCCACCAGAGATAGCCCTCGGGCAGGGTTGCAAGTTCTTTTTTAAGACCAACCCTTAAGGGTGTGAGGTCTTCTCTTTTTATACCCGTAGCGGCGAGTATCTTCGAAGGGTCCATATCGCGATCAAAAAAACGGTCGTAGATATGCTTGCGGTACTCGGAGATATTGTTCTTAAAGATGCTCATATATTCGTCGGTGTCTATAAACTCATAGTCCACCCCGATATATTCCTTATAAAGCTCGGCCACCGCTTCCCAGGTGTTTTCCTCACCGTTGCATACAGTAAAGGTCTCGCCGTATGCCTTTTCATTATGAATAAGGGCGGTTATCATCTTTGCTACATCACCCGACCAGATAAGGGCGGCGTGAAGCCTTCTTGCCCTCTCGGGAAGGTAGATCTTTTTAACCTCTGCCGCTCTGCGGAGGAAGATGTGCGCCTCCTGTCCCACAAGCTGATATCTTCTGCTTGAATAAACCATAGACGGGCGGAGAATGGTGTAGTTTTTATAGCCCGAGGAGTTTAAGATGTCCTCCTGCTGTGCCTTATAGAGGGAATATTCTATGTCGCAGTCAGCCTGAAACTCAGGGTCGGTCACCGTCTCCAGTATTCTCGGCGAGGTCTCCTTTACGGGATGCTCACAGTCGGCGTATATTCTGTAGCTGGAAAAGAAAATATAATGGTCGGTGGCGCTTAGCAACTGCTTATATCTTCTCTTAAAGGACTCCTGACCTCTGTAGAGCATAAGGTCCACTATGGCATCATATCGGGTCTTGCCGATAAGCTCAAACAGCACCCCGTCGTCAAGGGTGTTTGCGGTAATGTAGTTTACGTTTTTGCTGTTTTCTTTTTTATCAAGGGAAACGGCGTCAACCGTCCAGCCGTTTCTGACCAGTTCAGGCACAAGATAGACACCCATTGCGCCCGTTGCGCCTAAAACCAATGCTTTTTTCATAATATCACCTTTTACATTTTAAGCAAATTATATTGCTAAAACAATCCCCTTTTCTTTAAAAAAGGGGCAATATTCTATATTCCGGAGCGACAGCCGTCGATAAGGATATTTTGTCCTACTATGTAACGGGCCTCGTCGGTGCAGAGAAAGGCAATAAGCTCGGCATTTTCTCGGGCGGTTCCGCTTCTGCCAAGGCGGCAAAGCCCCGTTTCGTGGTATGCGTCGATGCCCTCGCCGTCAACAAGCTGGCTTACCGTACCGGGGGAAACGCAGTTTACGTTTATGCCCTCATTTACAACCTCTTTTGCAAGGGCGGCGCTCATAGCGATAACGGCACCCTTTGTAGCGGAATAGTGCACCATATTGGCATTGCCGAAATGACCCGCAACGCTGGCAACGTTAACTATCTTACCGTAGCTGCGCTCTAACATTCCGGGAAGCACCGCACGGGTGACGTAAACCGTTCCCATAACGTTTATATCCATATATTTTTTCCACTCCTCGACGGGAGTGTTTACAAATTCGGATTTACAACGGAATACCGCCGCATTGTTTACAAGAATATCTATCTTTCCGAAAAGGACCTCTGCGGCGGTTATCTTTTCGGTAACATCTGCCTCATTTGAAATGTCGCAAACGATTATTTCGGCCCTAACGCCGTTCTTTTCGGCCATTCTTTTCGAATCGAGCAGCATTTCTTCGTTCATATCAAGAAGAATAAGATCGGCACCTCTTTGAGAAAATATCTCTACAAGACCTCTGCCGAGAGAGCCTGCCGCGCCCGTTATAAGGGCGACCTTTCCGCTGAATTTCTTTTTCATTTTCGTTTCCTCTTTAATAGTCAAGTCCCTCGATGACCTTCTTAAGACGTGTTAGCTTGGGCTGTGCGGTGGTGTCAACGGGTCCGTAATGCTGACAGGTGAGGTACATACAAACGCCAAGCTGGGGACCTAAATTGCGGACCATTTTCTGGGTGGGGCCGCCCTCTAAATAGAGGAATTTTTTGGTGACCGCCTTATTCAGCTCAAGAATGGTCTCAAAGGTCTTGGGCAGGTCGTCGAGGCTATCGGTCTTATTTACGATCTTAATAACGTCGGCTCCCCTCTCCTCGTGGCAGGCGGCAATGCGGAGGGACTCTTTAACCGCAAGATTATTTCCCGTGTGGGAGGACATTAAGACCTCACCGCCAAGGGCGTGGATCTTCTCGATAAGAGCCTTCTGCTTCTTAACGGCCTCGGGGTCTTCGGTCAGCTCGTATTTTGCGCCGCGGTCGAACATATCTCCCATAACATCAAGTATGGTGGCTCCGCACTCAAGGGCCAAAAGCAGAACCTCGGCACATTCCTCGTCGGTATATCCCTCGTTCTCGGAATGGCGGTAGGAGGTGACGTAGATAGGCAAGCCCTCGCAGGCCTCGAATATCTTTGTAAGATTTTCTTTTGTTCTCAGCTCCTTATTTATCTTACAAAGCTGAATTCCGAAGGCGGTTGCGCCCTCGGCAAGGGAGGCCTGAATCTTACAAATACACTCCTCCACGGTAGCGCACTGCACCATAGCGCAAAGCAGCGGCTTTTCGCTGTTTAAAAAAGATGCTTTCATAAGTTAACCTCTTCTCATAGCGTTTCTTCCGCCGTCGATCATAATGTTTTCGCCGTTTATAAACTGACCCTTATCAGACGCGATAAAGAGGATAAGGTCGATTATCTCCTGAGGCTCGGCGGCTCTGCCCAGAAGGGTCTTCATTCCTGCCATTCCGGGTCGGGTGAGGACGGGTCCGGGAGAAACGCAGACGGCACGGATCCCGTGCTCGGCACCGTACTGTGCCTGAGATTTGGTGAGGCCGAACATAAGACCTGCCTTGGAGGTGGGATATGCCATAGACCAGCCGTCACCGTCACAGCCCGTAATAGAGCCGAGGTTTACTATAAGACCGCTCTTCTGGTCTCTCATAACGCCCAGAACGGCGTGACCGAAATAGAAGGGACCCTTAAGGTTTACGTCAAGACCCCAGTCGAAAACCTCGATGGGGGTGTCGGGGAAATCGGTAGGCTCGTTGTATTTAAGCATTCTGCGCTCGGTACCTCCCGCAAAGTTGCAAAGGACGTCTATTCTGCCGAAGCTTTCGAGGCACTTATCCCTTGCGGCGCATATCTGTTTGTAGTCACGCACGTCGCAGACCGCGCCGACTGCCTTGCCTACACCCTTTTCGTTAATTTCCTTGACCTTTTCGGTAAGCACCTCTTCGTTAATGTCGCAGAGGACAACGTTTCCGCCCTCTGCCGCAAAGCACTGACAGAAAAGCAGACCCATTCCCGAAGCGGCACCTGTCGCAATAGCCGTCATTCCTTCAAATCTCATAATTAAGCCTCCCTATGTGCGTTGTAATTTCATAAGCGATCGCTCGAGATCCCGCCTACGGCGATTTTGCGACAATGGGTCATTCTGAGCCTGTCGAACACGAAGTGCGACAACGCAGTTGAGCCAGTCTCATTGTCGCAAAATTTCGGCAAGCTCAGGATGACCCGAGCGAGATATCGCAAAAACCTACGACGCTGCATTTTTCTTTAACATACTATATATTTGGCGATAAATCAATACCTAAAACGGTACTGTTTTGTCATTTCCGATACAGTTTAGGGCTGAAACTGTTGATTTTTTTAATAAAAACGGTATAATGGTAGTCGGGAGGCGGTAAAATGAGTTTATTTGACGGAATTGTAATAACGGCCATTCACGAGGTCATTTTAGTTCCAAGCCCCAAAGGACGATATACCGAAATGAAAAACCGTCACAGCTACGGCCTTTCATTTTGCAAAAGCGGACAGATCACCTACACACTAAACGGAGAAAAAACCGTCTCGGATAGGTTTCACGCGGTTATCCTGCCCAAAGGGGGAAGCTATACCCTTTACGGAGACGAGGCGGGAGCATTTCCCCTTGTAAATTTCGACCTTCTCTCCCACTTCACCGACAGGTTTATATCCATACCCCTTGAAAACCCCGAAATCTATATAAAGGAGTTTGAAAAGCTGGGAAATGTCTCCCGAACAAGGGCTTTTTCGGTTTTATACCGACTTTTCGACCGACTTAGTGACGAGGAGAAGCAGACCGACATCCTCTCCCCCGTTTTAAAATTTATGGAGGAAAACCTCGGTCGGGAGGGGCTTTCAAACGATGAACTTGCAAGGCGGCTTAGCGTCAGCGAGGTATATTTCAGGCGTATATTCAAAGAAAAAATGGGCACTACCCCACATAAATACCTTTTAAATCTCAGAATAGAAAAGGCAAAGCTCCTCCTGTCCGACCCGAGGATTTTGGTTGGCGAGGCGGCCGAAGCGGTAGGCTTTTCGGGACCCTATCATTTTTCAAAGGCCTTTAAATCGGCGGTCGGCACCACACCGGGAAGATATAGAAAGGAACTGGAGAAAACTAATCTGTAGTTTTTATATTCCGCTTCGCGGAGGTAACGCTTTGTGGGTTAGGGAACAGGGAAAAGAATACAGAGAATAGAAAACGGCTATGAATTTAAAAAATTCATTGCCGTTTTAATATATTATTTTCCCATTAAGATACTGCTTACGGGTTTCCTCATCCACCACAAGCAAAGTTTCGTTTGCGGCGGTAGCCGCAACATCATTCGTGCGAAGCACGTCATCATTTGCCGGAAGGCAACATCATTTTTCGGCCGCAAACGAAAATGATGTTTGCGCCAAAGGTGCAAAACTATGTTCCGTCCTGCGGCCGGAAATACGACCCAAAGGGTCGTGGTCCCCCTTGTCTCGCGCTGCGGCGCTCGGTCCCTCGTCGGCTCTGACGACGCACTGTGTCGTCATTCACCACCGACTCGCACGCTTCGCTTTCCCTCCCCTACAACTGTTACACAAATATATAAGCGCGAGGAAGATGGTTTTTGTTTTACGCTGTCTACATTGCGCGTAATGGGTGTCGAGCCCCTCGACCGTGGCGGAGGCACACCTTAATGTTGCCGAAGGCAACACATCATTCATCATTCGGCGTCAGCCGAACATCATGTGCGTAGCACACATCATTGCGGTCGAAGGCCGCCTATTCTCCCAGCAGTGCCTTAAGCAGGGGGGCGATGCGCTTGGCCATATAGAAGAAGCCCAGGTCGGTGGGGTGGCAGTTATCTACCAGCGCGTGGTGATAGACCTCCTCGGGGATAAGCTCGCGGCCGTCGATAAAGTAGACGTTTTTGTCACCCTCGGCTCTGGCTTTAAGGTAGTTCTGCTTTATAAGGTCGTTGCGCTTATGCTCTATATCTGCCTTATAGAACTTGGGGCGGGACATAAAGATTATAGGCATATCAGGGTGGGCATCTCTGACCTTTTTATAGCCCTTATAGTGGGTAGCTTCAAGATGCTCATAGGTGGGGGCGTTGTGGTCGTAGTCGTAGACGAAAACGCTCATATCAAGGGCGGCGATATAGTCCATCATGGTATCCTCGCCCTTGGCATTACCCGAAAATCCTAAATTTATGTAGTCGGTCTTAAGGTTTCTGTGAAGAATTGCCTGATAGCAGTCACCCGGCTTGGAGGCGCAACCGCCCTGGGTTATGGAGGAGCCGTAATAGACAACGGGAGGCTGTATCAGATCCTCCGCCGCCTCTAAAACGCTTCCCTTCTCTATTCCGACGTAGACCTTTTCCACTCCGTTATAAAGAGGCATATTTATGCTGATGGTGCGTTTTCCTTCGCCTGCAAGGTTAACTACGCTTTCATAGCCGCCGTTAAAGCCGAGGGGAGAAACGAAGGTTCCGAAATAGCGCATATTATCGCCCTCGGAGCCGTAGAGGTCGAAGCCGCATACCCCTGCATAGGCAAAGTGGGCCATTCCGCCGTTGTTGGGGCATTTAACAAGCAGAGCCACGCTCTTACTGTCGGTTACGAAGCGGATACGTCCGCCTGCGGTATGATCTTTAAGGACGTTTACACCGTCGCTTACAGTCTCGGCAACCCTTGTGGGAATGCGGACGAACTTTTCCTCCTCGCGGAAAACACCGTAAATTTTAAAGGGAGCCTGCTCGGGGTCAAAAAAGTCGTACCTTGCCTTGACCTCGGGGTCAAGGGTATGGGAGACCTTCAGATTTTTATCAAGATCAGCAATATTTGCCATTAAAATCACCTCCCCTAAATAATATAATAATACTAAAGTTTTTTCAAGTGTATATTGACAAATTGTTCTGAAAAATATAAAATTATTCAGGTGATCAAATGGACAATATAATTCTTATAGGTATGCCCGGATGCGGTAAGTCGACCATCGGGGTACTGCTTGCAAAAATGCTCGGCTACGGCTTTGTTGATACCGACCTTCTGATTCAGCATTTCGAGGGTAAAAAGCTCTATGAGATCCAGCGGGATAAGGGAAACGCTTATTTTGCCGAGGTTGAGAACAGTATACTTTCGGGTATTCAGGCGCGTCAGACGGTTATTGCCACGGGAGGCAGTGCCGTTTACGGCAGGGAGGCTATGGAGCATCTTTCCTCTATCGGAAGGGTAGTATATATTAAGGTATCCCTTAAGGAGCTCAGCCGCAGGGTGAATAATTTTGCGACCAGAGGCATTATGATGGAAAAGGGTGAGACCCTTGCCGATATTTTTGAAAAGCGGGCACCTCTTTACGAAAAATATGCCCATATTACGGTGAATTGCGGACGCGGTTCCCTTCAGAAAAACGCAGAAAAAATTATTGATATGCTGAATAAATAAA
>CAZRHF010000104.1:0-8106 GCA_964599835.1 uncultured Eubacteriales bacterium | reverse complement strand
GCGAAAAATTATAAATATCAGGCGTGACAGGTTCGAATCTTGTCACCCTAAACAGGAAGGATATAAATTAATGGCTCCCAGAAAGAAAAAAGAAGTCACGGTAAAGCCGGCAGAACAGCCTAATGCTTATATAGCAGGGGCAGGAACCGTTGTCGATCAGCCCATAACCGATACTCTTCGCACTAACTTTATGCCCTACGCTATGAGCATCATTATCTCCCGCGCCATCCCCGAGATCGACGGCTTCAAGCCTTCTCACAGAAAACTGCTTTACACTATGTATAATATGGGTCTGCTTAGCGGCGGCACCATAAAATCGGCAAACATTGTCGGCCGCACAATGCAGCTCAACCCCCACGGAGATGCCGCCATCTATGAAACTATGGTCCGTCTCTCTGAGGGTAACGAGGCGCTTCTTCATCCTTATGTAAAATCCAAGGGTTCCTTCGGTAAGGCCTACTCCCGCGATATGGCCTACGCCGCCTCCCGTTACACCGAGGCCAAGCTTGCCCCCATTGCCGCCGAGCTTTTTGCCGATATCGATAAGGAAACGGTTGAATTTGTCGATAACTACGACGCTACTATGAAGGAACCGACCCTTTTCCCCGTAACCTTCCCCTCGGTACTGGTTAACGCCAATATGGGTATCGCCGCAGGTATGGCAAGTAACATCTGCCCTTTCAACCTCCGTGAGGTCTGCGACACCACCATCGCTTATATTAAGGATAACGATATAAACGTTGCCGACACCCTTATCGCTCCCGATTTTCCCATCGGCGGCCGCCTTCTTTACGACCGCGCCGCTATGGAGGAGATATACCGCACAGGCCGCGGCAGCTTTAAGGTAAGGGGAGTGTATACCTACGATAAGTCCCAAAATTGTATCGACATCACCGAAATCCCCCCGACCACCACGACCGAGCAGATAATCGAAAAGGTCGTCGATCTCGTAAAACAGAAAAAGGTTACCGAAATAAACGATATCCGCGACGAGACCGATCTGAGCGGTCTTAAGATCACCATCGACCTTAAGCGCGGCGTTGATCCCGACAAGCTGATGAAAAAGCTGTTCAAGTCCACCTCTCTTGAAGACTCCTTCGGCTGTAATTTTAACATCCTTATTGCCGGCAACCCCAGAGTTATGGGGGTTAAGGAGATCATCGACGAGTGGGTAGGATTCAGAACCGAATGTGTAAGAAACCGCGTTTTCTATCAGCTGACAAAGGCTAAAGAAAAGCTTCACCTCTTAAAGGGTCTTGCCAAGATCCTTCTCGATATCGATAAGGCTATAAAGATCGTTCGCGAAACCGAAGAGGAAAAAGAGGTCGTACCCAATCTTATGATCGGCTTCGGTATCGACGAGCTTCAGGCCGAATACGTTGCCGAAATAAAGCTTCGGCACTTAAACCGCCAGTACATTCTTAAACGCCTCGAAGACGTGGAAAACCTCGAAAAAGAGGTTGCCGAGATGGAGGATATTCTGAATTCGCGCAGGAAAATTCAGAATATCATTATCAAGGAGCTTGAAGCTGTTTCCAAGAAATACGGTATGGACCGAAAGACCCTCGTAATAGAAAACGAAGCGTCTTCCGATGAAGGTGAGGACGAGCCGATAGACGATACCCCCGTAACCCTCTTCTTCACCCGTGATGGCTACTTTAAGAAGATTCCCACCGCAAACCTCCGTATGAGCGGTGAGCAGAAGCTTAAAGAGGGCGACGAGATAGTTCAGACGGTGGAGACCACCAACGACGTCGACCTGCTCTTCTTCTCAAACCGTAACCAGGTCTACAAGAGCAAGGCAAGCGAATTTTCCGACACTAAGGCAAGTGTTCTGGGCGACTACATTCCTTCAAGATTGGGATTTGACGAGAACGAAAATGCAATTTATATGGCCATCACTACCAAATATAACGGCTTTATGGTCTTCGTTTTCGAAAACGGTCGCATTGCAAGGGTGCCTATGGCCTCCTACGCTACCAAGACCAATCGTAAAAAGCTTATAAACGCTTACTCTAATAAATTCGTTCTCCACACCGCCATCTGCCTTACCGAGGAATGTGACCTATTCCTCACCTCAACCAACGGCAGGGTAATGGTGGTAAGCACCTCGGCCCTTTCCGAGAAGGCCGCAAAGGACAACGGAGGTATTGCTGTTATGACTCAGAAGAGGGGACAGCGAATCTTCTCTGCCGAGGTATATAAGGAAGGTACTCTTGAACGTCCCCACCGCTACAGACCGAAAAATCTTCCTGCCGCAGGCTCCGTAAGGAAGGAAGAGGACATCGAGCAAATGACCTTTTAAAATAGGAAACCGCCTAATGGCCGAAAGCCTTTAGGCGGTTGTCGACAGTTTGCAAACGCAGGATATTTATATTGTCGACAGTAATAATATGCTCGAAAGTT
This sequence comes from uncultured Eubacteriales bacterium, assembly GCA_964599835.1. Taxonomy (GTDB): domain Bacteria; phylum Bacillota; class Clostridia; order Oscillospirales; family Acutalibacteraceae; genus SFWF01. The sequence goes on along the minus strand of CAZRHF010000104.1, from coordinate 5,700 downwards.
CGCCCTATTATAATAGGAATTATTTGACAAAGTTAAAGTTTTGATATATTATATAGTTTAATGTAATTATGGAGGGATCATTTTGGCCGAAAATTTAGCAAAAACCTACGACCCGGGCGAGGTTGAGGACCGAATTTATAAATTCTGGCTCGACGGAAACTTTTTTCACGCCGAGGTCGACGCAAATAAAGAGCCCTATACTATAGTAATACCGCCACCGAACATCACCGGTCAGCTTCATATGGGTCACGCCCTTGACGAGACCCTGCAGGACATCCTCATCCGCCACAAGCGTATGCAGGGCTATTCTGCTTTGTGGCTTCCCGGAACCGACCACGCATCCATTGCCACCGAGGCTAAGATCGTTGAGGCAATGAAAAAAGAAGGTCTCACAAAAGAGGACCTCGGCCGTGAAAAGTTCTTAGAGCGCGCTTGGGAGTGGAAGGAGCAGTACGGCGGCAGGATCATAAGTCAGCTTAAAAAGCTCGGCGCTTCCTGCGACTGGGAGCGTGAACGCTTCACACTCGACGAGGGCTGTTCAAATGCCGTTCGCGAGGTCTTTGTCCGCCTTTATCAGAAGGACCTTATCTATAGAGGAGAGCGCATCATCAACTGGTGCCCTCATTGCCTTACTTCTATTTCAGATGCCGAAGTCGTTTACAGCGAATCCGACGGTAACTTCTGGCACCTTCGCTACCCCGTAAAAGACAGCGACGAATATCTCCAGCTTGCAACCACCCGTCCCGAGACCTTGCTTGGCGATACCGCCGTCGCAGTTCATCCCGACGACGAAAGATATAAGCACCTTATCGGAAAGACGGTTGTCCTTCCTCTTGTGGGACGCGAGATTCCCGTCGTTGCCGATACCTACGTTGAAACGGATTTCGGTACAGGTGCTGTTAAGATCACTCCCGCCCACGACCCCAACGACTTTGAGGTCGGTCTCCGTCACGATCTTCCCGTCATAAACGTTATGACCGACGACGCCAGGATCAACGAGCAGGGCGGAAAATACGCAGGTATGGATCGCTATGAGGCAAGAAAGGCAATAGTTGCCGATCTCCGGGCAGGCGGATTCCTTGTTAAGGTTGAGCCCTTAAAGCACAACGTCGGTGCCTGCTACCGCTGTAACAGTGTTGTTGAGCCTCGTATCTCCAAGCAGTGGTTCGTTCGTATGGAGCCTCTCGCAAAGCCTGCCGTTGCCGCGGTTAAAGAGGGCGACATTAAGTTCATACCTTCCCGTCTTGAAAAGATATATTTCAACTGGATGGAAAATATCAAAGACTGGTGTATTTCCCGTCAGCTCTGGTGGGGTCATAGAATTCCCGCCTGGTACTGCCCCGATTGCGGCGAGGTGATCGTCTCCCGCACCGATCCTACCAAGTGCTCCAGGTGCGGATGCGAGAATATCCATCAGGATGAAGACACCCTCGATACCTGGTTCTCCTCTGCTCTCTGGCCCTTCTCAACCCTTGGATGGCCCGACGAGAATATCGAACTTAAATATTTCTATCCCACCAATACTCTGGTTACCGGCTACGATATCATCTTCTTCTGGGTTGCCCGTATGATCTTCTCGGGACTCGAATATACCGATACCGTCCCCTTTAACACCGTTTTATTCCACGGAATCGTCCGCGATGCCAACGGTCTTAAGATGTCCAAGTCTTTAGGCAACGGAATCGATCCTCTTGTTGAGATTGAAAAATACGGTGCAGACGCCCTTCGTTTCACCCTTGCTACCGGTAATACTCCCGGTAACGATATGCGCTACAGCCCCGAAAGGGTAGAAGCAAGCCGCAACTTCGCCAACAAGATATGGAACGCCGCCCGTTTCCTCCTTATGAACCTTGAATCTAATGAGGAAATGCCTCTGCCGCGTGATCTTGCCCTCGAAGACAAGTGGATACTCTCAAAGTATAACGACCTTGTTAAGGACGTTACCGATAATCTTGATAAATATGAGCTCGGCCTTGCCGTTGCTAAGCTTTACGATTTTATCTGGGATGTATTCTGCGACTGGTATATCGAGCTTTGCAAATCCCGCTTAAACGGTGAGGATAAGGCTGCTGCAGATACCGCCCGTGCTGTTCTCATTCACGTTTTCAGCGGAGTATTAAAGCTCCTCCATCCCTTTATGCCCTTTATCACAGAGGAGATATGGCAGTCTCTGCCTCACAGCGGCGACTCAATTATGGTTGCAAAGTGGCCTGAATATACCGAAGAGCTTAATTTCGCTGCCGATGCCGAAAACTTCGAAAAGGTTATTTCGGTCATCCGTGCCGTTCGTAACCGCCGTAGCGAAATGAACGTACCTCCATCAAAGAAGGCAAAGATATGCATCGCTTCTCCCTCTAAAGAGATCTTCGAAAACGGTGCCGCTTTCATCAGCCGCTTGGCTTCCGGAAGCAGTGTTGAGGTTGCAGAAAGCTTTGATATGCCCGATGCAGTTCTGGTCGTTACCGACAGCGCTAAGGTCTACATTCCCTTAAACGAGCTTGTGGATTTTACCGCCGAGCTTGCACGTCTTGGTAAGGAGCTCGAAGCCGCAAATAAGGATAAAGGCTTCTATGAATCCAAGCTCAACAATCCCGGATTTGTTGCAAAGGCACCCGAGGCTGTCGTTAATCAGCAGCGCGACCTTCTTGCAAAAACTCTTGATCGCATTGCCCTTCTTGAGGAAAGCATTGCAAAGATAAAATCACAGATCTGATTCTCTATGAAAAAGTAGGGGAGAGGCTTGCTCCTCTCCCTGCTTATTTTTTTTGGAAGTGTTATTATGAATTATAATGAGGCGTTAAATTATATCCACTCTCTTTTGGTGTTCGGCTCAAAACCCGGCCTTGAACGCATTGCCGAACTGCTTGAGAAACTGGGCAACCCCCAGGACAGCCTTAAGGTCATCCACGTGGCAGGAACAAACGGTAAGGGCTCAACCTGCAATATGCTGGCTTCGGTTTATACCGCCGCAGGATATAAAACAGGTCTTTACACCTCTCCTTATATAGTCGATTTCCGCGAGCGCATCCAGCTTGACGGCAACTATATACCCAAGGACGATCTTGCCCGTCTTTGTGAAAAAGTGAAGAGCACGGGAGTTGAGGTGACCGAGTTCGAATTTATAACCGCGCTGGCCCTCCTTTGGTATAAGGAGCAAAACTGCGATATTGTTATTTTAGAGGTCGGCCTTGGCGGCCGTTTCGACGCAACCAACGTTATAAATTCGCCCCTATGTTCGGTCATTATGAAGATCGATTATGACCATACCGCCATTTTAGGCGATACCCTCGAAAAAATTGCCTTCGAAAAGTGCGGTATCATTAAAAACGGATGTCCTGCCGTGTCATATCCTCTGCAAGATACCGCCGCAATGAATGTTATCAGGGCTTCTTCCGAAAACCTCACCGTCCCCGAAACCGATAAAATTAAAGTGATAGACTCTTCTATTGAAGGAAACTCCTTTATATATAAAGGTATAAGCTATAAAACCCGTCTTATCGGAACACATCAGATATATAACGCCGTCACCGCCATAGAAACGGTCAAAGCCGCGGGACTTACGATAGATGAGCAGGCTCTCATAGAAGGAATTGCCTCTGCTACCGTTCCTGCAAGACTTGAACTCATAAGCAAGGATCCCGTTGTTTTCCTTGACGGAGCCCACAATCCTAACGGTGCCGAAGCGCTGTCGCAGTTTATGAAAAACTACAGCGGCGAAATAGTTGCCGTTATGGGAATGATGGCCGATAAAAACTGTAGCGGATTTTTACGTGAGGTATTAAAATATTGCTCCGATGTAATTACCGTTACCGTAAAAGAAAATCCAAGAACGATTTCGTCGGAAGAGCTGGCAAAACTTGCAGAAGAATTTTGCGGTAGCGTAACCGCCTGCGAAAGCTACGATGCCGCTCTCGATCTTGCAAACGAAAAAACTAAGGGTAAAAAGCCCCTTTTCGTCTTCGGTTCACTCTATCTTGCGGGCGCCGTTAGAGAAAACCTTATTTCCCGATACACTTCTTAAATTCGACACCGCGTTTCAGCAGAATATTCAGTGACAAGCCTTTATTATATTATAGAGGCTTGTCTTTTTTTAAGGAGGTTTATATATGAACATAAAATCAACTGGCGAGGTACTGACCGTTTATCTTAGTGGCGAGATAGATCACCATTCCGCAAAAGGTATGAGGGAGGAGATAGATAGATCCATAGAGTATTCAATGCCCTCTCTGCTTATTCTCGATTTCTCCGAGGTCACCTTTATGGACAGCTCGGGTATAGGCCTGGTTATGGGAAGGTATAAAAACCTGCAAAGAACAGGGGCATCACTCAATATTGTCAACCTTTCTGAAAATATCTATAAAATTATGAAGCTGGCAGGAATCGAACGCCTCGCAAGCTTAGAAAAAAGGAGCTAACAGTATGCAAAACAAGTTTTCATTAACAATTCCCTCGAAATCAGCCAACGAATCCTTTGCCAGAGTGACCGTGGCTGCATTTGTTACCCAGCTTGATCCAACCGTTGAAGAGATATCCGATATTAAGACCTCGGTCTCTGAAGCGGTAACCAACTGCAGTATCCACGCCTATCCCGATACTATCGGAAAGATATACATAACCGGCGAAATATACGAGGACAATACCGTAAAAATCAAGATCCGCGATCGCGGCAGGGGAATAGAGGACGTAAGCCGCGCAATGGAACCCCTCTTTACGACCGGCGGTGAAGAAAGAGCGGGCCTTGGATTTGCAGTAATGGAATCGATGATGGACAAGATCAAGGTAGTATCACATCTCGGGAAAGGAACTACCGTGACTCTCATAAAGAAGATAAGCGATAAAGATAATGCAAAAAAGAAATGATCTCATAGAAGAAAACGTAAGGCTGGTCCATTCCTGCTGTAAAAGATTTGTCGGCAGGGGAATGGAGTACGACGACCTCTTTCAGGTCGGTTGTATAGGTCTTCTGAAAGCCGCCGAAGGCTTTGACGAGTCAAGAGGTCTGTGCTTTTCTACCTACGCCGTTCCCACCATTCTCGGCGAAATAAAAAGATTATTCCGCGACAGCGGTGCCGTCAAGGTATCCCGAACGATAAAAGAACTTTCTATGAAGGTCCAGCGGGAAAAGGAAAAAATAGAGAAAAACGGCGGCGAAGCCACCATCAGCCTCCTTTCTGAGAAGCTTGGCGTAACACAGGAGGAGATTGCTGAAGCAATAGCCGCCTCACGAAACGTAATATCCCTGACCTTCGAAAATCCTGACGGTGAAAGCGAACTGCAACTTCCTACCGAAAGCTTCGACGACGAAATATGCTCAAAGCTCCTTATAGAAGATGCAATAGCGCGATTAAATAAGGAAGAACAGGCAATAATAAACCTTAGATACTTTAAAGAAAAGACTCAGACCGAATCTGCCGATATTCTCGGCATATCTCAGGTACAGGTATCAAGAAAGGAGAAAAAAGCCCTTGAAAAGCTGAGAATATATATGAGATAGTGGGCATATTGTTTAAAAACGTCAAAAAAATTAAAAAAATGAAAGCTTTTTGGCCAAATTTTACAAAAGGAAAAAAAGTTGAAATTTTTTGAAAAAAAGTGTTGACATTGGGAAGCGGTTGTGGTATTATAATCTGGCACCGCGAAAAGCAGTGCGACGAACCTTGAAAATTAAACAACGACAAACAAGAAATTGGACCCGACAAT
>CAZRHF010000103.1:0-8144 GCA_964599835.1 uncultured Eubacteriales bacterium | reverse complement strand
CGGGAGGAGCAAGGTCTCGCACTGCGGTGCTCGGTCTCTCGTCGGCTCTGACGACGCACTGTGTCGTCATTCACTACCGACTCGCACGCTTCGCTTTCCCTCCCCTACAATATACCAATTAGCCTTGCTTACTCCCGACGGAGTCGGTGCTCTTTTTACTCACGCGCAGCGTTACTCTTATATAAATCCGTCGGAGACACCTCGCATCTTTTCCCTCTTCCCTTTTCCCTGAATAAAAAAAGACCCTTTCGGGTCTTTTATCCATTGGTAAGAAGATACGAATTATCCTCATCCTTATGTATTCCGAAAAGGGCGGCGCCGTCCTCCCACTCGGCGGAATATTCGCCGTAGAATCCGCGGAACTCGGCATAGCCGTTCTCGTCGGTTTCGAGGGTGAGCTTTGTGTGCCATTCCTCGTCTATCAGCTTTTTAAGGGCGAGGGCGCTCTTTTTGGGGGTCAGATCGCGGTGGAAAAGTCCTCCGCGACAGCGGTTTTCGTTCCAGCCCACTTCGGGGCCCGCGTCGTAGCAATAGCCCTCTATCTGATTCCAGTAAACAAGGGTATCAACCGCAGGATGAGAAAACCAGACTCTATACAGATTTGTAAGTATCTCGGCCTGAAGCTCTTCATCCTCCTCGGTGTCTCCGAAGGTGGGAACGGTTATTTCGGTTATCTCTAAAGGCAGACCGAATTTTGCCAGAGTGTCAAGCATTTTAAGATTTACCTCGGGGTCGGCGCATTTTCTCTGCCAGAAAGCGCGGATATCCTCGTCATACTCCTCCTCGGTCCTTGCCTTGGCACCCACGAACATATGCTGCTGCATACCTATTTTGTCGATCTCACAGCCCTTCATAAGGGCGTTTTCGATCTCTAAATAATAGCCGGACCAAACTCCCTTTTCGGCGGTGTCGGTAACAAGGGCGCCCTCGTTTATAACAAGGGTCTCTTGGGGGAAATATTTACGCGCAAGACCGAAGGCCCATTCGTTTAGGTCCTCCTTTTCGGTTATCACCGAATCGGTTGTCCACCAAGGGGTTTGCAGAGTCTCGTTTATGACCTCAAACTCCATAAGCCTGCCCGAAAATCTTTCGGAAATCTGTCTGAAACGTTCCTCGTAGGCCTTTTCCATAGCCTTCATATCCTTCTTCGGGAGCCAGTCGGGGGTGAATTTGTCGTAAACCAGACAGTGGAGCTTGGCATCTATCCCCTTTTCCTCGCAGTATTCCACGCAGAGCTCGGGGGAGGGGCGGCGGTAGACCTTACCGCTGTTTTTATCGAATCGGGGCTTACCTTCTTCGGGCTCTAAGCCGTCCCAGTAGAAGGGAACGGTTGCGAGGTTGAAATACCGGGCAAACATCTCGCGGAATTTCTCGTTATCTTCGGGTTTTTCAAACTCGTCCAGCATAAAGATATGTGCGCCGAATTTAAAATCGTGGCTCTGTTGGTCGACGGTAACGGTCTTGTTTGCCAAAGGCTTGCCCTCGTTGTCGGTGAGGCGAATTTTACACCAGCCCTTGCGGTATTTTTCGATATCCTCGGGCACCCGTTTTTCCATAAGCTCGGGATGCTCCTCAAAGCCCTTTAGCCACAGACTGCGTTTTTCTTCTATAGATAACATAGCGTTTCCTCCTAAACCGTAATTTTAAAGCGGTTTTCTGCGCCTTTTCTTATGTGGATCTCCTTTGTTACCGTCTTATCGCCCACCGTAACGGTGAGGTCGTATTTGCCGTAGAAGCCCTTAAAGGAGGCAGAGGCGGCGTCAAGAGAAAGCCTCGTCTTCCAGGTTTCGTGAATTAGCTTTTTAAGGGCGTGGTAGGCAGGCTTCTTTGAAAGGTCGAACCGCATAAGCGCGCCGTGGAATTTGTTTTCGCCTGCCGTCATATCTCCCTTGGGAGCAAAGGCGGCGTAGCCGTCTATCATATTCCAGTAAACGATAGCCTCCATATTCGGGTGGCTGAACCATATTTTATAAAGTCTTGTGATTATCTCGGCCTGAAGCTCCTCGTCATCGGCCTCGGCGGAATAGGCGGGAATGGTGACCTCGGTGACCTGAAGGGGCTTTCTGAAATCGGAATATCTGTCCATAACGGCGTAAAGGGTCTTGGGGTCGTAGAAGACCTTGGACTTTTCCACCATATCCTCGGCGGAATAGAACATATGATACTGCATACCGACGCTGTCGATGGAGGCGCCTTTGGAAAGTGCCCGCTCTATCTGCATATAATATCTGCTTCGGTTATACTTGAAGTCGCCCCAAACGTCCTGGGTAGCCTCGTTTATTATAAGGTGGTTTGCAGGGAGATATTTTCTTGCATGCTCGAAGCTCCACTCAACGAAATCTTCCTCTTTGAAAAATTCGGTGCTTCTTCTGTCGGGGTGGTTATGCAGATTGCAAAGGCTTTCGTTTACTACCTCCATAGAGGGGATGACATCCTTATACCGCTCGGCAATTCTGGCAATGCGCTTATCTAAAAGCCTTTTGACCGTTGGTACGTCGGTGGGAAGCCATACAGGTGACCACTGGTCGTAGTTAAGGCAGTGAAGCTTGGGTTCAATGCCGCTTTCTTTGCAGTATTCGGTACAGAGGTCGGGTGCAGGACGGCGGTAGACCTTGGGGCTGTCCTTGCTGAATCGGGGCGCGTCCTCGGTGGGCTCTAAATCGCTCCAGTAAAAGGGGAGGGTGGCGAGGTTAAAAAGCTCGGCAAAGGCTTTTTTATATTCCTCGTTCTTGTCATCACTTTCCAGCTCCTCCAGCATAAAGAGGTTACAGCCGAATTTAAAATCGTGGGTCTTTTGTTTTATTTCTATATGGGCTGGCACCGCCTCACCCTTTTGGTTTAGCACCTCAAGGGTGGCAAAGCCCTTTCTGTGGGCCTCAATTCCCATATTTATCCGTTCTTCGGTGTATTCCTTTGCCTGCTCAAAGGGGAGCAGGACGTCTTTAGACAGCTTTCCCATTTTGTTAACCTCTTTCATTCTTTAAAAATTACATATCCGTAGGACGAAAGACCTTCGTCCGAAAGATTATTTGAAAGCAGAATTTCTTTGCTCTCGGCAGGTCGATCTTAGCCGAAGCCTCCGAAAAAATCAGCCGCCTTTATCGTACCCTCTGTGAAAAGGTGCGTGGGTTTATCTGATAGACCGAGGTCTTTTTAAACCACTCGGGAACGATGTTCTGATACATAAGATCTCCTAAATTCCAACGGGCTTATCGGTGTAAAGCGCTTCCTTATATTCGAGCATTTCGGTTATACCAAGGGCAGGGAGCAGGTGGGAAAGCACCGCGTTTGTAAAGGCCTCGGTGCCCATGGGGGTGTAGTAGTGGACTGTGTCGGAATGGGCCTCTTCGGGAAGTTCTGCCGAAACGGAGTAAAGGTCGTTTACCTCAAAGCCGTATTTTTTAACGATCTCAACAGCCTTCCTGTTGTAGGCCTCAACATCTTCGTTATAGCGTTTGAAATCGTCACCCATTTTTTCGCTTTGAACCCGTGTTGAGGTGGCAAATATTACCTTTGCCTCGGGGAAAAGCTTTTTTATGCGGATGCAGATACGCTCGATATAATAGGCGTAGACATCAATAGGTGTATGGGGTTCCTCTCCGAAAAGACGGAGATTGTCCCAAAGACCTGCGTTCCAGTGGAGAACATCGACTTCTCCGCCGCACAGCTTGTCTTTATATTCGTGGAGATAGCGAAGGACGTATGCAGCAAAGCGGCAGTTTTCCAAGGGAAAGAAGACCTCGGCCTTGCCCTCAAGGGTCTTTTTGACCGCCTTGTCGTAGCCTGCCCGTATCGAATCGCCTACAAGTAATACCTTTTTCATAACATTAACCTCCGATAAGAGTTTTCTTTTATTATAGCGCTTAGAAGAAAAAAGGTAAAGAGGGCGGTTAATGGTATTTTTAAATTGAAAATTGAAAAAGGAAAGTGGAAAATGAAGGTGTGGCTCCGCCGCTTTTTAAATGCAGAATGAAAAATGAATGTGTGCCTTCGGCGATTTTGCGACAATGGGTCATCTTGAGCGAAACGAAGTGAAGTCGAACACGTAGTGCGGCACCGTAGGTGACGAGATCTCATTGTCGCAAAATTTCGACAGGCTCAGGATGACACGGCGGAGAAAATCCTCGTTTGCTTCCGGGTCGCGTTACTCTTATATGTGCGTCGGAGACACCTCGCTTCTTTTCTCTCTTCCCCTTTCCCTTTTCCCTAAACCACGAAGCTTAACCTCGGCAAGGCCGACGGTTATATCTCTGCTTACGACCAGATCCTGTCGTTACTAAATTCCTTATTCCACTCGTCGGTGGGTTCGAAGTAGCCGGGGATGTTTTTATTTATATGAGCCTTTATAACCTCTTCATTTATGTCGTCAAAGCCAAGGCCCGGCTTTTCGGGAACCTTTATAAAGCCGTTTTCAAAGAGGGGATTCGGTATTCCGGTCACAATGTCGTTCCACCAGGGCACGTCCACCGAATGGAACTCCAGACACAGACAGTTGTGCATTGCGGCGGCGGTGTGAACTGCGGCAAGGCAGGCAATGGGACTTTCGGCCATGTGGACGGCGACTGCAACCCCGTGCTCGTCGGCAATATCACCGATCTTCTTAAGCTCCAAAGCGCCTCCGCAGGTTAAAATATCGGGGTGAATGATCGAAACTCCCCCTGCCTTAATAAGGGTCTCGAAGCCTTCTTTAAGGTAGATGTCCTCACCCGTGCAGACCGGGATGGTGGTGGAGTTTCTGAGCCTTACGTACTGATCGGTGTACATCCAGGGCACCATATCCTCTATCCAGGCAATGTTGTAGGGCTCCATTCTGCGTGCGAACTTGATGCAGTCCTCAACGCAGATGTGGCCGAAATGGTCAACCGCAAGGGGTACGTCGTAGCCGATGACCTCGCGGATCTCCCGAACGTAATTCTCTAAATAGTCAAGTCCCTTTTCGGTCAGGTGGATTCCCGTGAAGGGGTGGGCGGTGGTGACTATGGAATAGCTTTTCTGGTGTCTCACCATATCCTCGGTAACGCTTCCCCCCTGAACGTTAAGGATGTGGGAGGCGTATTTTTTCATTTCGTCGATAAAGCCGAGTGGTGCGTTAAGGGTGCCCGGCTCGTCTAAAAGCAGACCGATGCCAAGGTCCATTTTAAGGAAGGTAAAGCCCATTTCCATACGTTTTTTCAGTGCCATTCCCATATCGCGGCCTGTGTGCTTGCCCTCCACGTCGGTGTCGCAGTAGACCCGAACCTCATCGCGGAACTTTCCGCCGAGAAGCTGATAAAGCGGAACGCCGTATGCCTTGCCTGCAAGGTCCCAAAGGGCAATTTCAATGCCCGAAACGCCGCCTCCCTGACGGGAGTGGCCGCCGAACTGCTTTATTTTTCTGAAAATTTTATCTACGTTGCAGGGGTTTTCGCCCATAATTCGGCTTTTGAGCATAAGGGCATAGGTCTTGCTTGATGCGTCACGGACCTCGCCGTAGCCCGAAATTCCCTGATTGGTGTCTATCCGCAGAATAGTGCAGCGCTTGGGTGCGCCGTCGATACCCACAAAACGCATATCGGTTATTTTAAGTTCTGAGGGGGCCGAACAAAAATTCATAATAAATTCCTTTCTTTTTAGATTGACTTAAATTCAGTTTAGGTGTATCATCTGTTTGTATTGTAGATTTTGGCGTAAAAACTTTCAACAACTATGTTAACCGATTTGCAAACTATATTACGATAGGGGTGATTCCGTGACCGAGCAGATAGGCGAGCTTTTTTATAAGGAAAAAACAGGTATGCTTAAAATGTGGAAGGTGTCGGTGCCCGAGGGCAAGCGACAGACCTACCGACACTTCCACACCCGATTTGAAATTTCGGTAATAACCTCGGGAAGCGGAACCTATTACACCGAAAAGGAAAGCTACCCCTTAAAGGCGGGCGACGTGATGGTCTTCCCCTCAAACTCGGTCCACTCGGTAAGCGAGGCGGGGGAGGGAGGACTGAAATTTACCAACCTTCAGTTCGAGCCCATATATATTCAGGGAAAATCCTACGACTCCTTAAGCGATGCCCGACTTAATTTCTGCTTTGCGGGAGCAAAGACCTTCAAAAACCGTATAGAGGCCGAAAACTCCGCCGAAATAAGACGTCTTTTAGGGCTTATAGAGGAGGAGCTGTTCGGCAAAAACAGCGAATATCACCTTGCGGTGAAATCCTATCTGAATCTTATCATAATAGAGCTTATCAGAAACTGCGGCTACGCCGATACGGGGGTGGACACCACCCGAGGTCGGGACGTGGTCAAGGTTATGAAGTATATCGACAGCCACATAAGCGAGAGCCTGACGCTGAAGGAGCTGAGCGCCCTTGCGGGAATGACCCCGAATTATTTTTCTTCACTCTTTAAAAGGCTTAACGGAATATCTCTCTGGGATTATATCACCGCAAGGCGAATTGAAGCCGCCATACGGCTTATATCTTCCGGGGAGGACAGCACCCTTTTGGAGATAGCCATAAGCTGCGGCTTTAACAACACCGCAAACTTTAATAAGGCCTTTAAAAGGCAGACGGGAGTAACCCCCTCCTTCCTCAGGGCAAACCCTGAGTATTTATCGCAGTAAAAAAGGGTATAGGGACAAGGGCCCGGGGCCGAGCGGCTATGCCGCAATGATGTGTGCTTCGCACATGATGTTCGGCTGACGCCGAATGATGAATGATGTGTTGCCTACGGCAACATTAAGGTGTGCCTTCGCCACGGTCGAGGGGCTCGACACCCATTACGCGTAATGTAGATAGCGTAAAACAAAAAACCTCTTTCCTCGCGCTTAAATATTTGTGCTATCCTACAATATACCAATTAGCCTTGCTTACTCCCGACGGAGTCGGTGCTCTTTTTACTCACGCGCAGCGTTACTCTTATATAAATCCGTCGGAGACACATTCCCTTGGCCCTGGACGATAGGCCCTTGTCCCTCGTTTTCCCCTTTTCCCTAATCCACCAAGAATAACCTCCGCCGAAGGCGGAAGATAAAAATATAAGGAGCAATTATGGAACCAATAGAAATGATCGCACAGGGCATCGGCATTGTGGCTATGGCCTTTAACATATTTTCATACCAGGCAAAAAAGCAGAGCAGCGTTATCGCTTTGCAGCTTGTCGGCGGCTCACTGTTTGCCGTAAACTTCCTTATGATAGGGGCGGCGGTTGGCGGAATTTTAAATATTATTGCCGCGATGCGTGCAATAGTCTTTTTAAACAAGGAAAAGCTCAGGGCAGATCATCCTATCTGGTTTGCAGGCTTTGTTTTAAGCTATGTTTCGGTCTACGTTTTAAGCTTTACGGTCTTCGGCACACCCCTTACGCCCTTTAATTTCATTATAGAGATCCTGCCCGTGATCGGAATGACAGCCACCAACGTCGGTTTCAGAATGAAGCGGGCGGCAGACGTCAGGAAATGCGGCCTTGTCAGCTCCCCTTCCTGGCTTATCTATAATATCGCAAATTTCTCGGTAGGGGCCATAATCTGCGAGGTTTTAAGCCTTATTTCCATTGTGACTGGCATCATCCGCCTCGATCTTAAGAAAAACAAAGAATGACCTCCACCGAAGGCGGAAGTTGTAAACACTTCGGCTTCGCCGGGATAAAGATTCATTTTCAGGGAAGAGGGATGAGGGAAGAGGGGAAACCAATTCATATATCAAACTTAATAACGTCCCCCTCCTCCCTTTTCCCTTCACCCTAAACCACAAGGAAAAACAAAAACCCGACCATTAGCGTGATACTCCAAGCGGAGTATCACGCAGTTCTATTCGCCTACGGCGAGTGATATTGCTTCGCAGTTATATTCAGCTTACGCCGAGTGATATTCGCTACGCGAGTTTGCGGCGAATAGAATATCACTAAGCCCAACGGGCTTAATATCACTTTGTTTTAAAATATCTCGCCATAGGCGAGGAATTTTAAAAACAAAATATCACGCTGACTTTAGTCAGCATATCACTTACAGACATAAAGAAAGAGAAGACTCGTAATTAAAACGAATCTTCTCTTTTTCTGTTGTTTGTGGGTTTGGGCTACCGCCCAACTGCATTTGTGCTTACAAATGCGATGCTGGTTCTTAACAAAAATTGAAACAATTTTCAAATTCTCCGTTAAGGATAACACCC
>CAZRHF010000102.1:0-8300 GCA_964599835.1 uncultured Eubacteriales bacterium | reverse complement strand
TTTTACCATAGGAGGGGTTCTTTTTTCTATTGTCCGTTTTTACTGGACTTGTTCAGTTTAACCCCGAAGGTGCCTGTTTTTCTTTTAATTGCGTCCCGCCCTGCCGTATCGGGCACTAAGATAACCTGCGACAAAGCAGGTGGGTGTCCGCCGCTCGGTTCGGGCTTCCAACGTCCGCCAAAAGGCGGGAGGCCTGCTCACCTGCGAGCGAGTCTAAACTCCCAATAAAAAGGTTGTAGGGTTATAAGTGCCGCAGTCCGCGAACAGGGCAGGACATTATTTTTATCTTCCGCCTTCGCGGAGAAAATACATAAAACGAAGGTTGCTTCGCAAATGATGGTACAAGTAATGAAGCTTTGCCTGAAGGCAAAATTTCGGTGTGCCTTCGGCACGGATGTATAAATGCGCCGCAGACTCCTTAATTTGTGCAAAGCACAACCATCATTAGGCATAGCCTACCATCATATCTTCATAGGGCGAAGCGCTGCATCATTTTTAGGGCCCTCGTCCCTGATCTACTGTTCGTCGATCTCGTAAACGTCCTGAAGTCTTTCGATAAAGGCGTCGGCAACGAAATCGTATTCGTCGTCGTCCTCGATGGGATAGAGGTATTCCTCACCGTCTTCCTCTCCGACCTTAACGATGACCAGCTCACCGCTGTCTTCAAGCTGCTTCTGAGGATCGTCGTAGACGGGAAGCATTGCAAGATAGCGTCCGTCGTCCGACTCTATTGCGTCAAGGACCTCAAAGGTGTATTCGTTTCCCTCATCGTCGGTAAGGTTTACGATATCGGGGGTGTATTCAAGTTCTTTATTATCTGTCATAATTATTCTCCGTTCATATTATTTATATACATTTTAACCGCTTTGCTCAAAATAGTCAATAATGATTATTTTTGCAATGTGAAGGCTTAAATTTGCTATGTACATTTTTGGAAAAATGTTGTATAATGGGTGCATAAATTCAAACAGAGGTGTTTTATTATGAAAAGAATAGTTACCTTCGGCGAAATTATGCTTCGCCTTGCCCCCAACGGCTACTACCGTTTCTTCCAGAACGATCAGATGCAGGCCACCTTCGGTGGCGGAGAGGCCAACGTTGCCGTCTCTCTTGCTAACTTCGGAATGAACGCCGCATACGTTACGAAGCTGCCTAAGCACGCTATCGGTCAGGCCGCCGTTGATTCTCTTCGCTACTTCGGCGTAGACACCGACGATATCGTAAGAGGCGGCGAGAGGGTTGGTATCTACTATCTTGAAAAAGGCGCTTCTCAGAGAGGCTCTGTATGTATTTACGACCGTGCACATTCCTCCATTCAGACGGCTTCTCCCGAGGACTTCGACTGGGACGACATCTTTGAGGGTGCCGACTGGTTCCACTTTACCGGAATCACCCCCGCGCTGGGCGCAAACCTTGTTGAGATCTGCAAGGCCGCCTGTATCGCCGCAAAGAAGAAGGGCGTTAAGATCTCCTGCGACCTTAACTACCGCGGAAAGCTCTGGACCAGAGACCAGGCAAGAGAGGCTATGACCGAGCTTTGTAAATACGTCGACGTCTGCATCTCCAACGAAGAGGATGCAAAGGACGTATTCGGAATTGAGGCTGAAAACACCGACATCTACGGCGGAAAATTAAACCACGAGGGCTATAAGAGCGTTGCTAAGCAGCTTGCCGACAAATTCGGTTTTGAGAAGGTTGCAATAACCCTTCGCTCCTCCATTTCGGCCAGCGATAACGACTGGGCCGCAATGCTCTATGACGGCGAGAACTACTGCTTCTCCAAGGAATACCACCTCCACATCGTCGACCGTGTCGGCGGCGGTGATTCCTTCGGCGCAGGACTTATCTACTCCCTCCTTTCGGGAAAGAACACTCAGGAGGCAGTTGAATTTGCGGTTGCCGCATCTGCCCTTAAGCACTCCATCGAAGGCGACTTTAACCGCGTAAGCGTTTCTGAAGTAGAAAAGCTTGCCGGCGGCGACGGCTCGGGAAGAGTACAGAGATAATGCGGCCTTCGGCCGCCGCGATATAAATCCCTATCGGGATTTGCGATATAGGCTGACGCCTGCGATATATCTCCGATGCGATATGCCCTGCGGGGCGCAAGGGGATTTATATCATATCGCAAGCGACCGATAAGGTCGGTTATATCGCGTTTGCAAAGCAAACATATCGCACCGAGCATAAGCGAGGTATATCGCAAAACAATAAGCACAAAACCAAACGGCTGTGAACCGAAGTTCACAGCCGTTTTTCTGTTCACTATCCACTGCTCACTGCCTTATTCGGCAAAGCTCTGTCCAGCGCCTTCGTCAGGGGTATGTAAAGGAGGAGGGCAGAGGCGGTGTTTCCGATACAGTGAAGGATATCGGCGGGGATGAATCCCGAAACCGTCCAGGAAATGGCAAACGCGGGGCCCAAAGAGGGGATGAAATAATAGGGGATCGAGCAAAGTGCCCCGAAGGAAAGTCCGTAGACGCCTGAAATAAGGGCGAAAAACCAACCTCTCCTGATCTTTCTGAAGGGCAGGCAGATAAGTACCAGCACCGCCCATACGTAGAGGTACATTACGTTCCAGATATTAATTCCGTATATAAGTATCTCGGTTACCGAGAAGATATAAGCGGGAATCAGGGCCTTTATCCCGAACTTATAGGTTATGACCATAAGGAGAAGGGATACCAGCTCGATGTTATAAAATGCCGCGAGCACCAGCTTTACGGCGGTGAGCAGAGGAGCAAACATAACCAGCACCAGAAGCTCACGAAGCTTTTCAAGACGGGTCATTATTTGGTGTAGGTTATTTCATACTTGTCGCCGTCGGCAAGCTTTAAGGTATTCATACCCTCGGTGGTCATGGTGCCGTCCTTGGTAACGCACCACCAGGAGCCGTCAACGTTATAGTCGGCGGTGATGCCGTTTACGGTGGTGTAAAGTCCGCCCTCGTTATACTCGATAACGCCCTCTTCTACCAGCGCGTCGGCAAGATAGGTTTCGGAGGTTTCGAGCTCTAAGGTGGTCTTTTCGCCCTCGGCGTCGATTATCTCGACCGTAACCGAGATGGTTTGATCCTGCGTCTCGGAGGAGCCGTCGGAGGGCGCAGAGGCGGTTTCCTTACCGCAGGCCGAAAGGCTCAGGGCAAGGGCGGCTGCTACCAGAAGGGTAAGAGCCAGAGATAACAGTTTGTTTACTTTTCGTGTCATAAAAAACACTCCTTTTTTGGTATTACCCAATAAAAAAAGAGGTATTCGGAAAGCGCACGAAACGGCACCCCCTTAATACCCCAAGGAGTGTTATTTCGGACGTTGCTAATTACTCGTAGCAAAATACCGCTAAGCAAACACAGTTGTTTGCTAACTGTAAAGCAAGTCTTCCGACTTGGGACTGATAGCGCATTTTCCCGCCTTCCCGATCTCTCAGTGACATAATGGGATAATGCTCGTCCGTCACGGCGACGAGTTCGCAGGGGAATCTCACCCCTATTCCTTTTTGATCCTCAGCAGACGTGAGGAACTTTACAGCTTTTATCAGGCAGATTAATTTTAGCAGGAAAAAAACCGCTTGTCAACATATAAAACAGCAGGTTTATCGAACCTTTTTGTGCAGGATGTATATTCGGGACGACAGATATTGTTCAAAACCACGGGTTGACCGTGTAAAGCATAAGGTGATATAATAATTATGTATTTTTATTCGGTAAACTCCACAAATCGTAGGTTGGCCCGTTTTCTATAACGGATATATACTTATTGCGGATGAATGGTTTGTTTAACCGGGCGTTTTTTATCTATTCATTTCTGAAAGGAAAGAGGTTTATGAAAAATAAGGTCATAGCTATCGTATTAACGGTTGCGGTAATACTGGGATGCTTGCTGATAAGCCCCGTATCTGCCGCAGATGCAGTCGTCTATGATATAGACGATATTCACGTCGTTGAGGGCGATACCCTTTGGTCCTTTGACGGCTCGGAGATCACCTCAGTCCCCGACGGATGGGAGCTGGAAAAGGGCGCCTCTGAAAACGTTAAGTTTTGGGGTACGGCAGGAACTTCATCTCTTGTCTACAATGCCGAAGCTTCGGCCGTCCGCGTTACCGCAGGTCCCTGCGACGGTGTGCTCTATTTTCCCGAAATTGAGGGCGACGATACAAACTTTGTATATGAAGTCACCTTTACTCACGCGGAAGGAGATTCCAGCGTCGGACTTGCCAACAATATAACCCTTTCTGCCACCGACACCGACAGCGACGGTCTCTGTGATGCAGGGGGAGCTACCTGGTTTGCCGCCTATGAGGCAAACGGCTCCACTGACGTTACCACCGACGTTTACTATATACGTAAGGGCGACGGAAATTCCGTTTCCAAAGCCTGGTACACCATCCCCGAGGGTTATACCCGCTCTGCCAAAGATACTACCAGTACCTATAAAATGATGGTGGTAAACGGTGTTACCTACGTTTACTTAAACGGTCATCTTCTCACCACCTCGTCAGGTCAAGGCTTTGCCGACCCCAATTCGGTCAAGGGTGAGAAAATAAGGGTAGGTATGTTCCTGACCTCCACCGCCGTTGATATTAAATCGGCCTCGGTCAAGTCTATTGCCAAAACCACGATCTTCTGGGACGGTACGGCCACAACTCAGCCCACTGCCGACGCCGACGCCGACGGTTATACCGATATTTCTACTCCTGCCCAGCTTGCATACGTTATAAATGCAGGCGGAAGCACCGACGGCAAATGGGAGCTTATAAACGATATCTGGCTTAACGATATGCTGGTGTCAATTACCGACGGTGTCCCCACCGTTACCAAAATGACCGACGGCTCCGAAATAACCGACCTTTCAACCCTTAACACCTGGTATAAGAGCAAGACGGTCAAGGGAACCTTTAAGGGCAACGGAAATGTTGTTCACGGCCTTTTCTATAACGACTACAGCGAAACCGCCTCCGACGTAAAGCGCGCCCTTTTCCCTATGGCGGGCGAGGGTCTGACCATAAGCGAGATCGGCATAGAAAACTCCTATATAACCGGTAACGCATCCTATGCCACCGCCGCGTTCGTCGGCAACGTCACCCGAGTAAACGGCTCTATCGACTCCTGCTATGCAGGCGAAAGCGTTTATATGTACGGCGATAATCTTGCAGGAATTATCGGCGGCGGTACCTGTGAGGGCGGACGCAGCTTTAACGTTTCGAACTGCTATTCGCTTGCAACCCTGAAGCATCACGACGATGACCCCAAAGATACCTATGGCACCTATATAGTAAACGCTATCATTGGCAACAACTGGAGTTGGAGCAGTTGTACAATTGAAAACTGCTATGCCATAGGCGATACTAAAATTACCCGTAGCGGCACTGCAACCAACTGTCAGATCGTTTCCACTGCAAATGCCGGATCTATCAAAGGCATCAGCGCCGCATCGACTCTTAAAAACCTGGGCGATGCCTTCGTTACCACCGAAAACGGATATCCCACCCTGAAGGTCTTCCTCGACGAGGTAAACGAGTTTGAAAATATCCCACTGAACTCCGCGAACGGCGGCTATGCATCGGGAAGCGGTACAGCTGACGACCCCTATATAATCGAAAAAGCAGGCCAGCTCCGCCTCTGTGTAGGTACCTTCGGAAATGGAAAATATTATAAGCTTGCAAATGATATTTATCTTAACGATACCGACGGCATCAACTGGTCAACAGGAGAGGTTATCGGAGATTACGAGCCTAACGTCTGGTTTGAGACCAAGCTGGACGTAAACGCAAAGGCGTATAAGGGCTTTGCCGAAGCCGAAGCTACCTTCTCGGGCCATATCGACGGAAACGGTTATGCCGTTTACGGTATTTACTACCGTCCTTTAAACGGCTATGATGCTGAAAAATACGGAACCTACACAACGGGAGCAGGACTGATCCCCACCTTCAGCTCCGGCTCTCTTACCGATCTCACAGTTAAAAACTCCTATGTTTCTTCGGGACGTTTCGTAGGCACTGTGTCGGCAGTAACAATGGCACAGGTGCTTATCACCAACGTTATGGTAGACCCTACTACCACCGTATACGGCGGAAACAGCGGTAGCTACGGCTCCTCTGCCGCCGGCGGATTCATAGGCTACGTTCAGAATAAGAACAATACCACACTTACAAACTGCGGCTTTGCAGGAAACCTGACAAAAACCGGCGGAGGACATTATTGGGGGCTTATCGGAACGTCATATAATTCCAAGTATACTCTGAATAATTGCTTCTCGGTTGGCCGCGCACCTCTCTGCAGCGGTTCAAAGGGCGTACACGGAAATGACCGAAACATCACCGTTTCCAACGTCTACAGCACGTCAGCTCCCTCCGAATGGAATACCGATTCCACCCTCGGAACGGTTACGGGTACAGTTACGGTAGTCGAAGCGGTTACGGGCGAAAACGCACTCAGCGACACCAATATGGCAGGCCTCGACAAGAGCGTATGGTATGCCGTAAAGGGTAACGTTGTCGCTCCTATGCTCAGACTCTACGGTACCACCATCGGCGACGTTGACGAAAACGGAAAGGGAACCGAGAGCACCGACGAGGTCGCCCTCCGCTCTACCCTTATAGGAGCAGAAAGCTATATGAACACCGACTATAACCGCGACGGCGAAACAAATATCTGCGACCTTGTTGCAATGAATTCGAGGATAGGCGAAGCTCTGGAAGACTGGCGCAGTCACCCCGAGGACTTTAAGCTTCTTGCCATCACTTTCGACGACGGTCCCGACGATTACAGCCCCTCGGTTACTATGCAGGTGGCCGACATTCTGGCTGAAAATAACGGAAGCGGAACCTTCTTCTTTATAGGAGACTCCTTTAATCAGGCAAACGATCCCACCGTTGCCCGCTACGTTGTAAATAAGGGAAGTGAGGTTGCAAGCCATTCCTACACCCATAGTACGGCCGCAGAAATGGACGCTATGAGCGAGGAAGACTTTGATAAAGAATTTGAAGGCGCAAACGACCTTATTAAACAGCATACAGGTGTTACTCCCAAATTCTGGCGAGGCGGCGGCTTTGCATACAGCGAAAGGGTATACGAAAAGCTTGAAGAGGTTGGTATGCCTGCCATCGGCTCCTACATTCAGGTCGGCTCCGACTGGTCGGGCGGAACCGCTACGGTTGACGGAATAGTAAGCGTTCTTATGAGCGGCCTCCCCGACGGCGCAATTATCGGCGCCCACAGCTCTTCCAAAACCTACGTAACTCCTCAGGCGCTGGCTATTGCTCTGCCTCAGCTTTACGCTCAGGGCTACCGCTTCTGTACTGTGTCCGAGCTTATAAATTATAAGGGCTTAGAGGTAGAAGACCTCCCCGTTCATTGCTATATCCGCCGCATAGAGACCCTTGCCGACGGAAGTGCTGAAATTCACACCCAGAAGCGACTCTATCTCGACAACTGGAAGGAAAACCCCGAAAATTATAAGCTTCTTGCCTTCACCTTTGACGACGGTCCCCGTCCCGCAAAGGATACCCGTATGGTAGACCTTTTCGCAAAATATAAGGGAACGGCAACAATGTTCGTAACAGGAACGAGCTGTAATTCCTACGGCTTTGAGAGCCTCCAGTACGCTATAGATAACGGCTGGGACGTGGGCAACCACAGTATGACCCACGCCGACGCCTGGACCGGCTCTGCTTCGGCAGGAACCTACACCGAGCTTACCTACGACGAGCTTAAATATCAGATCTCCGACTTCACGGCTCTGCTGGAAGCAAATCTGACTATGGCTGACGGAGTCACTCCCTACGACGTGCCCCTCTACAGACCCCCACAGATAAGGGTCACCGACACTATGTTTGAGGTTTGTGCCGAGGACGATCTCCCCGTTATCTGGCTTTCTCAGAACACCTACGACTGGTCAAGTGCTTACGACGAAGCCGCAATGCTCAAGGTTATGAAGGACGGCGTGGGAACCTGGGTGGACGGAGACGTAATTCTCGGTCACATCACCAAGGATACCACCTATAACTGCTTAGAGGCCACCCTTGAGGACTTCTACGATGCAGGCTACCGTTTCTGCTCCATTACCGAGCTTATGGAGTATCGCGGAATTGAAAGAAGCGATATTTCGGGCAAGCTGAATAACGTAGACTCCAACAACGGCTGCGTTAAGAATATAGTCAGATCCGCAACCTACGGAAAAGCAGAATAAAAAAGACCCTTCGGGGTCTTTTTTGTTAGGGACAAGCGTCAAGGGCCCGGGGCCTAGGGCGGCTGCGCCGCAATGATGTGTGCTTCGCACATGATGTTCGGCTGACGCCGAATGATGAAT
>CAZRHF010000101.1:0-8521 GCA_964599835.1 uncultured Eubacteriales bacterium | reverse complement strand
ATCAAGTGCATCAAGATGCTCACCTTCATCCCCATTGAGACCATCCGTGAGTATGAAAAGTGGGAGGGCAGCGAGCTTAATAAGGCAAAAGAGATACTTGCCTTCGAGCTCACCGAAATGATCCACGGCAAGGAAGAGGCCGAAAAGGCTCAGGCCGCCGCACGCGCTATTTTCGGCGCAGGTTCAAGCGATGCCGATATGCCTGCCACCGTCCTTGATGACGCTGACCTTACCGACGGCGTTATCGGAATCCTCGACCTTATGAGTAAAGGCGGACTCATCGCCTCCAACGGAGAGGGCAGACGTCTCGTTCAGCAGGGCGGTGTTTCGGTCGACGGTGAAAAGGTTACCGACCCCGCAACTAAAATAACCGCCGAACAGCTTGCAAACGGCGTTGTTATCAAAAAGGGTAAAAAGGTATTCCATAAATTTTCTGTATAATAGAAAACCGTTTAAGTTCCGAGCGAACTTAAACGGTTTTTTTATTTCCTTTTTCTCATCTGAATCGGAGATATACCAAAACGTTTTTTGAAATCTCTTAAATAGTTGGAATGGGAATTGTAGCCTGACATTTCAGATATCTGAAGGCTTGAGTGATCGGTCACTCCGACAAGCCGAGCCGCGTATTGAAGACGAAGTTCTTTGATAAACTCCGTAAGAGTAATCGAGGTATGGGTCTTAAAAAATGTGCAGAAATAGTTTTTGTTAAAGCCGAAATGTGCGGCTATTGTATCCAGGGTTATATCCTCGGTAAAATGCTCTTGTATATAACTGCACACCGCAACAAGACGGTTATTGGAAGCGCATTTTGCCACAGAGGGGTCCATAAGCCTTATAAATGTGCGGATTATGACGCTTAGCAGAAGCTCTGCGTAATCCTTGTCGTATTCGCCTTCCTCGGTCGTAAGCATAAGCAGGTCGCAGAGTGCGGATATGCGTCCAAGCTCCTCTTCCGATGCATGGGCGTACAGATTGCCGGTTGTTACCGAAAGAATACGATGCACATCTTCGGGCATACAGCTTATCGGGATTTGAATTCTGTATACCTCTGCGGCGGTATCTATCCGATGAAAATCTGTAAGGCGAACCAAAACCATATCGCCTCTTGTATTGGTGTAGTCGGTATTGTTTATACTTTGAGTACCGTTTCCGTTTACGGTAATTTCAAATTCATAAAAATTATGCCAATGGGTGTGATATCCTGTATGACGGTATTTAGTAACCCTTATCCCTGTGTCATCACCGATAAGCTTTACCCGTTCGATAGAATCCATAAGAATATTCCTTTCATATTTCTACGATATAAGTATAGGCTTAAACCTCTGATTGGTCAATATAAATCTGAATATTTGCAAACTTTATCATTGAAATAAGCAAGAAATTCTCGGCAATGTTGAGTTATACTCAAAACGAGGTGAACGATATGGGTAATAATTTAAGGAGCGTGCTCAAAGAGCCGGCAGGAAGCTACGAAAACTGGACAAGCGGATATCTTGCGGGAAACGGTCGTGTAGGTATTATAGAGCTTTGCAACCCTTATGAAAACCACACCGTCTATTGTCACAGAAGATTTTATCTGGCTCGCGATACCAAACGCAGCTTTGACACCGTCGATAAAGATAATATTGAAGCCATCCGCAATGCCTGTGCGAGCGGTGACTGGAAGAAGGCAAACGACCTTGCAAATACAACGACGGGTTGGAAGGATGGCGGAGAAGGCCAGAAACATCCCGGATTTTCTCTGAAGACCGATATTACTCCCGATAACTACACCGAGTATGTCAGAACCTGTGACTATTCTACGGGCGAAATTACCGTAAAATGGCGGGATAGCAGGGGAGAGTGGGTAAGAAAAAGCTTTGTCTCCCGTACCGACGGTGTAGTCGTTACAAAAATTATTGCACCCAAAGGCTGTCTCACCTGTCAGCTGAAAATGGAGCTTAAAGAGGAAATGCATTTTCCTGAGGAGATGCAGGCCTGCCCGTATGCCGACGGAATGAGCTTTGGAATAACCGTAAAATACAGCCAAAGCAGTAAAGGAACAGGATATGAGGGTTACGCCAGGGTATCTGCCGACGGCGGAAATATCAAAGCCGAAGGTGACATATTAAGCGTAGAGAATGCCGACAGCATTACGGTCTATTCATATTGTGACCGATATGACGAAAACTGCGAAACCTGTTTCGGCAGTGTTTTGAAAAGCCGAATAGATGAAGTAAGTGATAATTACGAAGTATTATTTGCCCGACACGCAAAGGCGCACCGAGAAATATTTGAAAGAGTCTCTCTGAGCCTTAAGGGCGAAATGAGCGAGCTTACAAATACTGAGCTTATTTCTGCCCAGAAGAAGACCGAGCGTCTTCTTCCCGATATGTACGAAAGACTCTTTTATGCAGGAAGATATCATTTTATCTCCTGTTGCGATTCTAAAGGTGCTCCGGACCTTTTAGGCTTATGGACGGGAGACTGCAATGTAGGCTGGGACGGATTTTTCCATCTTGATGCAAACTTTAACCTCCAGTGCTCGGGAGGAATAATCGGTAATATGTCAGATATGATGGAGGGTTATTTCTATCTGTTTGACTGCTGGGCGGAGGATTTCAGAACTATAGCCAAAAAACTGCTTGGTTGCCGCGGTATGATCGGAGGCGGAAATACTCCGGGTGAAAGCTCAGGGCTTATCTCGGGACTCAGCGATTATTTTTATCCGTATCACTACGTAACCGGCGAAATATCCTGGTTGCTCTATCCCTTCTATGAATATTATACCGCAACAGAAGATACGGATTTTTTAAGAAACAGGCTTTATCCCTATCTTCTTGAAATGGCTGATTTCTATGAAGATTTCTTAAAACTTAAGGATAGTAACGGCAAATATCTCTTTGCAGGCTCAATCTCACCCGAAAACAGGCCTAAAGGCGTGCCCTATTCCCTTGTAAATAACTCTCTTTTCGATATTGAAGGTGCACGGTTTGTGTTCAGATCGCTTATTACCTGCGGTATCGCCATCGGTGAAGACGAGGACAGGATAAAATACTGGAAAAAACAGCTTGAGCTTCTTCCAAATTACAAAATTGAAGAGGACGGAAGCCTTGGGGAATGGGCGTATGAGGGTCTTAACAACGACCATTATCACCGTCATTGCAGTGGGCTTATGGGGGTATGGCCTTATAGGTTTATTACTCCCGAAGCTGACAAGACCGTATTTGATGCCGCAGCAAAGACGCTTGAGTGCAAGGATGGCTTTGTATATCAGGGCGCAGGTCACGGTCTGCTTCACGCCGCGCTTATTGCCGCAGGTGTAAATAATACGACCTCTTTGTCGGCTAAACTTCTGGAATTCGTTCAGACAGACTTCTTTTTCGATACCCTGGCAAGCGCCCATTATAGGGATCAGAGGGTCTTTTGTACCGATGTTTGTCATACCCTGCCTACCGTTCTTATTCAAAGTATTGTGGCATCTGACGAGCACGGTATTGAACTTCTGCCTGCTTGCCCCTTCTCAAAAGGAGAAATCAGAGGAATACTTACAAAATGCGGTTGCGAAATCGAAAGGCTTGAATGGAATGAAAGATCAGTCGCTGTAGAGCTTAGGTCAAAATCGGATAAGATGATATCGATCTACAACAGAAAAGCAGGTAAGTCGGTAAATGTTGAACTGACTGCAGAAGTTTCTGCGTGTATAGTATTATAAAATATTTGGAGTTTTCTATGAAAAAATTACTTTGATACTTCTGAGCGTATTACTTATCTGTGCTTTTTCCGCTTGCGGAGAAAGCACAAAAACAGTGTCGGATGAAAAACCGTCCCAAAGCGCCGATTCGAAAACCGAGCAAGCACTCGGATCCGAGATTTCCGCAACAGTCTCTTCATCGGAGGATAACTCATCACAGAATAGCGTGGATAATAGCGGGTGGTAAATTTTAACGGTTTTCAGTCTAATGAAGAATTCATTTATTTGCCTTCACCTGCGGTAATATCCTGCGAGAGTGATTTTGCCGTATACGTGTATGAAAAAGAAGGAAACTTTCTTGTGATGGATTCTGAAAGAGCAGAAGAAATGGGACAGACCTTCAGCAGGGATTGCAATATCATACACAAGGCGGGAGAGTATTCTCTTTCCGAGGATGCGATCGTTCGGTTTTCGGTAAAAGGAAAAATGGAAGATATAAAGGTCTTCGTACCGAAAGAATGCGAGTCTGAAATAAGACTCGGCTCGGCGGAGGAATTTCTTAAATAATATAAGAGCTGTCTCAGTAAACTGTGAGACAGCTCTTAATTATTTTCTGTCATTTTGCTTGGTTTCGCAGGGGAGCACGCCAATATACTTTTTATAGGTTCTCGAAAAATAGGAAAGGTTTTCAAAACCGCAGACAAACGCCGCCTCGGATACGGTGTAGCCCTGACAGATCAGTTTTTTTGCTTCATTACAGCGGTGAGAATTTAAAAACTCAAAAATGCTGATGTTGGTGCACTGCTTGAAATCTCTTGAGAGTTGATATTTATTTACATTCATTTCGGTTGCTATCTCGTCAAGGGTAAGGGGCCGGTCATAGTTCTTTTTAAGAAAGGTGATAACCTCCTTTGCCCGCCCAAAGGTGCGGGATTGCCGCTTGCCGTCTTTCGCCGCCGAAGAATAAGTGTCGCATAGATATAAAACGAGCCTTAGTGCCTCGGCGTTGATTCTTGCCTGCTTAAAAGGGTCAAGCTTTGATGCTTTATACAGTTCTTCAAAAATATCTTTCAGCCTTTTATCACCGACCGTGTACTCGGGAAGAAAAAGGGAATCGGGGTCGATTCCGTTTTGCAGGAAAAAGCTTTGGTGGATAAAAATGATGTAATAGGGGCATTCGGTCTCGCCAGTAATGGAGTGTATGGTCTGAGGACCCACTGCGATAAGAGTTTCGGGGAGAATGGGATACTGTCTGTCCTCAAGAAATGCCGTCCCCGTTCCGTCAATGAAATACAGTATTTCAATGTGATCGTGCCAGTTCACCGTGCTGGAAAGCCCTGCGCGGCAGCGTCGTTTATCAAAAAAGATCTGACCTTCCGAAAAAAAGCTTCCGCTTTCAAATTTTGCTTTTGTCATAAAAACCTCAATATTGTGTTAAAAAATATCAATATATATAGTTGAATTGCGTCTTTTGTATATTATATAATGACAATAAAGCAATGTCAACCGAAAGGAAGATCAAAATGGAAAGAATACTTGCTACCAGCATTGACGTTTCACGAAACTCTGTTTTAAAGCCGGAACAACTCAAAAAGCTTATGGACGTTACCGCAAAAATGGGATATAACGCTATGGTAATTTATCACGAGGACCTCTTTGAAATGCCTGAATATCCCAAGTTCGGCTATATGAGAGGACGGTATTCTATAGCGGAGCTTAAAGACCTTGTGGCCTACGGAGAGGAACACGGAATCACACTTATTCCCGTTATCGAGGCCCTTGCTCACATCGAGCACATCTTCCGCTGGAAGGAGTTCAGCGACATTCACGATATGGGGAACACCCTCCTTGTGGATGAGCCCAAGACCTACGAGTTTATCGAGAATATGGTCAAGACTATGCGCGAAGTGTATAGCTCCGATATCCTTTGCGTCGGATGTGACGAGTCCTGGGTTCTCGGCAGAGGCAAACATCTTGATAAATACGGCTATGAGCCTGCCAAGAAGATATTCGAACGCCATATGAAAAAGGTAGTGGATATCGTTCATAAATACGGCTTCACCCCCAAGCTTTCCTCCGATATGTTCTTCGACTATGCAGGCGGAAAGTGGGGCGTTGTCAGCAATCCCGATCTCATAACCCCGGAGGTCGCCGCAATGTTCCCGAAAAATTCTATCTTCGGCTATTGGAACTATTTCCCCCTTGAAAGCGAGGTAGACGGAACCTTCGAGGCGGCAAAACGCTTCGGCGCACCAATGTCCTACGCCACCTCGGTGGATTCCTGGTCGGGCTTCACCCCTCATAACTACTGTGCCTATAAGTGGATGAAGACGGGTGTTACCGCCGCCCGCAGACACGATGTTGATTGGCTCGTCGTGACCTACTGGGGAGACGACGGCGGAGAATGCTCGGTCTGGTCTTGTCTTCCTGCCTTCTTCTACGCTGCACAGCTCTTTAACGGCATAGAAGATATGGCAGAAATTGAAAAGAATTTCTTCGACCTTTTCGGCTTTAAAATGCAGGACCTTGCAAAGCTGGACTATCCCGTTTGCTATCACGGCAAGCTTTTTAACTTTAACTCCGCAAAGCCCGTTATTTATAACGACCCCTTTATGGGCATCTACGACGACCTTGTTTTCGATGACCTTACCGACTTTAACGAGAGATACGGGCAGTATTCAAAGGAGCTTTCCGAATTCTGTGACCATCCCGAATACGGATATCTCTTCCGTTCGGCAAAGGCGCTGACCGAGCTTATTCAGATCCGTTTCGATCTTGGCGTCCGCACTCGCGCCGCATATAAGGCAGGGGATAAGGAGACGCTTAAAAAGATAGTTTCCGACTATGAGGAGACCCACCGCCGCGCCTGCGTGTTTTACGATGCCTTCCGTGAGGTGTGGTATAAGGAGCGCAAGGGCAACGGCTTCGAGGTTCAGTCGGTCAGACTGGGCGGTATGAAGCAGCGCCTTCTCGACTGCAAGGACCGTCTGCTGGATTATATCGAAGGCAGAATAGACCGTATTGAAGAGCTTGAAGAGGATATAATCCGTCAGCACGGCGAGGAAGATTATAAAACCAATTCCTACGGCAAGGCGGTAACCGTAAACTCTCTCACCCACTTTAATTTCTACGGCCTCAGCCAACATGTATAAGGAGTAAATATTATGGAATTTTTAAAGCTTGAAGATTTAACCGTTGAACAAAAAATAGGTATGGTACTCTGTGCCAGAAGATTCTGGGACGAGGATGTGGAGTTCGTTTTAGAGCTTGTTAAAAGCCGTGCTCTCGGCTCCATTCAGGCACCTCCGTGGAAACCTGAAATTGCAAAAAAGGTAAAGGAAGCGGCTGACTATCCCATCATAATAGTCAACGATACCGAAACGGGCTATCCCACCTCAAAGCTTCCCAAGGTGCCCCTTGTATCCCTTGCCGCCGCAGGAAAGAAGGAATATTACCGCGCCTTTGCAAAGGGTGTTGTACGCGACGCGAAGAATGACAACTGCAACGGCACCTGGGGTCCCGTTATCGACATACTTCACAACGACGGCCCCTGCAAGGTGCATCGCTGTCTTTCGGATAACGCCGATAAAGTTTCCGAAATTGCCGAGGAAATTGCAAGGGTATATAATCAGAATCATTATTTCTCCTGTGGTAAGCATTATCCCGGAGGAGCAAAAAGCCCCACCGGCGAGGGCAGAGATTCCCACATGACCGGTTCGAAACTGAGAATAACCGAGGAAGAGGTTGTTAAGAATAATTTTAAACCCTATCTTCACCTTTGGGAAAAGGGTCTGCTCCCCTCCATAATGGTAGGTCACGGCACCTATGCCGATATCGACCCCGATTATCCTGCATCTCTCTCTAAAAAGGTTATCGGTATCATCAGAGATATGGGATATGACGGAGTATTCTTCACCGATTCCTTTGCAATGCTTGCAATTCTGCAGGAGTTCGGCGAGGAAAATATCTACGGAATGGCGATAGCCGCAGGCAATGACATCATTTTACCTAACTATAATACCTCGGTCAAGGACTGCTACGAAATGCTTCTTAAAAACTTCCGCGACGGAATGTTTACCGAAGAAAGACTTGACGAAGCGGTTCGCAGAGTGCTTGCCCTTCAGCAGTTTGTCGGAACAGAGCCCGAAGATCCCACCGAGTTCACTTCCGAGGACGAACGGCTCTTAAACGATCTTGCCAAGGACTGCATAACCGCAGTTTGTGACGACGGGGTTTCCGCCGCCCTCGATAATAACAGTAAAAAGCGTCTCTTCATCGTCCTCACCGAAATTGGCTTTAAGGCCGATGCTCCTATGGAGGAGATAACGGTTGAAAAATGGTACTATCCGAAAAACATTGAGGCAAAGATCAGGGAAGATTTCCCCGATGCAGAGATTGAGTTCCTTCCCGAGTTTTCTTCGGCAGGAGATAACGACAGAGTCCTTCGTGCCGCAACCAAGGCAGAAGAAGTGGTCTTCGTGACCTTCTGCACCACTTCGGCATATCTTGGAACCGACTGTCTGACCCGCCGCACGGAATCGGTAATCAACGCCCTGACCGATTCGGGCAAGCTGCAGGCCGTTGTTCATTTCGGTAATCCTTATGCCCTAAAGCATATCGATCACGTTTCCAGAAAGATATTCGGTTATTTAATTCCCGATTCGCAGAAGCACGCTATCGACGTCCTGGCAGGTAAATGCGAAGCCAAGGGAACCCTCCCGTTTGATATTGAATTTAAGTAAATAAAAACTCTTCCCGAAGGGAGACACTTCGTAAAGAAGTAGTCTCCCTTGCTTTTTCTATAAATCAAAAAAGACACTTTCAAAACCGAAAGTGTCATAGTGGGTT
>CAZRHF010000100.1:0-8572 GCA_964599835.1 uncultured Eubacteriales bacterium | reverse complement strand
TTCTACCATAGGAGGTGCCGTTTTTCTATTGTCCGTTTTTACTGGTTCTGTTCAATTTCGTAGCCGTTTATCAATATGAATTTTATTTTATAAGCTCTTCGATTTTTGCCTTTGGAATAACTCCTACGCTGCGATTTACTTCCTTACCGTCCTTTATAACGATAAGGGTGGGAATACTGGATATTCCGTAGGCCTGAGCCAGAGCCGGCTCGTCGTCAACGTTCACCTTACCGACCGTAATATCGGCGTTTTCATCGGCGACCTCGTGAAGAACGGGGGCGAGCATCATGCAGGGTCCGCACCATTCTGCCCAGAAATCAAGCAGAACGGTCTGCTCTGCGCCTAAAACCTCTTCTTCAAAATTACCGGTACTGATGTTTATAAGTGCCATATTTATTTCTCCTTAATCTTTAGATTTGTAATATAAATAGCAGTGGCAGTAGCCCTCAAAATCGGGATCGGCTATCTGTTCTCGGAATTCCTTGCACATACACTTGTTGTCCTCGGTCTTCTCAAGACGGCAGGGGCAATAGCCGCCCTTCATTTTAAGTCCTGCTTTTATTCTTTCAACAATTTCCTTGTTTTCGTTAAGCGTGACCTTCATAGTTTTCACCTCTGCCTATATTCTACCACAAATATACCCCGATTACAACGCATTTTTGATTCTTCTTCTGTAATCGGATAAAGCTTCGCCCGAATGATATTTAAAATACTTGCGCATAAGCTCAGCTGAACCGAAATCAAGCCTGCTTGCAATATCCTCGGCACTAAGCTCTGTATCTGCGCAAAGTGACATAATGCGTTTGATCCTACATTCGCCTATAAGATTATTTACCGTTTTATCGCTACATTTCTTAACCACCCTGCAAAGATGCTCATAGGTGCAACCGAGATCATCCGCGATCTCTTTTGCCGATATGCTTTTATGAAAATTCTTTTCTATAAGCTCACAGAATCTTGTGAAAAGTATGCGGTTTTCACGTTTAATAACTACCGAAGCCGTAGTGGGTGAGGGTATTGATGGTGGAGATCTTTCCGTATTTATTTTCCTTATAGTCTTCGTCGGTATGTAAGGGCTTGACATCTTCCTCAAGCTCCTCTATAACAGAGATCCTGCCTTCCGCAAGATCCGAAAGGCGTCTCTGACAGTCGAGAAGTCTTTCCTTAAGACCGCCGTAACGAATTGCCTGAACTTCAAAGCCGTTACCCTTATTTTCGGTATACCAAAGCTCTCTGAAGGCCTCGAAATAGGCACAAACCTTGTCGTAAACTTCGGTATAATCGGAAAGAATGGTCTTTACTGCCTCGGCACCCTTCTTGTAAGCCTCTCTGGTCTTAACTCCAAGGTCGAACTTTACAGCCAGCAGCTCGCAAAGAGCTTTTGCAGACCTGAATAAATATCCAAATCTTTCGTGACCGCAAAGGGGCTCCAAAACGGCCGCGTGGTCGAGCATATTGTTTTTAAAGGCCTCTCTGTCTTCGGGAACAAGGTCGTTATAAATTCCGCAGAAGGGGTCGTTGAATATAAAGGGCTTTTCAGAATAGAAGGTGTTGGCAGTTCCGAAGAAATCACCGGGCAGGTCCAGCTTTATCATATCGTCAAGAGAGATCCCGAAGGCCTTTTCAAATTCGCATTTTACCTCTTCAAGGTCGCTAACGCCCTGCGCATATTTTGCCGCAGAGAAGAAGGCGGGAAGGCAGGCGAATAGGGAACATTCGGCTCCGTCGTCACCCCAGGAGGAAGCGTGGATGGTCTCGGCTCCCATTTTTACACATACGGGAATAGCCCGCTTGTGTGTATTAAAAGCGTGCCTGTTGTGAGGAATGGCGCCCGTCCAGGAGCAGACCGAGGTCCAGAAGCTGATGGGGCAACCGAATTTAAGACAGCCCTCCATCATCTTTTCGGCTCTCTTTGCTGAAGCAAAGTAATCCCAGTAACAAATTTGTGCATTTTCAGGCATAAGGGCGGTGATCTCGGGGGTTATGACCGACGGGTCTTCGGTATAGCAGTCGGCACCCGTTGCCATAGAGAAGAACATATCGTGGTAAAGCTGAGGCGTGAAACCGTATTTATGGCATATTTCAACGCATTTTTTCATGTGACGGCGGAATATGCTTTTTTGATCTTCATATCCAAACCTTTTAAGGAATTTTCCGCGTCCCAGCATAGCGGCCTCGTCACAGCCTAAAAGCAGAAGGTCGGTGTCGTAGATCTCTCGCATAGTCTTTACCATATTTTCGATAAACTCATAGGTTTTCGGCTCATCTACAAGTAGGATATTGGCCATATCTCTGACTTCGGAGAATTCCTTCCAGCGAAAGATGTGTTCAAGATGAGCAAGCACCTCTACGCAGGGCATCATTGTAATACCGCGCTTCTTTGCGTAGGCTACAAGCTCTTTAAGCTCTTCCTTGGAATATTTACCCCTCATATATCCGAACATCGGATATTCGGGCATCTCATAAAGATCCTCTGCATAGAGCATTACCGTGTTATATCCAACCTTAGAGAGACAGTCGATCATTTCCTTAAGCTTTTCAAGCTTTAAAACCGCACCTCTGGAAACCTCTAAGGATGCCGAAATATATTTTACACTCATATTATACCTCCCGCCTTACGGCTGTGCGTTAAACTGCTTGTATTATACGATAACCGCCTCAAATTAACAAGATGTATTTTTAAAGCTTTCGCCGTTTTTTCAAATAAATTAGACTGTATTGCGGAACCGCTTTCGACAAGAACGTTAAGAATTTGTCAAATAAAGGTTGAAAAACTTGCAAAGATGTGTTATAATCCATTCGTTGCCGCTAAGCGGCACTTTGGAGAGCTCCATTAAGCCATAATGGACGCCGAAGGTGTAAGGAGGTTTTTTCCTCCAATCTCTCAGGCAAAAGGACAAAGTAAATTTACTGTTAATATGTTAAGGATACTTTGTGTTTTTGTCGAATTGCTTTTGCGGTTCGACTTTTTATTTTTTTGAGGAGGATGTCAAAATGCTTGACAAAATTGCTGAAATTAACGGCAGTATTAATGGCGTAGTTTGGGGCATATTCGGCCTCGCGCTACTCATCGGCACAGGTATTATAATAACTTGCTGCACGAAATTTTTCCAGATTTCCCGTTTGGGTCTTTGGTGGAAAAATACTATTGGCAGTCTGTTTAAAAAGGATGTTATTAAACATCGCAAAGAAAAGGGAACTATTTCTCCCTTCCAGGCTCTTTGTACTGCGCTTGCAGCAACTGTAGGAACAGGCAATATCGCAGGTGTTGCTGCTGCTATTTGTATTGGCGGCGCAGGTGCGGTTTTCTGGATGTGGGTTGCGGCTTTCTTTGGTATGATGACCAACTATGCTGAAAATGTATTAGGACTTTATTTCCGTCGAAAAAACTCTGAAGGCGAGTGGTCGGGCGGTGCTATGTATTATTTGCGTGACGGTTTGGGAGGCTACGAGTATAAGGATAAAAACACCTCTGTGAGTTTTAAAGGTGTTGGAAAGGTACTTGCTGTTCTATTCTGCATCTTCACAATGCTTGCTTCCTTCGGTATCGGCAGTATGGGTCAGGTAAACAAAATTGTTGCCAACGTTTCTGCTGCGTTTAACGTTGAAGCCCTTTCCGACATTCAAGTTTTTGACGGTGTTTCTCTTTACAATGTTATTTTGGGTGCAATAATAATGGTACTTACGGCAGTTATTACTCTTGGCGGTGTCAAGAGAATCGCAAATGTTGCTGAAAAAGTTGTTCCCTTTATGGTGATACTGTTCGTTGCAGGTTCCCTTGTTATCATCGGTTATAATTATGATGCCATCATTCCTGCTTTCAAAGCGATTTTCGTAAACGCATTTAAACCCGAGTCCTTTGTAGGCGGAGGTATCGGCGGTGTTATCATTGCAATGACCAATGGATTTAAGCGTGGCGTTTTCTCCAACGAGGCAGGTCTTGGTTCCTCGGTCATGGTACACTCCAATTCCAGTGTTAAGGAACCTGTAAAACAGGGTATGTGGGGAATTTTTGAGGTTTTCGCAGATACAATGGTCGTTTGCACAATGACCGCTTTGGTCGTACTTACCTCAGGCGGTCTGAACGGTGGTGTGTTTAATGCCGCAACCGGCGAAATCGCAGCAGACTATACCGACGCTACTTTAGTAGGCGGTGCATTTAACGAGGTATTCTCCTGGGGTAATGTAGGTGAACGCTTTGTTGCGATCGCTATGTTCCTCTTCGCATTTACAACAATTCTTGGTTGGTCACACTACGGCTCAAAGGCGTGGGAATACTTATTCGGCGCAAAAAGCACTATTATTTTCAGAATAATTCATGTTTCCACTATTATATTCGGTGCGGTCCTGACTTCATCTCTTGCTTGGGATATTTCCGATACCTTTAACGGTCTTATGATGATACCAAACCTCATCGGCGTATTGATTCTGGCTCCTCTTGTAATGAGGATTACTAAAAACTTTATTGACCGAAGGGTAAAAAACAAGGATGTTGAACCAATGCTTTCTTATTCGGACGAAATTCAGGCAGAGCATGCCGAAATGGTAAAAAACGGCGAAGAATAGATATAAGCTTTAGATAATAAAGCAAAACAGGCGTTGTATCCGTAAGGAAATGACGCCTGTTTTATTATATAAGACCTTCACGAAAAAACAATTTTAAAAAAAGAAATAAATAGGCTTGCAAAGAAAAAAATAAGGTGTATAATGTTAGTTAACAAAGGAGGTGTAGGTATGCATAGGATCAATACAAGTATGACCGAAGGACCGCTATTTGGTCGTATGATGCTTTATACCATGCCTATAATCCTTACGGGTATTCTGCAGCTTTTCTTTAACGCCGCCGACCTTGTCGTTGTAGGTCAGTTCGGTCAGTCAGGAAGCAATGCCGTTGCCGCCGTCGGATGTACCGCATCTATTTCGGGTCTTATGACCAATTTTTTTGTAGGCTGTTCGGCGGGAGGCGGAGTAGCTGTTGCCCACGCCATCGGTGCCCATAACGAAAAAGAGGTACATAAAGCCGTACATACCATAATTCCCTTCGCCGCGATAGGCGGAGCGATGATATCGGTCGTCGGTATAATATTTGCAAAGCCTTTTTTAAGTATGATGTCTACCCCCGACAACATAATCGACCTTTCGGCCACCTATATGCAAATAACCTTCGCCGGTATGTTGCCTAATCTCATATACAATTTCGGCGCTTCCATACTTCGTGCCGCGGGCGATTCACAGCGTCCCCTTTATTATCTCATAATCGCAGGACTTGTAAACGTAATTTTAAACCTAATCTTTGTTATTGTTTTTGAAATGGACGTTGCGGGTGTTGCACTTGCCACGGTTGTTTCACATATTCTCTCGGCAATACTGGTTCTTTTTGCCTTGTCAAGGCGCACCGATGCCTGCCACTTGGAATTCAGAAAACTCAGGATTTATAAGGAACCGCTCAAAAAGATACTGCGAATGGGCATACCTGCAGGTCTTCAGGCAAGTATGTTCTCAATTTCGAACGTTATCATTCAGTCTTCGATAAACGGTCTTGAAACCGTATACGCTGGCGTTGTGGCAGGTAACGCCGCCGCTTCGAATATACAGAACTTTGCCTTTATGACCAACGAAGGCTTCAAGCAGACGGCAATGAACTTCGCGGGTCAGAATGTGGGTAGCGGTGATTATAAGCGTGTTAAAAAAATAGCCAATATTTCGCTCATATCAACCTTGGTTTTGGCCGTAGTCGTAGGCGTTGTTATGACGCTTTTCGCCCGTCCTCTGCTCGGAATATATATTTCCGATTCCGAAGAGGCGATACACTGGGGCGTTGTACGTATGTTCTGTATGTGTCTCCCGTATTTTGCAGGCGGCCTTATGGACGTTACCACCGGTCTTCTTCGCGGTATGGGGCAGTCTATATTCCCGATGCTCGCGTCTATTTTCGGCGTCTGTGTGTTCAGGGTCATCTGGATATTTACACTTTTTCAGATTCCCGTTTTCCATACTCCCGAAAGCCTTTGGATATCCTATATCATCTCCTGGCTGTTAACCTTTGTTATTCAGTATACAGTAATGAGGGTTGTTTTAACCCGGCGCATAAAACAGCAGGACCAAGCCGTACTAAAATAGAAAGAAAAGCGCATCGAAAGATGCGTTTTTTAATTTGTAATAATTTTCTTGAAGGATGGATAAAAATATGTTAAAATAATAATATAAAAAAGAGAGGTGATTTGCATGAGCAAAAAGATAGTTGTCGCAATCGGACGAGAGTTCGGAAGCGGAGGAAGAGAAATCGCCAGGAAAGTGGCCGACAAGCTTGGTATAAAGGTATACGATAAGGAGCTTATCGCGCTTATCGCCAAAAACAGCGGTATGAGCGAAGAAGTGCTTCACGACGTAGACGAAACCGCAACCAACAGCTTTCTTTACGCCCTTTCTTCAGGAGCCTTCTCGGGTGCCCCGATGTTCAGCACAGGAAGCACTATGCTTCCCGTAACCGATAAAGCCTTTATAACCTGCTCCAAGATCATAAAAGAGCTGGCTGAGAAAGAATCCTGCGTAATTGTCGGACGCTGTGCCGAATCTATCCTCAAAGGCAGGGACGATCTTTTGACCGTCTTCGTTTCGGCCGATCTTGAACGTCGAATTGATCGCATCGTAGAGCACGAGGGAATAAGCCGTTCTGATGCCGCGGCGGTGATTAAACGTGCTGATAAAAAGCGTGCAAGCTACCATAACTATTATTCCGATACCCGTTGGGGAAGCAGAAGTGCTTACGATCTCTGTATTAACAGTAAGATCGGTATAGATAACGCCGTCGATATGATCGTATCTGCGGCAAATGCTTTGGCAAAAGAAGAATAATTCACAATTTACCCCTGCCTTCCGTAATATGTATTGCGGGAGGCGGTGATTTATTGATATGCTATAAAAGCAACAAAAGGCTTCGCTTTAACCGTGTGATAATTTTTATCTCGGTAATAGCCGTTATTTTTTCCGCATTTGCGGTTTTCGTGGATATTCGTCTTCGCGAGGTTGCCAAGGTCTTTGCAAAAAGCGCTGCCAAGACTGCCCTTATTAATGCAACTAATCTTGCCTGCGGACGATTAATGGAAGATACCGATTTTTCCTACGACGATATTGCAGTTATCACGAGAAATGAAAGCGGTATGGCTACCTCGGTAGAGATAAATACGATTTTTGCCAATAAGCTTAAGGCAGAGCTTACGAACTGTATAGCACAAGAGCTTGAGAAACTCACGAATATGACTTTTACGGTGCCGCTGAGTGCGGCCTTCGGTATATATTATTCGGCATTCGAAACGCCAAGGCTCAGCTATAAGGTACATATAACCACTACCGTTAACACGGATTTTAAAAGTAATTTTTATTCGGCGGGAATAAATCAGGTCCTGCATCAGATACTGCTTACGGTAAGCCTCGAAAGCGACCTTGCAATGCGCGAAGGCGATACCGAAACCTTTACCTCAACAAATTTTTTGATTGCTCAGACCGTTATCGTCGGTGCCGTACCCGAAGCCTTTACCGAGGTAAAAAACGCTACCGACGAGGTTATGGAGGATATTTTCGATTTCGGAGCAGAGGCTACCTATTAAAGGAGAAGAAAATGAACAAGAAGGACGCAAAAATTCGCATAGAAGAGCTTACAAAGCAGCTCAGATATCATAACGCCCGCTATTATCAGGATGACGCACCCGAAATTTCCGATTACGAGTATGATATGCTGGGTAGGGAGCTTCGTGCCTTGGAGGCGGACTTTCCCGAGCTTGCCGCCGCTGATTCTCCTTCACAAAGGGTAGGCGGAGCCGCCGACAGACTCTTCACCCCCGTTAAACACGCTGTAAAAATGGAAAGTCTGCTCGATGCCTTCAGTTTTGAGGAGCTTGAAGCCTTCGATAAAAGGGTAAATGATGCCGTAGGCAGAGTGACCTATTCGGTTGAGCCTAAAATAGACGGCCTTTCGGTATCTCTTGAATACTCCGATGGTAAATTTGTGAGAGGCTCGACCCGCGGTGACGGCGAAACGGGAGAGGACGTAACCGCAAACCTTCTTACAGTCGACTCTATTCCTAAGGAAATTCCGTTTGAGGGAATCCTTGAGGTAAGAGGCGAGGTTTATATGTCCCGTGAGTCTTTTGAGGCCCTCGTCAAACGTCAGGAACTTATGGGGGAGCAGCCTGCCAAGAATCCGCGTAATGCCGCCGCAGGTTCCCTTCGACAGAAGAATTCCAAGATAACCGCCGAAAGAAAGCTTGATATCTTTGTTTTCAACATTCAGCGGATAGAGGGTAAAAGTCTTTCTTCTCATATAGAGTCCTTAAACTTTTTAAAGGAATTGGGCTTCAGCGTACTTCCCACCTATAAAGCCTGCGACAGTATCGGTCAGGTCATAGATGAAATTCTGCGTATAGGAAATGACAGGGGAGAGCTTCCTTTCGATATCGACGGTGCTGTGATCAAAGTAGATGCCTTTTCTCTTCGTGACGAAATGGGAAGCACCGCAAAATATCCCAAATGGGCGATAGCATATAAATATCCTCCCGAGGAAAAGGAAACAAAG
>CAZRHF010000099.1:0-8598 GCA_964599835.1 uncultured Eubacteriales bacterium | reverse complement strand
TTTTCATCTCCTTTTCTTTATTCTAACATAAAAAATGATGATAAACACTTTTTTTAGTGTCTACCATCATTTTATCATTTCACTTCGTAGGTGTTTTTTTAATAGAATAAAACCCTGCCGAGGAGGAACCCGACAGGGTTTATTGGCTCATACTTCGGCACAGTTAAACCGAAGCGGAAAGCAGAGCCACTATACTATCCGTAAACTGTAGCGGGAATTCCAAACCGCTTTAGGAGGCTTACGGAAATAGCAATTGGTGGAATGGCAATCTGCGGTTGCCTTACAGATACATTATACCCATTTCCCTTGTAAATGTCAATCCTTTTGTCCTTACGTTTTTACCATCTTACGCTCCAGCGGGGAGAGTAACCGTCACCCGAAAGGGCTTTTCCCTTGTTCTGGTGATGAGAAGACTTTTCGGCATGGCAGGCAAGAAGATAATCGAACTCGGCAGTATTAAAGGGCAGATGTATCTCTGCTCCGTTATTCCAGGAGGAAAGATATGCCGCATTTGAAATTGTGAGTTCGTTAATTCCGTCAAATCCCGGAGCTATAAGCTCCTCACCGTGAAGCACGGCGTTTGTGAAATTCTGAAGGATTCCCCTATGGGCGGTCTCCTTAGAGGTGGGTCTGATCTCAAGACATTGCATATCGATCTTATCGAAGCCTTCCTTTGAAGCAAAACGAAATTCAGACTCGTTCTGTTCCAGTTTCCACCACTTAAGGGTATTGTTTTCAAGCACGAGCTTGCCCTGCTCGCCCGAAATTTCAAGACGGTTTGTTCCTGGGTATTCACCGGTTGAGGTTATGAAGGTGCCGTTTGCGCCGTCTTCAAAGACCACGTTGATAATGGCCTCGTCCTCAACCTCGATATTGTGATATTTAGCGATCTCGCACTTGGCCTGAACCTTAACGGGCATTCCGCAGATCCACTGCCATATATCGAGATTGTGGGGGGCCTGATTAAGGAGAACTCCTCCACCCTCCCCAGCCCAGGTGGCGCGCCAATCGCCCGAATCGTAATAGGCCTGGGTTCTATACCAGTTAGTGATTATCCATACCGAACGCTTGAGATTTCCAAGCTTTCCGCTTCTGACGATATCTCGTGCCTCTCGGAAAAGGGGGTTGGTGCGTTGGTTGAACATTATTCCGAAGATCTTTCCCGATTTTGCCGCTTTTTCGTTAAGCATTTTTGCCTTTGTGACGGTGATATCAACAGGCTTTTCCACCAGGACGTGAAGACCCTCGTCCAGTGCGCGCATAGCAATATCAGCATGGAATTTATGAGGTGTGGCAATTATAATTGCATCCACCTCACCGCTTGCGATAAGGTCGTCGGCGGTCTTAAAGATATGCAAAGCAGGATATTTTTCTGCGGCTGTTTTGCGCTTTTCGGAATTTGTATCACAAGCGGCAACAATCGCGGCATTCTCAATATCTCCGTGCATAAGACAGGCAAGATGGGCAGAGCCCATATTGCCAAGTCCTATTATACCAAATTTCAAACTATCCATAATGAGAAATTATTTCGTTCCTGCGTAGGAGGAAGAAGTGTCGGCTACAACAGAATTTACGTTTTCTTTTCTTCTGGAGGTTGCAACCTTTTTCATAAGCTCTTCGTAGAAAAGCTCGTCGTCGATGGGAAGCTCTACGGGCTTACCGAGGAAGTAGGAAAGGTGCATAGCGTTGGAAAGGGTAACGCCGTTAACGCCTTCACGTCCGTCGGCAACAAGGGGCTCACCGCGAAGAATGGCACCTGCCCAGGCGTTAAGAACGCCTACGTGCTGAGGATTCTGTCCGTCGGTCTCAATATCAAGCTTCTTGACCGGCATATGAGCAAAGGAGCTCTGGTGGGTACGCGTATATACCTCTGCGCTCTCTTCAAACTCGTGAACGGTGAGAACGTCGTTTTCAACAACAAGCTTTGCACCGTCCATCTGAACCTCAAAACGGTTGGTTCCGTAGGCATCGCCGGTGGTGGTGATGAATACGCCGGTTGCGCCGTTTTCATATTCTACGTAGGTTGTAACGTCGTCTTCAACCTCAATGTCGTGCCACTGGCCGAGACGAAGGTTGGACTGAACCTTAACGGGCATTCCGCAGATCCACTGCCAGAGGTCAAGCTGGTGGGGGCACTGGTTAAGAAGAACACCGCCGCCTTCGCCGCTCCAGGTTGCGCGCCAATCACCCGAATCGTAGTAATACTGAGTACGGTACCAGTTGGTGATGATCCAGTTGGTACGGCGTATCTGACCGTATTTACCCGATTTGACAAGCTCACGCATCTTTCTGTAAACGTGGTTTGTACGCTGATTGAACATCATACCGAAAACGACCTCTGGATGCTTATCGGCCTCGGCATTCATTTCCTTGACCGCCTTAGCGTAAACACCTGCAGGCTTTTCACACATAACGTGGATTCCACGCTTCATACACTCGATGGAGTATACGGTGTGGTCGTAGTGAGGAACAGCAATTATACAGCCCTCGATAAGGCCGCTGTCGAACATTTCTTCTGCGGTGGCGAAGGTTGCTACCTTATCGCCGTAGGCTTCTTTTACTGCCTCTAAACGCTCGGGCTTATGGTCTGCGATAGCGACAAGCTCGATCTCAGGGCATTTACCTGCCATAATATTTGTTGCATGGCCGGTGCCCAT
Source organism: uncultured Eubacteriales bacterium (assembly GCA_964599835.1). GTDB lineage: Bacteria > Bacillota > Clostridia > Oscillospirales > Acutalibacteraceae > SFWF01. The sequence continues at coordinate 5,941 of CAZRHF010000099.1, read as the reverse complement.
ATTACCAAAGCCTAAAATACCTATTTTTACCTTTTTATCCATAATTTGTCACCTCAAAAATTAAAATCCACAGCTCTTAAGATAGTCGTAGCTGCGCTTTGCACAGTCGAAAGGATCTTCTCCGTTGCAGTCATCCTGCTCAACCAGCATATACTTGGTTCCTGCCTTTTCAGCGGCCTCAAATATCTTTGACCAGTTAAGGTTTCCTTCGCCTACCGGCATCATCTTACGGTTAAAGCTGCCAACGGGGGCATAGTCCTTAAGGTGGATGCAGGGCAGACGTCCCGAGAACTTCTCGATCCATTCGGCAGGGTTTCCTCCTCCGCACTGTACCCAGAAGGTGTCGAGAGTGAAGCCGAGAATATCTTTATCGAAGTTTTCAGCAATTTGCTCAATTAAAAGCTTGTCGCCATACTTTTCGAACTCGTGAGCGTGATTATGATACATAAGATATTTTCCGTTAGCCTTTAAAGCCTCGGCTACGGGACGATAGTCGCGCTCGAAATTCTCGAAGGGCTCGCCCTCCTTCGGCCAATATCCGCCGATACCGACGCAGTCGCAACCGAAAACGTCGTGTTCCTTGGCGACCTTAACGGGATCCTCTATGAGCTTTGCGGGCTTTATGTGGGTGAGGACGCACTTAAGACCGTAGGCGTCGAGCTTTTCCTTAAGCCAGGAAGGCTCGTATCCGCAGGTTCCCGATACCTGAATATACTTATATCCGATATCGGCAGTTTTCTTAAGGGTTTCGTCGAAGCTCTCAAGATCCTTGCAAAAATCGCGTACCGTGTAAAACTGAAGACCTATTTCCATAATAAGTTTCCTCCTTAAAGAAGTGCCTTGAAGGCGTTGCAAGCGGCGTCGAAGGCCTCTTCATTTGATTTGAATACGTAACGGGTGGCAAGCTGACTTTCATTGCCCTTCTGCTCAAGCTTATCGAGACCTGTGAATTTATGAAGGTGAGGCTCGATGGTGAAGTTTTTGCCGCCCATTTTAATATAGTCGGGAACGATTATATTAAGCTTTCCTTCGCCGTCTCCTGCGGGAACTACCGAGCTGTCCGAGAAGGCATCCTTGACGTGGAAATATTTAACGTAGGATTTAAGCATATCCCAAGCCTCTAAGGTCTCCTGTCCGCACTGAATGAAGTTGGCGGGATCGAAAACCCCCTTAAGCTCGGGTACACTCTTTAAAATATCGAGACAACGGACGGCTATATCGCCGTAGATTCCCTTTTCGTTTTCGTGGCAGAGATCAACTCCGCTTCCCTTTGCGGCCTCTACGAACATACCGAGGCGGTCGATAACCTCATTGCGGTATTCGTCCGGGTTTTTATCCTTAGGAATGAAGAAGGAGAACATACGAAGGTTTTCTGCGCCTAAGATATGGGCAAGCTCGATGGTGTGTTTACATTCATCAAGGTGGGGTGCGAAGTCGTCTTCAATACCGATCTTACCGATGGGTGAGCCCATAGACCAAGTGATAAGTCCGGCGTCGTCAAGCTTCTTTCTTACTTCCTTGGCCTTTTCTACGGTTATTTTAGAAATATTGATTCCGTCTACGTTTCTGATCTCCAGACCCTGAAGACCGTTTTTCTTCATAGCGACTATCTGCTCGTCGATGTTTGGGCTTGCCTCGTCGGCAAATGCGTAAATGTTAATATTATTCATTGTTTATACCCCCGAATATGCTGAGAAGCCGCCGTCGATGGGAACGGTTACTCCTGTTACAAAGCCTGCTTTGGTTTCATCTAAAAGCCATTCTACCGTACCGAGAAGCTCCTCGGAATCGCCGAAACGTCCCATAGGAGTAGCGGCAAGGATCTTTTTGGTTCTGGCGGTGGGATTACCCTCCTCGTCAAAGAGAAGGGCGCGGTTCTGGTTGGTAACGAAAAATCCCGGTGCGATGGCGTTTACGCGGATATTTTCCTTTGCAAAGTGAACCGCAAGCCACTGTGTAAAGTTGGAAACGGCGGCCTTTGCGGCAGAATACGCAGGAATTTTGGTTAAAGGACGGTAGGCGTTCATAGAAGATATGTTAAGAACACAGCAACCCTTTTTGCCCAGCATATCCTTCATAAATACCTGACTGGGAAGAAGGACGCCCTTAAGGTTGAGGTCGAAAACGAAGTCAAAGCCTGCTTCCTGAATGTTGAAGAAGGTTAAAAACTCGTCGGTTGACTCGTCACCCTTTTCATACTCCTCATGGAGGGTGGTACAGCGGGGATTATTTCCGCCTGCGCCGTTAATGAGGATGTCGCAGGGGCCGAGGTCGGCATTTACGGCCCCGTGTACGGCTTCAACGCTTGCTTTTTCAAGACAGTTGCATTTATAAGCCTTGGCGACGCCGCCCTTAGCGGTAATTTCTTCGGCAACCTTTGCGGCGGCCTCCTCGTTTATGTCGAGAAGGGCAACCTTATTTCCCTTTTCGGCCAAAAAACGGGCAAAGTCAGAGCAGAGAACTCCGCCTGCGCCGGTGATTACGATAACTTTACTCAATTTATATCACCTTTCTTATTTTGTTTTTTCAATAGCTTCGAAAAGGCCTGCGATGTAGGTAGCGCCGAGGGCACGGTCGAAAAGTCCGTAGCCGTAACGTCCCGTTTCGCCCCATATCATACGGCCGTGGTCGGGACGGACATAGCCGTCGAAGCCGTTATCGACGAGAGCCTTTGCAACGCCGAACATATCAATAGATCCGCAGTCGGTGGGATGTCCTACCTCTTCAAACTTGCGGTTTCCGGTATATTTAATGTTGCGGAGGTGTAAGAAGTGGATGCGGTCGGCAAATTCGGTGCACATTTCTACAAGATTGTTTTCGGGGTTAGCGCCGAGGGAGCCTGTACAGAGGGTAAGGCCGTTTTCCTTCATAGGAACGAGATTTAAGAATCTGCGAAGGTTTTCGGCATTGGTGATGATTCTCGGTAGGCCGAACATTCCCCACGGCGGATCGTCGGGGTGAATGGCCATATTAACTCCTGCTTCGTGGGCAACGGGAATTACCGCCTTAAGAAAGGTCTCGAGGTTTTTCCAAAGCTGCTCCTCACCCATTTCCTTATAGGCGTTTATAAGGTCTTTAAGCTCTTCCTTGGTGTAGCTTGCGTCCCAGCCGGGAAGGGCCAGGTCACCCTTTAAGGGATCCATTGCTAAGACGGTCTCCTCGTCGTAGGCAAGGGCGTTTGCGCCGTCGGGCTGTTGATGCTCAAGCTCACTTCTGAGCCAGTCGAAGACCGGCATAAAGTTGTAGCAGATGCATTTAACTCCTGCTTTGCCCAGTCTGCGGACGTTTTCGCAGTAGTTTGCGATAAGCTCAGGTGCCTTTTCGGTTCCCAGCTTAATGTCCTCGGGGACGGGAACGCTTTCGACTACCTCGAACTCAAGTCCGTGGGCGGCGGCATCATTTTTTATCTTTTCGATGCTGGATGTGCTCCAGACTCCGCCGGGCTTAACGTCGTAAACGGCCGAAACGATACCGCTCATAGTAGGTATCTGAGAGATCTTTTCCAGTGTCACGGGGTCGTCCTGCCCGTACCATCTGAAGGTTAATTTCATATTGTTCATACCTCCTGCTTTATATAAAGCATATTTCACTTTATTTTAGCACATTTTATTTAGTTTGGGTATTGCAATTTCGCCGTTTTTCATTAAAATACATTGTAAAAATCGTCATCTTTGTAAAAAGACGGGATATCCGAAAATACCCCGTCCTTTGCTTAAGCAAACACGAACAATCCTAACCTGATTTTAAAGGGAGGATTTTCGTCTTTGCATTGTTAAAATACTCGTTAATCCGACAGGATTAACCGCGTTTTGTGCCTCACACAGCCAAAAATTCTCCCCTTTAAAATTCTTCGACCTAAAAGGTGCAGAATTTCGAGAGATTTTTGGCGCGGAGGAGTTCGTAAGGCTGGCGCCTGCGGATGACGACAAACCGAAAATAACCGAAATTATGCCGTTTTAGGCAGGTTCGGATTATTCGTGTTTGCTTAATTTGATAATATAACCATATTTACTACCGAAACATATTGTAAAACCGTTCCCAAAACCACGAAGAGATGCCACACGCTGTGGAAGTATTTTATGCGCTTTTTTGCATAGAAGAATATTCCGCCGGTATAGGCCACCCCGCCCGCTACAAGGAAGACGAGGGCAAAGGTTGAAATTGCCGCTATGAGAGGCTTAATTGTGAAAATTACCGCCCAACCCATAACGATGTAGCATATCATTGAAATAATCTTATATTTTTCAAGATTTACAGAGTTTAATATTATTCCGATTACCGCCATACCCCATATAACACCGAAAAGTGCCCAGCCAACGGTGCCGCGAAGGGCAATAAGCGAATAGGGCGTATAGGTTCCGGCGATAAGCAGGAATATGGTATTATGATCCATAATTCTAAAAAATTTTTTTACTCTTTCACCTTTAAAGGCGTGGTAAAGGCCCGACATTGTGTAGAGGATTATCATAGAGGCTCCGTAGACTGCACAGCTTACGACCGACAGGGCGTCGCCGGTAAAAACGGCAAGGACAACAAGCAAAGCCGTGCCCAAAATGCAAAGGCCGCCTGCGGCAATATGGGAGACAAAATTGAATATCTCCTCCCCTTTTGTATAATGAATTAATTTGACTGATGAGCTCATTTTATCACCTAAATAGTTTTTGAGATTTATATAAGTAGTTTTTAAAACCAGATATAGTATATCACAAAACTATGAAATTTTCAACAATTAAGGAAAGATTGGTTTTTAACTTAAAAAATTAAGTTTAAGGCCTTAATTAGCTTGACAAAATCAGGTTTTCGGTTTATATTATTAATCAGTTCAATAAATTGGAGAAAGAAAAATGGATCAGATCGATATTAAAATACTCTCACTTTTAGAAAAAAATGCCCGAATGCCCCTAAAGCAGTTAGCAGAAAGCGTTTACCTTTCCTCCCCTGCCACCGCCGCAAGAATTGAAAAACTGGAGCAGGACGGTGTTATAAGCGGCTATTCGGTAAAGCTTAATTATAAGAAGCTGGGCTTTCCCATAATCGCCTTTATAAATCTTGAGGTCTCCCCTCAGCAGAAGGCCGAATTTTACCCCTACATCTGCGCCCATCCCAACGTAATTGAATGTAGCTGTGTTACGGGAGATTATTCAATGATAATCAAGGTGGCCTTCGACAGCACCGAAAATCTCGATCATTTCATCGGCGAGCTTCAGACCTTCGGCCCCACCGAAACGCAGATAGTCTTCTCCACCTCCCAGGAACCCCGCGGAGTTCTTATTGAAGAATTATTTAAGGATATATAAAAAGCTTGTCTCGTAATATCCGAGACAAGCTTTTTTCGTATTAAAGAAAAAACGCTATCGCTGTTTTAGCGATAGCGTTTTTAGATTAGAAATTATTTACCGTAGAGCTCAACAAGCTTTTCGAGGTGAGCACGACGAGCCTTTGCGGCGTCGGATGCCTGATCGAAGAGAGCCTCTGCGCGGTCGGGGAAGGAGCGGGTAAGCGAAGAGTAACGTGCTTCGCCGAGGATGAACTCCTTGTAATCGTCGGTAGCAGGCTTGCTGTCGAGGCTGAAGGGGTTCTTGCCTTCTGCCTTAAGAGCAGGATTGTAACGGAACATATCCCAGTATCCGCAGGCAACAGCCTTCTTCATTTCCTTCTGGCAGTTGACCATACCGCCCTTGATGGAGTGCATTTCGCAGGGAGAGTAGCAGATAACGATGGAGGGTCCGTCGTAAGCTTCAGCTTCCTTGATAGCCTTAAGGGTCTGATTCTGGTCGGCGCCCATAGCAACCTGTGCTACGTATACGTAACCGTAGGACATAGCGATCTCGGCAAGAGACTTCTTGGCGATAGCCTTACCGGCAGCAGCGAACTGTGCAACCTGACCGATGTTGGAAGCCTTGGAGGCCTGTCCGCCGGTGTTGGAGTAAACCTCGGTATC
>CAZRHF010000098.1:0-8622 GCA_964599835.1 uncultured Eubacteriales bacterium | reverse complement strand
GAAGCGCAACGACAAGACAGATGCAGGTTAAAACAATAATGCTTTTCAAATTCTTTTTCATTTCGCCTTTACACCTCCAAAGGGTTGTGATGCGGTGAGGTTGTTAATGTGTGGGGTAAGGATATTCATAATCAGAATAGCGAAGGAAACGCCTTCGGTGGCGCTGGCCCAGTTTCTGATAAGAAAGGTAATAACGGCGCATCCGAGACCGAAAACCACGCGTCCTGATTTTGTGCAAGGACTGGTAACGTAGTCGGTAGCCATAAATATCGCACCGAGCATAACTCCGCCCGAAAGTATCTGCATAGCTGCAAACTGTAAAGCTTCGGTACCTTGGGGTGCGACGAAAAGACTCATAACGAAGAGCCCGCCTATAAAGGTAAGAGGAATATGAAGGGATATGACTCTTCGAACTAAAAGATAGATTCCGCCGAGGAGAAGTGTAAGTGAGCAGGTTTCGCCGATGCATCCGCCGGTCTTTCCGAGAAACAGGTCTATTATTCCTACACTTGCAGGCTCGGAAAGGGGAGTGCTGCCTGCAATAAGATCTGTAGCAGGGTTGAGATTAAGCTTAAAGAAGGAGTCGGCGGCCGCTCTGCCATAGGTCGACATTGCTTCACCGAAGGTAATGAACATAAATATACGGCCGGTAAGAGCGGGGTTTGCAAAGTTCATACCAATTCCGCCAAAAAGCATTTTTACAACGACTATAGAAAAAACGCTGCCAACAACCGCCATCCATATTGGAAGGCTAACGGGGAGATTGAAGGCAAGTATGATTCCCGTAACAACTGCCGAAAGATCACCGATGGAATTTGGCTTTTTGCAAATAAGGTTGAAAAGGTATTCGGATAATACGCAGGATGCAACGCATACCGCAGTAAGAAGTGCGGCACGAATTCCGAATATAAGGGTCGCCGCAATTGCGGTAGGTATGAGTGCAATAACGACGTCAAGCATTATCAGCGTTGTGTTGGTTTTGCCTCTGAGGTGGGGAGAAACGGATAAAACAAGCTTTCCCATCAGTTGTTACCTCCGTTCTTTTCTGCCTGATATTTGCGAAGCTTAGCCTTGGCAAGCTTGTTGTTTTCAACAAGAGGTCTGCGTGCGGGGCATACAAAGGAGCAGCATCCGCACTCCATACAAATGTTTACCTTTCTCTTCTCAAGGAGCTCCATATCATCTGTTGCAAGTGCGCGTGCAAACTCCAAAGGCATAAGTCTTAAGGGGCAGGCATCAACACATTTTCCGCAACGGATACAGGGCGTGGGTTCGGGTAAAACGGCATCTGCGGAATTAAGAGCAATAATTGCATTCGTGTTCTTAAGGACGGGCACCGAGGTGTCGGGTACTGAAATACCCATCATAGGTCCGCCGTAGAATACCTTTTTCGGTTCTTCTTTAAGTCCGCCGCAAAAATCAAAAACGTCCTGCATAGAGGTTCCTATGGGTACGGTAACGTTTTGAGGATTTGAAACAGCGCTTCCGTCTACCGTAATCGTCTTTTCCACAAGAGGAATACCCGTAGCTACGTACTTTGCAATAAAGGCGAGGGTAGTGCAGTTAAGAACAACAACACCGACGTCTATAGGAAGCTTGCCTTCGGGAACGATCTTACCGGTGCAGTTATAGACAAGAACCTTTTCACCGCCCTGAGGGTAAAGAGAGGGGAGCGCCTTAACAGAAACTTCAACATCTTCTGTGAATACCTCCTGCATCTTTTTTATTGCCTCGGGCTTGTTTTTCTCTATACCTATTACGACCTTTTTAACATCGAGGTATTTCTTTAAAAGCTCTACGCCTTCTTTTACAGACGAAGCATCGTCTATCATTGTACGGGTATCGCTGGTGATATATGGCTCGCATTCGGCTCCGTTTATAACAACCTCTTCAATTCGGCTTGTGTCCTTAACGTCAAGCTTAACTGCGGTAGGAAATCCTGCACCGCCGAGACCGACTGCACCCGATGCCCTTACGGCGTCAATAAAGCTACCGTAATCGCTTACCTCGGGTGGAGTACAGCCTTCAAAAAGAGTCATTTCTCCGTCGGATTCTATAGTAACGGCGGTAGTCTGTGCGCCGTTTGAAGTAATGATGGGGGAAACAGCGGTGACCCTACCTGAAACCGTTGCATGCATAGGAACGCCGACAAAACCGCCGGCTTCGGCAATAAGCTGACCGACCTTGACCTCGTCACCGGCCTTAACGACCGGCTTCGAAGGGGCTCCGATATGCATATTCATAGGTATGGTAACCGACTTAGGCGAAGGCATTCTTATCGCAGAAAGCTTAGAAGTGTTTTTGCGATGCGGAACGTGTACGCCGTGTAACTTTGAAAACATACTTTCAACCTCGTAATTGCAGATTTATAAATATTTATACATATTTATACATTTACAATTATACATCCTAATATACCCCGTGTCAACAAAGTTAACTTTTTAACAAACTGCTTTTAGTAATAAGGGACAGGGTAGTTTTAATATATTTTAACAGATAAATATTTTAGGAGAATCAGTATGAAATATATAGTCATTACAAAGAAGCATATTACGGTGTTTTGTTGCTGTTTTTTGGCGTCGATCTTTGCCATAATCTGTTCGGTAGGTGTTATGGCAAACTCAAACAGATTATTACCAATCTACTGCGTTGACTGCGAGGAAAAGAAGGTTGCACTTTCCTTTGATGCCGCCTGGGGAAATGATGATACCGAAACGCTTATCAATATTCTTGACGAATACGACGCTAAGGCGACCTTTTTCGTAGTCGGAACCTGGGTAGATAAATATCCCGAATCGGTAAAACAGCTCCACGAGGCGGGACATCAGATAATGAATCATTCTAATACCCACCCTTATATGACAAAGATCGACGGTGTACAAAAGCTTGACGAGCTATCTACCTGTAACAATAAGATATCCGAAATTACCGGAAGATCACCCACACTATTTCGTCCTCCCTACGGTGACTATGACAACGCGACCATAGAAGCCGCAGAAGACCTTGGTATGTATACCATTCAGTGGGACGTCGACAGTCTCGACTGGAAGGATAATGCAACGGCAGACAGCATTTACAAAAGGGTAACAGGCAAGGTGAAAAACGGTTCGATCGTTCTTTTCCACAATGACGCAGAATGTACCCCCGAAGCCTTGCCACGAATACTTGAAACACTTAAAAAAGACGGATATGAATTTGTGTTTATTGACGAGCTCATCTATAAGGAAAATTACGAAATAGATCATAACGGTATGCAGTGCAAGAAAAAAGACGGCTAAAAGCCGTCTTTAATTATTTTTCTGCCTTATTGTGTTTCATTTCGAAGTGAATAAGAATACTCAGAAGAGCTCGAAGCAGGATAACTGCGCCGAGAACTTTAAGCTCATCTATATTTCGTACAAGCACGGTCTTAAGTATCTCTGCTGCCATCTTGAATTCAAGTCCCGTTGCAAGACCGCTTGCAAAATAAAACTGAATGTTATGCTCTTTTTTTAAGAATTCCTTTAGAATAAACTTTCTGAAGGAGTTAACAGCGCTCCAGACAACGACCAAAATTCCCATAATTTCGAGAACAGTGATTATATACGGAAGTGCGGTTTCCATAAAAATTTCTATATGATTTGCTTCAGTTTTTACTTCGGAAGCAGCCTTTAAAAAATGCAACATAAACCTACCTCACTTATAAATAGTAGCCTTCGGTAGAAAGGTATCTCATTCCTGTGTCGGGAAGGATAACCACAATATTCTTATCCTTGTTTTCGGGCCTTTTTGCCAATTCGCAGACACCTGCAAGAGCGGCACCCGAGGAGATTCCTACAAGCAGGCCTTCGGTTTTTGAAATTTCCCGTCCGAAGGAGTAGGCGTCTTCATTTGATACCTTTATGACCTCGTCGATCAGATCGGTTTCAAGTATTTCGGGAACGAAACCTGCACCGATACCTTGAATTTTATGCGGCCCGGCTGTACCTCCCGAGAGCACGGGAGAGGTAAGGGGCTCTACTCCGATAATTTTAACCTCAGGCTTTTTCGGCTTCAAATATTTTGCAATGCCAGTAATTGTACCGCCCGTGCCGACGGCGGAGATCACTATATCGACCTTTCCGTCGGTGCCGTTAAATATTTCGGGTCCCGTAGTGCAAAAATGAGCATCGGGATTTGACGGGTTTACGAATTGTCCCATAACTACTGCGTTTTCAAGCTCGTTAGCAAGCTCCTCTGCCCTTGCAATAGCTCCTGACATACCCGTTTTTCCGTCGGAAAGCACGACCTCGGCGCCGTATGCCTTCATAATTTTAATGCGTTCAACCGACATCGTATCGGGCATTACTATAATTACCTTATATCCCTTGGAAATGCCTATCGCCGCAATTCCTATTCCTGTGTTACCAGAAGTGGGCTCGATAAGGGTAGAACCGGGGAATATCTTACCCGAAGCCTCAGCATCGGCGATCATTTTTAGGGCAACACGGTCCTTAACGGAGCCTGCAGGGTTAAAATATTCGAGCTTTGCAAAAACGCATGCATCAAGTCCGTGGTTTTTCTCAAAAGCATTAAGCCTTAATAGGGGAGTGTTGCCGACAAGTTCTGTAACGGAATTAAAAATTTTCATTCGTTATCACCAATTATATTATATCACCATAAATAAAGAAAATCAATACCGTCAAAATGCGGTATTGATCTCTTTTACACCATAGCGGTTTCTTCCGTTTTCTCTGTCTTTATGTATTCTATTACTGAATAATCGCTGTATCCCGATTTTTCAAGCATAAAGTTATAGACCTTATCCCTGAGCATTTTCTGATTTTCTTTGTCGGTAAGATTATCATCCGCATAGAACGGTTCCGACACATAAACGGTAACATTTGCTTTTCTTAAAAATGAAAATATTCCCTTGGGTTTGGAATACGCGGTAAAAAAGGCTACGACAGGCGCGCCGAGTTTTACTGGATAGGAAAAGGATCTGTCTGAAAAGTTCCTTACGCCCGTAAAATAAGGCCAAATATGGGCTTCGGGATATACCGTGATATTCCGACCCTTTATGTGGTGACCCTCAACTGCCTTGAGAAAGCTTTTCATGCCTGAAAATCCGGTAGGAATAGGCACAGCACCAAGCATTTCAACTACCGTTCTGAGTCCCTTAATGGAAACCGTGTCGGGGCCGACAAGTATCATATTCCTTCTTGGTACGGATATAAGATTCGGCGTAAAAGCATCGTAAAATCCTACGTGATTTCCGTACAGAAAGCAGCCGTTCTTTAATTTTTTGACCGCGCCTTTGTTAACAAATCTGACTCCGAGAACTATCTTTTCAAAAAGCCAAACAAGAGGTATTGCAACTATATAGTAAAGAATGAAAGCGCCAAGCTTCCAAAAAGCATTTCCGTGCTCGTATTTATAACTGCCGTCAACCTTCTTTGTATCGATCTTTAAGAGTGCGTAATCCTCATTAATTTCATCTGTGTAATAAATCTTTTTCTTTTCCATATTTCTTCATAACGTCATAAAGCATATCTTCCATACGCTCCATACATTGTTCTAACGAATATCCGCCCGCCTTCTCAAGATAAAGCTTTTCATATTTTACTTTTTCTTCTGGGTGATCTATCCAATAATCTATGACTTTGGCCAATGATCTTGGATCTCTGTTTTTAAATACGCACTTACCGTCGATTGCAAATTCTCTTGTTGCCGACTTCTTCGAGGAAGATACTATTGTCAGCTTGCCGCAGACAATAGCTTCAAGGCAGGAGATACCTTCAAGCTCACATTCGGCAGAATGAACGTAAATGTCGGAATAGTTCAGCACGTCAATAATTTCTGTTCGAGAATAAAACTTAAAAACAGGGGAGACGGGGAGTGCTTTTGCCATGTGCTTATATTTCTTTTCCTTTACTCCCTGACCTCCGAGTATAAGCTGGATTTTATCCTTATACTTCGAATATTTTACAGCCTTTATAAGCGTATCCTGTGATTTTTCTCTCGCATAACGTCCTGTAGTAAGGATAATGATCTTATCTTCAAGTTCAGACGGGCGGCTAACGCTTCTTTTTTCAACATAGGAATGAACGCCGTTAGAGATAACGTAACCGTTTGTACTCGTTTTTATGTTCTTTTCAAAGGTTCTTCGTATAAATTCTGTCGGATAATGTACAGCATCAAGCTTGCAGTAAAAATGTTTATAAATAAATTTATAGACCGTACGGTTTAAGCTTCCGAATTTATTAAGCTTTATGTACGAGGTCAGATTTTCGGCCTGCATGTGAAAACTGCCGGTAATCGGGATTTTCATTTCATTTGCAATACTTGCAGCTTTCATTCCCAGACCGAAGGGAAGTATGCTGTGTACGATATCCGCTCCGGTTACAGCGGCTCTTATAACGTCTTCCTGTGGCTTGGCGATCGTAACACCTATCTTTTTAACGTATGCGTTTAAAAGTTTACCAAAGCTCATATTCGGAACTACGTATACGTTTTCGAGGCCATCCTTGTCCTTATCACAGCAAAGCAGTCGTACTGTGTGTCCCTTTTCTTTGAGATATCTGATAAAGTTCATCGCGGCTATGGTCGTTCCGTTATTTTCCTCACCAAGCACATCGCAGACAACCGTGATTATCATAATATCCCTCCTTACGTACCTTCAAGATTATACGAAGATTTTATAAATTTAAAATAAACTTGTGTTCTTTAAAAATAATTCAATGTATCGATAAATGCAAATAATTTGTCACATAACAATAAAGCTACAAGTACCAGGAGCCAATTCTGCGGTTTCGGCGTTTTGCTGCTTGCCGTTGAGTTCGGGAAGTTCTCCGTTTTCGTTTATTGCCAACAGCTTGCCGTTTAAATACATCACTCTGCTACGGATATCACCATTACCCGAAAGCGTGTAGATTTCAGCATCACAAGGAAGCTCTACGGTGGTTGTATCCGTCAATGAATTATTGATAATGAGATACACACAGCCGTCTTTACCGTCTCGGCGGGAATGGCAATAGATATGAGCACCTTCCGTATCGGGATTATCGCAGTCATACACCTTCGTTCCCATAAGGGTATTCCAGAGCAGAACAGCAAAATAATTGGGGCGAGGCTCAAAGGTACCGTGCTGCAGGAAGCCATAGTCAGAGGATGCCAGCGTGTTGTGGAAGATCACGCCGTCGGTAATGGTTGCAAAGCTGCCGAGCTCATTGAGCGTACGGAGAACATCAAGATAAGTGGAAGCCCAAGTGTCGCCGCCGCCACCTGCGTCACCCGATTCCGTTACCCACATCTGACCGCCAGGAACATATTTGTCTCTGAGCGGTGCATAGGCTTTGGCGTTGCTTGGCGCAACCGCTAAATACGCATCGGTGTGCGCTTCGCTGCCACTCCAATGACCTGCCGGCATCATAGACGCAAGTCGCTCGGAGATGCCATTGTAATAGTGGTAGCTAAACACATCAAGAGGAACTTTAGTGCCGTTCATCAAGTCATCCGTGGTACACATCTCCATCATAATACCGATACCTGCACCCGCATCCTTTGTATCCGGATTGCCCATGGCACCGTCACCCAGCGAGCAGGGGCCGACGATAAGGCAGTTCGGGTAGTTTTCCCGTACCCAGCCGTTAAAAATATCCTGGTCTCTTGCATAATCTGCGGCGGTGTATCCTTTGGGAGCACCGGACATAGCAAGCATATTCGGCTCGTTCATAAATTCGGCGGCATCGATATCCACTCCGTATTCGCGACTGAGGGTAAATATCTTCTTGGTCTGTGTCAGGTCGAGAGGAGCGCCGTTCGGATGGTCGCCTGCACAGTTACTTACAGAGATAAGCAACTTGCCGTTTACAGCCTTTACAAAATCAAGGACACCGATCCACTGTTCCTTGGTCAGTACGCTGGCATAGCCTTCGGGGGCTTTGCCGCCCGTCGTTCCGTCAAAATCGTAATAGGTTTTGGTTGCCCAGGAGCCTGATACGCGAATCCAAGCGGTTCCAAGCTCCTTTGCACGCTTACGCAGTTTTTCATCGTACAGATTGATCGGCGGATAATACTGCATAAGGTCTGCCATAGAGGTAAAGTCATCGAGTGTTCCCGACACCTTAAATTCTTCGGTTCCTGCAATTTGTCCGGGTGTATAGGCTTTCCAGAAGGTGCCGCCTGTGATCTCGGTCATTTCTACATTGTAGGACATAAGCCGTTTATCTACGGTGCGTAGAATTTTCAGTTCAGTAGGGTTTAGTTTGATGTGCTGTGCCATAATATAATCTCCTTTAATATGCTCTTATAAGTTTTCGATGTACTCAATTAGTTTGTCAAAATCTCCATTCGGATAAACAGAGATGTCAATATTTTGCTTGTTGATCAGGCAGTCGGTAATCAGAAAGACCTTCATGCCGAGCTGCTCTGCGACCATATCCTCAGCCACATCATTACCGACCATCAGACATTCCTCCGGTGATGCTTGTAACTGATTCAGTATTGCCTTGTAATAATCAAGGTTAGGCTTGCAATAGCGAGAGGTCTCGTAGGTAGTATAAAGTTCAAAATCATCAGGATTCAGCCCAGCCCAACGAATACGGCTCTCGGTAGCAACAGATGGGAACAAAGGATTGGTTGCAAGTGCAACACGGAACCCTT
>CAZRHF010000097.1:0-8657 GCA_964599835.1 uncultured Eubacteriales bacterium | reverse complement strand
ACCTTAATGTTGCCGTAGGCAACACATCATTCATCATTCGGCGTCAGCCGAACATTATGTGCGAAGCACACATCATTGCGGCGTAGCCGCTTGACCCTAACAAAAAAGACCCTTTCGGGTCTTTTTTGTTTTTACTGTTCTACTGCTCCTGTTTTAACGGCTTCGAAGTCTTCCTCGATCTCTTTCGAAGGAGCCTTGGTGAGGAGGGATACGACAACGATCGCGATGCAGGAAACAATGAATGCGGGGAGAAGCTCGTAGATTGCGAAAAGTCCGCCGATGGGCTTGATAACAAGCTTCCAGATAAATACCATTGCGGCACCGCTGACCATACCGGCTATAGCTCCCGGTACGTTGATACGCTTCCAGAAGAGGGAGAATATCATAAGGGGGCCGAAGGTCGCACCGAAGCCTGCCCAAGCAAAGGAAACGATATTGAAGATGACGCTGTTTTCGTCCAGAGCCATAATGATGGCAATAAGGGCGATAACCAGAAGGGTGATACGGGTTACCCACATAACCTGCTTGTCGGTGGCGTTCTTCTTAACAACGCCCTGAAATATGTTCTTAGCAACCGCAGATGCGGCAATGAGAAGATAGGAATCGGAGGAGCTGATGGTAGCGGCAAGGATTCCGGCCATAACGAGTCCTGCGATAATGGGAGGCAGAAAATGTGTGGAAAGGGTTATGAATATGTTTTCGGCAGAGGAAGAGGTGAGATGCTCTACGGGGAAGAGCTGACGTCCGATAATACCGATGAATACTGCAACGGCAAGGGAGATTACCACCCATACCATAGCGATCCTTCTCGACATCTTAAGTTCCTTCTCCTTGCGGATGGCCATAAAGCGGAGGAGTACCTGAGGCATACCGAAGTAGCCGAGACCCCAAGCCAGCATTGATACGACCGAGAGCCAGCCGTAGGGCTTTGCGGTGGCGGCAAACTGAGGTACGCCGTTTACGACCTGCTGAACTTCGTCGGCGTTGGTAACGGGATCGGCAAGACCGAAGAACTCGAAAAATCCGGGAATGGACTGTGCGTTTTCAACCACGGCACCTATTCCGCCTGCGCTTATTGTTGCGATAATAACGATTACGGTCAGTGCACCGATCATAACGATGGCCTGCATAAAGTCGGAGGCCGATTCGGCGAGGAAGCCGCCGAGGATGGTGTAAAGAAGAACGAAGACCGCGCCAACAACCATCATTGCAACGTAGTAGTTACCGCCGAAGAAGAGGGTAGAGAAAAGCTTTCCGCAGGTAACGAAGCAGCTTGCGGCGTAGACCGTGAAGAAAATGAGGATAAAGAGGGCGGCAAGTATCATAATGACCTTTTTCTTCTCTCTGAAACGGTTGGAGAAGAAGTCGGGCAGGGTAATAGAATTATTGGCCCTTATAGAATAGCGGCGAAGTCTTTTTGAGACGATAAGCCAGTTGAAATAGGTACCGAGGGCAAGACCGATAGCCGTCCAGGCGGCGTCGGCAAGTCCGCACCAGTAGGCTACACCGGGAAGACCCATAAGGAGCCAGCCCGACATATCCGAGGCCTCGGCGCTCATTGCGGTTACCCAGGGACCGAGACTGCGTCCGCCGAGAAAATAGTTTTCCGAGCTTTTGTTAGCTGTTTTAGCAAATACGATTCCGATAACGATAACTGCGGCCATATAAACGACCATCGCTATCAGGGTTTGTAGGGTTTGTGAATCCATAAAACCTTCTCCTTTGTGATTTTTAGTGGATAGCCGTTCCGGTGGGAACCGAATCGTCCACGAAAATTACCTTACAGCCACACTCTTCAGCGGTTGCGGCAATAAGCATACCGTTTGACTGTACGCCAGAGAACTTGGCAGGCTTTAAATTTGCGATAACGATTATCTTCTTTCCTACAAGCTGTTCGGGGGTATACTCGTTCTTTATAGAAGAAACGATGACCCGTCCTTCGAGACCGTCGTCAAGGGTGAGCTTTAAGCAGGAATGAGATTTTTTGATCTCCTCTGCCTTTAAGATCTTGCAGACCCGCATATCTACCTTGTCGAACTCGTCGATGGTGATCTGCTCCTTAATTGGGTCGGCCTTGGGCTCGTCCGCCTTGGCTTTTGCCTCAGCTTCGGCCTTAGCGTCAAGTTCCTTTTCTTCCTCGGTCTGGGGATAAGAGAAATCGAGAAGCTTTACGTAACGCTCCTTTTCAACCGCAAAGAGGAAGAGATAGAGACGGGGGCCCTGCTCCTTGTCGATAAGAAGCTTATAAACGTTCTTGAAGAACTTGCCCTGAATGGCCTTAAGTGCCTTCTGGTCCATATCCTCGCCGTAGATGCGCTTAGGAATTGCATAAAGCTCGGTGTTAAGGTCGTCAAGGGAGTAGCCGTCGGTAGAAAGATATTCAAAGAGCATCTTAACGGCGGCCTTTTCCTGCTCGTCAAGCTCTGCGTAAACCTCGAAATTTCTGGTCTCGCGAAGCTTGTTGACGCTTTCGGGAGAGCACTGCTCAAGCCAGAATTTTGCGCGGTCGAGTCTTTCCTTGAACTCTTCATATTTATAGGGGGTTCCGATCTTTTCAAACACCGTCTCCAGCATGGGAACGTTGAAATCAACGATGGAGCCTAAGGAAACGAGAAGCTGCATCGAAACGGTCTCGGCCGTTCTGCCCTCAATAAGGGCGCCCTCCATAATGGAGCTGATATGCTCGTCGGCCTTACCGGTGACAAAAGCATTCATCATTCGGTCAAACTCAAAATACTGACGAAGGATCTCGTCGTCGAAGCAGAAGTTAAAGGCCTTGGTGGGCTCGGTCTTGGAATAGAGCCAGAGAATGATCTCGGGGTCGTAGAGCTTTAAAAGGGTATCGGGGGTAAGATTAAGTCCCGAGGAGCCGGACATTTTGCCGGTGGTTCCCTTGATTCCGATAAACTCATAGCCCTGGAAGAGGGGAGCCTCGTAGCCGTAGATCTCCTTAGCGATTATTCGGCTGGTCTGATAGGAGCCGGTGGGGGAGGCGTGATCCTTTCCGCCCGGCTCGAAGTCGACGCCCTCATACATCCAGCGCATAGGCCAGTCGATCTTCCAGGCAAGCTTGCAGTTAAAGTCGGTCTCAAAATTGAAGGAACTCTTGTGACCGCACTCACACTCATATTCAGCAACCTTGCAGTCATCGGAAAGCTTTGTTATTTTGGTGGTGTCCTTGCCGCAATGTGAGCAGTAGATACCGACGGGATAGTAATTCTTTCTTTCGTCCTCAGTTGCGTCCTGAGTACGGAAGGAGTCGAGGATATCAAATATCTTTTCTCTGTTTTTAAGAGCGTGGATAACGTGCTCGGCATACTTTCCGCTTCTGTACTGGCTTGCCTGATAGCGGTAGTCCATATCGATTCCGAACTTCTTTATGGAAGCCTCAAACTCGTTCTGAAAATGCTTTGCGTAGGATTCCGTGCTACCGAAGGGGTCGGGAGCGTCTACGTAGGGCTTGCCGATGTGCTCTTCAAAGCCAACGGTCTCGGCGGCAACGTTTACGGGAACCTTTCTAAGACGGTCGAACTCGTCCCAGGAGAAGAGAAGACGGGCCTTTTTGCCCATTTTGCGAAGGGCTTTAACTACAAAATAGCTGGTAGCGATATCACGGAAGTTTCCGATGTGAATAGAGCCCGAGGGGGAAATACCTGCGGCGCAGACGTACTCCTCTTTATTCGGGTTTCTTTCGATAATTTTTTGTGCTATTTCTTCTGACCAATGCATTGATTACACCTCTATTAAACATAATTATCCAATATATTGCTTTATTATATAATATTTAACGCTTTAAGTCAATAAATTTATTTCAGGTTACAGTGAACAGTCGCGAGGTATCTGCACCGCACTGTATAAAGGGATGCCGCGGCAACTTATCAGACGGTTGCAGGAGTCGCCGAATATACTGCACTAAAGCATTTAGGTAAAAAAAGAAACCCTTCCCAAGCCTGGAAAGGGTCATTTATATTATGCCTCTATGCCTTCGGCGCCTGCACCGCCTAAGACTTCGGTTTCTTTTATATTATTGGCTTCTTTATGTTTGCGCGTCATAAGACGGTCGTACCAGATAGGAAGATGCTTCGAATGAACCAAAATATCCCATCTCTGCTGAACCTCGTCCTCGATCGACCACATCCAGAGGATAAGCTCGTCGATAAGGCGCTTGCCCTCCTCCTCGTCGCCTTTAAGACCGACAAGAATTGCCGAAAGATAGCGCTCGACGTACTTGTTGTGAAGCGCAAGGTCGCTCCAGGAAATTCTTTCAAGCTCGCTTGCAAAGTCTTTCTTGTTTTTGTGTGCAGAAGCAAAGTCCTGCACCGTTTTAATACATTCCTCTAAAACGGGTATGCAGTCGAGGGCGGTATAGTCTCTTCCGCCGGGCTTGATCTTCATATCGTAGCGGTCGGACAGACCCTCAAGATAGCTGTAAGCCTCCTGCCAGCCTTCGCCGTAAGCGTGACGGAAATAATCCTCGCTTAACGCCTCAAAGGAAATATTTTTGTTCCAAAGGGTGTTTCCATAGGTATAGAAGCCCATAGCGGTTGGAATGGCACAGCGTTGCGGCTGATACATTCCCATTCCCTTAAAGCCAAAAACATCAGCGTTTCTTATATCCTCATATAGCACGCGTGCAATTCTTTGATAACCGATATCAAGATAGTGATCCCACATATAATGATATTCACCGACGATCCAGTTATCAGGCTCGGTTTTCTGCCACTGCCTTAAGAAAGCAAAATTCTTACGGCAATCTTCGGTGCGAGTGAGTTTGTTAAGAATATAAGGATATGGCTCTTCATCGGGAATGTTGTCGGTGGGAACGGGCTCGTGATAAACGTGAGAAATCGGGAAGAAGCCGTTATAAAAACGGTCGGGATTTTTAATTTTTGCTTCTGTTGGCGCCCACAGACTGTCGATGTAAACGCAGGTGGAAACCCGTTGAGGCAGACCCTCCTCGGTCATACGCTCGTCCATACGGTTAAGTATGTTTACGATATGGTCAGAATAGCGAAGCTTTTTGCAATTTTCACATTCGCAAAGAACATTTATATTGTCTGCAAGCGCAAATTTAACAAGGTCAACCTGTGGATTTTCTTTGCAATATTCAACCATCCAGTCGGCAATTTTTTCTTTAACGACAGGGTTGGAATAGCAGAGCTGAGTCATACAGGGCGAGCCGCCTATAAGCTCGCGTTTGCCATTGACCAGCGCGAGACAGGAGCGTATTTCTTCGGGCATTTCGCCGTCTACCTTGTTCCAACCGCTCATCTCAAGCCCAATTGGGTATGCGGTGAAGCCGTGTCCCATTGTTACAAGTCTCATACCGCGCTTTTTAACCTCGGCTTTAAGCTTATCCTCTTCCTGTTCAAGATATTCCGTTGAAATCTCCTCTGCCTGTTTTAAGGGGTTTTGGGGATGGTTATACCAACGTTTGAAAAATGCGGTGGAGTATTTAAACTGAAATTCATAGCTGTTAAGTCCAACCTTAGGGCTATATTCGATAATGTCGTATACATTTTCAATACTGCATGCGCCCTCTATTATAATACAGCGGAATTCTGAGGCAGCTTTTTCCTTTAAGGATACATTTACTTCCGAAAGAGTGCATTTTGCTATG
Organism: uncultured Eubacteriales bacterium; assembly: GCA_964599835.1. Taxonomy (GTDB): domain Bacteria; phylum Bacillota; class Clostridia; order Oscillospirales; family Acutalibacteraceae; genus SFWF01. The sequence goes on along the minus strand of CAZRHF010000097.1, from coordinate 3,037 downwards.
TACTCGCCGTCTTTACCGGGACGCAGAAAACGGCAGCCGCATTCGCGGAAGAAGCGGTAAACTGCGATAAGCACGGCGCCGCCGTTGCTTCCCACGATCTTACCCTTATTGCCGTTAACATTAATGAAAATTTCGTCATCTCTGTCGGATATAACGGTTTCGCCGTTTTCGGATATTCCTATATAAATATCCAAATTATCCTTTTGGTCTTCCCAGTCGGTGAAGACCTGTTTTGCATACCTTTCAAACTCTTCCCTTGCAAAAACGCTGGGGGTCGTTTCTGTGCCACAGAGTCCTTTGTTCACGTCGTTTCTCTCCTCTTTGAGCAAAAATTTCAGAGCTCACTTCAATTATAAAATAACGGAGTAAAAAATCAAGCATATTTTGAGGAAAATACGAATGTCGGCGCTATGCGGCAGAAAATGTGGTTTGCTTCAGGCATTACGGCTATTTGCAAATAATAATCCCCCTTGAAAACACGACAGCGATATGTTAAAATTTAATTATAAATTTCATTTGGAGGCTATTATATGAAAACCTTGCTCGTAGGAGACCTTTCTCCGACAAAACTTTCCGACCCTTATTTTGCCGAAAAGAATATTGATGCCCTTTTTTCGGCCGGCGTTCAGGAGCTGTTCAAAGACAACGACATAAATTTCGTTAATCTTGAGACCGCCCTTACCGACAGCGAGGAGGGTATTAAAAAATTCGGTCCCTGCCTTAAGGCCTCGGGAGGCACCGCCGACGTGGTAAAGGCCCTTGGCACCACCGTTTGCGGCCTTTCCAACAACCATATCTTCGACTTTGGCAAAAAGGGCGTTGCCGACACCCTCTGTCACCTCGACCGTGTAGGTATGCCCTACACAGGCTACGGTAAAAACTATGAGGACAGCCGCAAAAACTACTACGTAGAGAAAAACGGCGAGACCGTCTGCCTTATTGCCGTCTGTGAGCACGAATATTCCTACGCCCAGGGAGATTTTGAGGGTGCCCGTCCTTTCGACTGCTACGACACCCTTGACGACATCCGCGAAGGAAAAGAAAAGGCCGACTGCGTTATAGTTTTATACCACGGCGGCAAGGAGCATTGCCGTTATCCTTCCCCACGTCTTATGAAGACCTGCCGCGCAATGGTCAGGGCAGGTGCCGATCTCGTTCTCTGTCAGCATACCCACATTATAGGATGCTTTGAAGAATTTGAGGGCGGAAAGATCCTCTACGGTCAGGGAAATTTTCATTTTTCCCGCCCCTCATTTAACGACGACAACAGCGATAATGACGGCTGGAATCAGTTTTTGGCCACCCGCTATGATACCAAGACGGGCGAAATCGAATTCGTACCTATGGTAAACGACGGTCCGGGAATTACCCTTGCCGAAGGCGAGCTTAAGGATAAAATACTGACCGAGCTGGCCGAGCGAAGCGCAACGATTAAAAGCGGCGAATGGTACGACCGCTGGAAGAATGCCGTCAACACCGATTTTGCCTGGTACGTTAAGGCCATCGGCTATAAGGATGCAAGCGAGGAGAACATCCACCGCCTTGCCCATTATCTCGACTGTGAAGCCCACCACGATATTTTAGTAGAACACTTCAAGACCGCACATCAGAAGAAGATCAATTATTAAACTTCTTCGGCTCCGACGAGGAAAAATACTTCGTTAGGGAAGAGGGACGAGGGAAAAGGGGAAACTAATTTTTATCTGTGGTTTAATTTGTTTCCCTTCCTCCCTTTTCCCTTTTCCCTAACAAAAAAGACCCTTTCGGGTCTTTTTTGTTATAATTATTCAGCTCTGACGAAATCCTTGTAGTAGAAGCTAATTCCGGAGTCGGAGAATTCTACGTACTGGGTGGAGCCGTCGGTGAATTCGGCAGTGGCGCCGGTTGCGGTGGGATACCAGATTCCCATCTCTACGCCTGCGATAAGAACGCGTCCCTTATCCGAGAACTCTACGGTGTAGCTTTCGTCGTCAGAAGCAACCCAGTTGTTCATAAGAAGGTCGTAATAGTTCTTCATAGCCTTGCCGTTCTCGGTCTCAGCGTATTCCTTCTCGATATAGATTCTGGAGGAGGGCTGATAGGCCTGGAGGACCTTTCCGCCGCCTAAGATCTTGTGGTAAACGTTACCGCCAAGCTCCTTGGAGGGGGAGAGAACAGCCTCGCCGTTTAATACCTCGTAGGGACCTGCATCATCGTAGGATTCGCTGTCGATGGTCCAGTTTGCAGCCTCCATGGTGAGGGTAGCGCCTACGTATTCGCCGTAGATCATCTCATAGGTTCCGCTAAGGTAATAATTTGATACGGTGGGAACGGTGGTGATGGTGAGGGTGGTGGGATCCTTAAGGGTTACAAGTCCGAAGGAGCCCATCTTTAAAACGAGACCCTCTGCGGTAGGAACGGCGGCAAAGGTTCCGAGAACGATTCCGTTATCGGCATAAGCGGTAACCGTCTTTTCAGCGGCATTAACGGTGTAGCAGGCTACGGTTCCGTTTCCGAGCTTCCAGGTTCCTTCATAGTCGGCAATGTCGACTACCTCAGCGGTTTCGCCGGCAGGCTCGGAAGTTGTGGGGGCAGAAGATTTGTCGTCGGCAGGAGCATCGGTCTTTCCGCTGCAGGCGGCAAGCACGGTAAGCATAAGGCAGACAGCCATAGCTAAACATAAAAGCTTTTTCATTTTTTTACACCTCATTTAAAGTTTAAGAACTGTTTTTCGTTCTGAAACCGATTATAACACATAACTTGCATAAAATCTACATTTATTTTTTGGGGTCAGGGAAGAGGGAAAAAAGATGCGAGGAGTCTGCGACGGATAGAAAACAGGTTTCAGGTGGCAGGTTACAGGTGGCAGCGCCGCCGGGGTCTTGCCTTCGCGGAGTCGAAATTTTGCGACAATGAGATTCCGACAACTTCGTTGTCGCACTTCGTGTTCGGCAGGCTCAGAATGACCCATTGTCGCAGATAATGTCGCAAAATCGCCGCAGACGGGATCTCGGCGGAAGCTTACTACGATATACCTCGCTTATGCTCGGTGCGATAT
>CAZRHF010000096.1:0-8887 GCA_964599835.1 uncultured Eubacteriales bacterium | reverse complement strand
ACTTTCTCGAAGAGAAAATATCACTCCGTCGAAGACGGAATATCACTAAAAACTAGCTGTTATGTGAGAGTTCGAATTCATTCGCAAAATCGGCTAAAACAGCTGTTTCATAGCCCATAGACGATAAACCGCAACCGCAAGGTTGCGGTTTGCTTTTCTTTGCCACTACTTGAAATAGCTTCCGGCTTGTGTTAAAATAATAAATAAGAAATGAGGAAGGATATTTATCCGCCCGCAATGGAGGAATGAAAATGCAAAAGCGTTTTTTGGCTATGCTTCTGGCCATAGTTATGTTAGTAAGCCTGCTGGCTGCCTGCGGTGAACAGGCTTCTGTCACAGATTCTACGCCGTCTTTGCAAACGCCCGCAGTATCATCTCCCGTCGACTCTATTTCCTTTCCCAAGTCCTCCTCATCCTCTGAACCTATTGAGATTATAGAGTCCTCGCCCTCCACAGTTCCGGAGCAGACCGTAGATGCGTCTTCCACACTATTGCCGGATCTTGAGGCCTTCTTGTATTGTTCGGCCAGTACGGCTAAGAAGTATGGCGACTATGGATATCAGCTACAGTGGAACGGAAGCCATCCCGGTGCCGCCTTTGAAACAGTGAAACAGGAGCTGCTGAATCTGTTGGCAGAGAAACGGTATCAGTTGAAGTTGGTGGAAAGCACATTGAATCCCCATTACATCGGCATAGAAATGCATGAGTTTTTCTACATTTATACAGGAACTTCTGACAAAATCAAAATGCTTATTGACGAATATGATGAGCATGAATTTAATGTAAGACTGCGTATCACTTATTATCCAGAATATAACTACTTTAAGCTGAGTCTGGTGTACAGCATTGCCTTTGATCCAGAGGACCCAGGCACCCGTACCACCCGAAACATAGACCCCAACAGCGACGGTGGTATTCTCGAGACACCGCCTGTCAGCTCCGACGATGACGATGACTTTTGGGAGAAGTGTTCTGCCTGCCACGGCTCTGGAAAATGCACCCATTGCAACGGCAAAGGAGAGGTGAGAAAATTCCAGGCCGGTCTCGGTTGGGTCGAACAGGATTGCACACTCTGCAACAGGGGAAAATGCCGCTACTGCAACGGCACCGGAAAGGACTGAACCATCCGAACTTTTTTTAGTGTAATCCGCCTCGCGGATGTTTTCGATTTCTATGTGAGAGTTCGAATTTATACGCAAAACTACCGAAGATATCTTTTTTGTAGCCCATAGACTGAAAACGAAGTGAAGCAATATCACTTAAAACGATAAAGATTTTCTTTTTCCGGTCGAAAAGCATATTGTGCAATTATGTTGAATAAAAATAGATTTTATGGTATATTTGCATGCATAAAAGGAAAAATATAAAGTCATGCGTGACATTCCTTTTATTATGGCTAAGGAGAGTGTATAATGAGAAAACACATTAATTTTATTCTTATACTGGTTTTGATTTTATGTTGCTCGTCCTGCGCCGCTAACCTTGCTAAACCTGACATCATAACCATTAATGGAAAAGAATACAAAAAAGCTTTTGTCGGCGAATTGTATCCGTTTGATGAATCTCTTTCCGATGACGGTGTGAAAGTTTCGGGGAATTTCTATTATAAATATTCAGAAACACCGTATGATTGTTATATTGCCTATGACCGCAATGCAGAGCCAAACATATATTTTGCAAAAGAAAAATTTGATGAAGTAGTGTCCTATTACAATGATCCAAACAATTTTAAATTCTCTTGCCTGATAGGAAATATTCACGATGAAAACGATCAGCAGATAATTAATTTGGGAAATTTAGATCATTCAATATTTAATTCATTACTTGAATTTTCAAAAAGTAATGACTACAACCCGTTTACATCCTTTAACAATGAAGAAGGCTTAAAAAGGGTTCCGGTTACCGATCCAGGCGATTGGACGGCTGATGAAATACACTTTTATAAAGAAAGCAAAGACGGAGCATTTTCAACTTCGCAGGGATTTACTTTCATACTCTATGAAAATAAATTGCACCTTCTGTATCAATATGATTTCAGCGATGACGAGACTCCTGTAATGTTGGTGAAGGATATTCCATCGGAAATCGGCGATTATTTTTGCACTTTGTTGAAAGAGCTGATAAACGAGTAAATCGTATACAAGCATGGTGATGCGCTTTAAGTATAATCGAAATCACATATTTTCTGATGTTTTGTGCATCTTTGACGACGGAAGAATGATAAAGCTTTAATATGGAAGTGATAACTTGAAAACTTTACTTGGCTTTGATATCGGCGGCACTAAGTGCGCGGTTTTGCTTGGCAGATTAGATAATGAAAAGCTTGAAGTGATTAACAAAAATACTATTCCGACCGACAAGGCAGAATCACCCTACACCATTCTTGAGAGACTTTGTGCCATTGCTGACAGAATGACGGCATATAGTAAGCCGGACGCCATAGGAATTTCCTGCGGCGGACCTCTTGATTCAAACAAAGGTATCGTAATGAGTCCGCCTAATCTGCCTATGTGGGTGGATTTTCCGATATGCAGACTTTTGAGTGAACGGTACGGAGTTCCTGCGAAACTTCAGAACGATGCAAATGCCTGCGCTCTTGCAGAGCACCGACTCGGAGCAGGAAAAGGCACGAAGAATATGATATTTATGACCTTCGGGACAGGTCTCGGAGCAGGTCTGATAATAAACGGGCAGCTTTTTGAAGGGACCAACGGAAATGCAGGAGAGGTTGGCCATATACGCCTTGCGGAAGACGGTCCTGTTGGATTCGGAAAGGCCGGCTCTTTTGAAGGTTTTTGCAGTGGCGGCGGTATCGCGCAGCTCGGATATTCTATCTGTAAAACAGCCTACGAAAACGGCGAAGTTCTACCCTATTTTGATATCAAAAAGCCTCTTGGAGGCCTTACAGCGAAGATTCTTGCTGAAGCCGCATACAGTAGTGATGAGACCGCAAAATCGGTCTATGATAAATGCGGTCGTTATTTAGGAAAAGGACTTTCTATACTGATTGATCTTCTGAATCCTGAAAGAATAGTAATCGGAAGCGTTTTTGCAAGATCGGGAGACTTGCTTATTCCTTCGATGAATGAAGCTATCGGAAGAGAAGCGCTTGCGTCTTCGGTAGCAGTCTGTAAAGTCGTACCCGCAATGCTCGGCGACGAGATCGGCGATTATGCGGCGCTTATTACTGCTACGATATAAAGAGACGGCGGGATCATCCGCCGTTTTTCTTGTTGGAAAGTAAAATTTCAAATACACCTTTGTCGTACATTTTATAAAGAAGCATCACGGTAAGCGGCAAGATGAATATTCCGATAAAGCCCATTAGTTTAAGGCCGATAAATACAGAAATAAGCGCAATTAAAGGATGAAGTCCGATTTGTTTTCCGATGATCTTCGGTTCTACAACGTTTCTAATTATCGTTATAAAAAGATATAGAATTATGAGTCCTGCACCGATATAAATATTGTTATTTACAATTTCAAAGATACCCCAAGGAATAAGAACTGTTCCCGTTCCGATTATAGGGAGCATATCGAGAAATGCAATCAGCAGAGCAAGCATTATTGCGTGATCGATCCTTAGGATCAAAAGACCAAGCAAAAGCTCAATAAAGGTTATTACCAGTAATTTTAAATATCCAAGTATGATCTTCAGTACATTTTCTTTAAATAGTTCCGCAGTCATCCGATATGCGAGCATTATTCTTTCGCTAAGCACGCTTTTAAGGCTTTCTCTGAAGCCGTCGAAATCTCTTGCAATATAACAGGAGGCAACTATCGTAACGATCGTTCCGGTAAAAAACATTGGGAAATAGGTTGCTGTACTCTTGGCAAGCCCCGATATATATCCTCCTATTCCTTCACTGACCTTTTCGAATATTCCCGATATTAATGATCTCATACCTTCAGGAAGTCTTTCTGCGTATGAGTTTAGTGAGTTTCCGAATTCCGAAAAGGTGTCAGAAAGCTTTTTGAATATTTCGCTGTTGCTTCCAAATACCTCGGTAAGATATATTCCGCCCTTATAAAGTCCGATTATCGCAAGTGATATGATCGCCGCATAAGACAGTAAAACAAGCACCAGTGCGCAATAGCCCTTCTTAATGCGTATACGCGAGGAAATTACTCTTGCAGGGCGCTGGACTAATACGGTAACAATTATGCCTATTATTACCGGGAAGAGATATGCAAGCAGAAACCTTCCCGCCAAATAAAGCAAAACTATTACGGTGGAATAAAATATAGTGTTAAGAATAAAGTTGATTTTAACTCTGTTTGTCAATTCTTACCTCATTTTTACAAAATTTTTGATGATTTTTAAACAAATTGCCAATATTTATATTTTATTAAAAAAATCATTGAAATATTCATTAAAAATGTGGTATAGTGTACTAGTCGTAAATACATTTGTTTTTCAGAGGTGAACAGTTTGAGCAACAAGACCTTCTATATTGTTGACGCCGCCGCCCTTCCCGAGGTTTTTAAAAAGGTAATTGAAACCAAGGAACTTATCGAGAACGGTACGGCGAAAAACACAAGTGAAGCGATATCAATCTCCGGGATTTCAAGAAGCGCGTTCTACAAGTATAAAGACTCAGTCTTTAAGGCCACTGAGTCCGATTCCGACAGTATTGAGCTGCAAGCTGTTCTTGTCGACAGGGCAGGAGTTTTCTCCTCCCTCAGCAACGCCCTCTTTAAAAGCGGCGCCAATATTATTACAATGAACCAGACCGCACCCGAAAACGGACTTGCTGCTGTTTCAATAGTAATAGGGATCGACTCACTTAAAGCGCCTATACACGAGCTTATCAAGTCTCTTGAGCTTCTTGACGGAGTCGTATCAATAAAAAACGTATAAAGTAGGTAGTAAAATGATCGAAATAGCAATTATGGGACACGGAGTCGTAGGCTCAGGTGTCGCAGAAATTATTTATAACCACGCAGAGCGTATAACCGCGAAGGCAAAAGAGGATATTAACATTAAATACATTCTCGATCTTCGAGATTTTGAAGGCCTTCCCTATTCCGATAAGTTTATAAAAGACTTCAATCTCATTGTAAACGATCCCGACATTAAGATCGTCGTTGAGGTAATGGGCGGATGCACATTTGCCTACGACTATGTTAAGGCCTGCCTTCTCGCAGGAAAGAGCGTCTGTACCTCCAACAAGGAGCTTGTAGCCGCGAAAGGCGCCGAGCTTCTTGATATCGCACTTGAAAAGAACGTTAACTTTCTTTTTGAAGCAAGCGTTGGCGGCGGAATACCCGTGCTCCGTCCTATGGCACAGTGCCTTACTGCTAATGAGATTACCGAAGTAACAGGTATCTTAAACGGTACTACCAACTTTATTCTTACCAAGATGATCGAGGATAATATGTCCTTCGAGGATGCCCTTAAGCTTGCTCAGGAACTGGGCTATGCCGAAAAGGATCCTACTGCCGATATCGAGGGACACGATTCCTGCAGAAAGATCTGCATACTCGCTTCCTTAGGCTTCGGCAAGCACGTATACCCTGAGCAGGTCAAGACCGAAGGTATCACAAACGTTGCTCTTGAAGACGTAGAATATGCAGAAGGTTTCAATTCCGTTATTAAGCTCGTCGGACGAACCCGCAAGCTCGACAGCGGAAAGATCACCGCAAACGTATATCCTGCCCTCGTTTCTAAAGACCATATGCTTTCGGGCGTTTCCGACGTTTTCAATGCAATTATGGTGCGCGGTGATGAGGTTGGCGACGTTATGTTCTACGGTAGAGGCGCAGGAAAATTCCCCACCGCCAGTGCCGTTGTCGGCGATGTTATAGACTGTGCAAAGCATTTATCTGCACGAAAATATCTTCATTGGAACGACGGCGAAAACGATTACGTCGAATCTTCCGAAGGCGATATCGCACGATTTTATGTTCGTCTCAAAACTGACGATACCGATAGGACGGTAAAGGAGATCGAAGCAAAATTCACCGCTCCTTCCTATATCATTAATTCTGACAAGGGTGAGGTTGCTCTTCTCACCGAAACAGATATAGAGATCACCCTTAATAATCAAATCAACAGTTTAGATTCCTGCGAAGTTATCAAAACCTTCCATGTTATCGACTAACTGTAATATAAATGGAGGAACATCATGGCTCTAATGGTAAAAAAATTCGGCGGTAGTTCTGTTGCCAACGCCGAAAGAGTATTTAACGTTGCCAGAATCATCGTTGAAGACTACAAAAAAGGCAACGATATCGTTGTTGTAGTTTCTGCCCAGGGCGATACTACAGATGATCTTATTGCAAAAGCTAAGGAGATCAATCCCGACGGCGCTTCCAAGAGAGAAATGGATATGCTTCTTTGCGCAGGCGAACAGATATCTATTGCCCTCCTTGCAATGGCTGTCGAGAAGCTTGGTTATCCCGCCACTTCCCTTCTCGGCTGGCAGGCAGGCTTCCAGACCAATTCTACCCATTCTCTTGCCCGTATCAAGCGTGTAGATCCCGAAAGGATCAGAAACGAGCTTGACAAAAAGCGCGTTGTCGTTGTTGCTGGCTTCCAGGGAATCAACAAATACGAGGATCTTACTACCCTCGGCCGCGGCGGTTCCGATACAAGTGCCGTCGCTATCGCGGCTTCCATGCACGCAGATGTTTGCCAGATATATACCGACGTTGACGGTGTTTATACTGCGGACCCCAGAAAAGTTCCCAAGGCAAAGAAGATGGATGAGATCACCTATTCCGAAATGCTGGAGCTTGCATCCCTCGGCGCTCAGGTTCTTAATAACCGTTCTGTTGAAATGGCTAAAAAATACGGAGTTCAGCTTGAAGTGCTTTCCAGCCTTGAAGCTAAGCCCGGTACTATCGTAAAGGAGAAAGTAAATATGGAAAAAATGCTCATCAGCGGCGTTGCTAAGGATAACAACGTTTCCCGCATTGCTATCGTAGGTCTCGACGACACCCCCGGTGTTGCCTTCAAAGTCTTTAATAAGCTTGCACAGGCCAAGGTCAATATCGACATAATCCTTCAGTCTGTAGGCCGCGACGGTACTAAGGACATCACCTTCACCGTAACCGAAGATCAGTCTCAGGAGGCTGTTGCCGCTATTGAGTCTATGCGTGACATACTCACTTTTAAGAGCGTTTCTGCAGACAATTCCATCTCTAAGGTTTCTGTTGTAGGCGCAGGTATGGAAACACATCCGGGCGTTGCTTCCAAGATGTTTGAGGCTCTTTCCGATGCCAACATCAACATCCAGAACATTTCTACCAGCGAGATAAAGATCTCGGTTCTCATCGACGAAAAAGACGCTGACAGAGCCGTAGTCGCCGTTCACGACAAGTTCATAGACTAACGTTTATAAAACGAAAACGAGCCGAAATCGGCTCGTTTTTTCATAGTATATTATAACATAATTTCATCGAAAACACAAGACTTGTAAAAACCTATCTGACAGTATAAACTTAAGGTATGAATACTGAAATAATTAACGAATTCAAAAGACTTAAGCTGTGCGGACAGCGCTTTACTGTAAATAAGAGCGAAAAAGAAAAAGCAGACAGAGATCTTATTCTATATCTGCAATCTTTGCTTGAAAGTAATCAAATTACCGATTTCGAGGACATTGGCTTTTGTTACTGGAATATTTCTGACAGCTTTGCAATGCTTGGAGACGGAAACGCGCTTCTTTTAAACCACAAAAAGTTTTATGACTTCGTAAAGCAAGAGGATCATAAATATCTGCACTGGCTTGTATGTGACGCGACGCAAAGACTTACCTTAGAGCATACGGGAAGCTATGACTTTTGGTGGGATATCTATAAAACCGCTACTTCCTTTGAAACAAGGCCGGAAAACTTCTTCGTGGAATTCACGTCCTTCCGTGCCGCGCTGTACTTTAGCAGTTTGGTTTCAAGCGATGATATAAAGTATTCGGTAGAAAGGTTTAGTCAATTTTTAGAAAAGACAAAAAATTGTGACGAATATTCATTCTATAGAATTTGTTATCTGTCGCTTATTTCAAGATATATAAGGTTTGACATTTGCGAGCTAATTTCCCTCTGTGAAAATCAGCTCGGTATGCTTACGGCTTCAGACGAAGAAAAACCACTTCCTGGTATGTGGAGTTCCTTGGTTACACCTTTTTCTAAAAGAAAACAGGCAGAAATATCATTAAATTCTGCCATAAACGCTCTTATATACGCTAATAAAAACAAAGAAGCAAAAGAGCTCTATTACAAAACGCTCGCCGTCAGCAACAAAAGAAACGCATATATCGAATCGCAACTGAAATAGAAAACTGCCTCTGACCTTCTTTCCCGGAGCTACCATCTGCGGAACGTTTGCAGGCTTGTTCTGCGCCGTAACCATTTCGCCGTCAGGCTTTACCCCGTAGGTCTCTCCTGCCTTCTGCCAACCTTCGCTGATAAGGCGTTCAAATTCCTCTCGGGTTATCTCGCCCTTTTGTACCTTGTCAAATAGGCTGTCGGTGGATGGGATAGCAAACTGAATAACCGAACCCGTATCGAAGGTGCCTATATTGTCGGTTGCAGACTTTATTTGATCGGGAGAATACACAATCGTTTCGGTCGGAGTTATAACACCGTCGAAGTTTGTACCGTTTACTTCATTGAAAAGCTGAAGAGCTTCGCCAAAATCTCCAATGGCCGTTGCGCTTACATCCTGAATAACCTCAAATGCGTCTCGGCTTGTAATTCCCTTTGTGACCTCAGCAATGTCGTAGGTGCCGTAGTTTTCGATAGAATAGTCTTCGTTTTTGGCAACAGCTTCCAAAAACTTGGTAATCTGCTCTGCGGTAATTTTCGTATTGCCGGGCATCAAAGGATTAGTGATGTGCAAATAAACCGCCATAGAATTGCCATATACATCCGCCTGCGACTTTTC
>CAZRHF010000095.1:0-9172 GCA_964599835.1 uncultured Eubacteriales bacterium | reverse complement strand
ATATTGCTTGCCATAGGTGTTTTTTTGTATTGTCCGCACAAATTGGGGCAGTTCACCGAAACTTCGGAGTTTTTTATTTAAGGTTTTTGATGTATTTTTTAAACTGAGGGAGCATTCCTATCTTATCGGGAACGTGGGGCGGCATCTGAAGAATGTCGTGTCCCGGGAAGGGGTTTCCTTCAATAAGCAGAGGGCCTTTTTCGGTTACTGCCACGTCCCAGCCTACGTAGCCTACCTGAGGAATGACGGTAGCGGCTTTAAGCACCGTTTCCACCGACTCCTTCCAGAAGGGTAACTGCCAGCCTTTTATGGGACAGCCCGTATAGGGGTGGGTATCATAATAGATACTGTCCTTATCGAAGGCGGGATACTGAATTATTCCCGTTTCGATATCGATAGGTGCGGCCATACCGCCTGCGTTGATGTTATCGACAAAGCGTCCGCCGTTACCGATACGGATAAAGGCGTAAACGATATGGGGCTGACCCTCGGTAAGCACCGTAACGACACGGTAGGTGTTTACCGAAAGAGGATAGAGGGCCGAAACGTCCTTGTGCTGAATGACACACTCCTCGCAAAGGCCGCTTTTTATCTCTTTAAGATGCTCAAAAAGGGCTTCTGCGGAAGGATGATCGGCTACCGTTATCTTCTCTACGCCTCTGCCGCAGGCCTCTGCAGTGGGCTTGGAGATGATTACGTCAAGACCGTCTAAAAACTCGGTGAAGGAGGCAATATCAGCCTTTTCCATATCTATCCATTTACGGCCGAGAAATTGTGAAAAACGGTTGTTGAATTCTATCTTATTGTCGAGAATATGATAGTATTCCTTATCGTTCAGAAGGGTAACGATAGTGTTGTTTATGCCGCGGGTAACGTAGGTTGCGCGCTGTTCATCGTTTAGGTTCCACCACTCGCAAAGCTGATAATCCTTATAGCCTGCGCCGTATTTAAGGCCGCATTTTACTATATCGAAAAAGAGCTTTATTCTTCCGATTCCCGTCTTTTTATGAACCGCCTTGACCGTTCTGAACAGACCCTTATAGTCCATCCCGAGAATGCGCTTAATAAGGTAAATTATCCTACGCATATTATTTGTCCTTTAAAACCTCTTCGATGCTGTCGGCGGCGGGCTGCATATAGTCGGCGTTTATGAACTCAAAGCGACCCTCGTCGGCACGGGCGGCAAGGGAGACGTCGATGGGGATCTGGGCAAGGAGCTTAAGGAAAAGCTCGTCGGCAACCGTTTCGGTCTTGCCTTCGCCGAAGATCCTGAACTCTGCGCCGCAATCGGGACAACAGACGTAGGCCATATTCTCTACGATTCCGAGTACGGGGATATCCATAGCCTCGGCCATATTATAGGCCTTTTTAACGATCAGAGAGACCAGCTCCTGAGGAGAGGTAACGATAACGATACCGTCCACGGGAAGAGACTGGAATACGGTTAAGGGAACGTCGCCTGTTCCGGGAGGCATATCGACGAACATATAGTCTATCTCGTCCCAGTAAACGTCGGTCCAGAACTGGGTCACGGCACCTGCAATTACCGGTCCGCGCCATACAACGGGGGCTTCTTCATCCTCTAAAAGAAGGTTTACCGACATAATTTTAATTCCGCCTGCGGTAACGGCAGGAAGAATTCCCTTATCGTGGGCAAGGGCGCGGTCGTGTATACCGAACATTTTAGGAATGGAGGGACCGGTGATATCTGCGTCGAGAATGGCGGTCTTGTAGCCTCTGCGGCTCATTTCAACAGCCAGCATAGAGGTGACGAGGGATTTACCTACGCCGCCCTTTCCGCTTACAACGCCGATCACCCTTTTGACCTTACTGAACTGATTTACGGGGGATTTTTGGGGTGCCGAATGCTCGGCCGATTTGGAACAGCCTGCGCAGTTACCGTCGCAGGAGGTCTCGTTACATTTTCTTTCTTCTGACATCTTTTTTCACTCCGATGTAATAGGTATTTTTAATATTATACCTCTTATATCGGGATTTTTCAAGACCTCTGAAAAATTGTTTCAATATTTTTGGAGGATGAAGGGGGAGAATATACAAAACGGTCTATATGGTCGCCCTGATAAAAATATTCGTCGGTCTTCTTTATAGGCTCGTCGAAGCTGTCGATGATAATGAGCTTCACCTTCATTTTTTCAGGGATAATGCTTTTTATGTAGACCCCTGCCGTCTGTCCGACCCTTACTCCTTCCTTAGTCTCGGCAAGCCCCGCAAGATTAGGGGCAAGCTCTACGAAGATACCGTAGCTTTCAACGCTTCTGACTATTCCGGAAACGGTATCCCCCGGGCAAAATCTATCGGCGTTTTCCTGCCAGGTTCCGAGAAGCTCTTTATGGGAAAGGGTTATTCTTCCCGCATCGTCGATGCTTTTTACTATAACCTTTATATCCTCGCCTGTCGAGAAACGGTCTCTTGGGTGGGATATTCGGGAAACCGAAATGGAATCTATGGGAAGCAGAGCAATATTTCCGCATCCGATATCGCAAAAGGCACCAAAGGACTCTAAGTGAGTGACCCTTGCATCAATAACATCGCCGGGGATGAGTCCTGATATAAATTCGTCGCGACATTTTTTCTGTGCCCTTCTTCTCGAAAGCAGGGCGTAGGGCTGACCCTTGGTATCGGCAGATATTTCCTCCACCGTAAAACAGACCGCCTTGCCGACCCTGGAGATAAGGGCAATATCCCGTGTAGTACCCTCGGCTATGCCGACCGCACCTTCGATTCGGGGAATTACCCCCTTCATAGAGCCTAAATTCACCAGCAGATTATGGTCGCTGTCGCACATATAGGCCATTGCCTCAAGTATTTCACCCGAGGCGGCGGCCTCCTGCAGACGGGCTGCGGTATAGTTCTTCTGTGCCGTTCCTTTGAGGGAAATGCCCTCAGGATAAAGCCAAAGCATATTCTATCAACCTTTCTTTTTTAGCAAAATAATTCAATTAATATATATGCCGGGATTTGCGATAATATTTGTTTGTATTGGCTATTTTTTTGGGCAAGATAACTGAGGGTGATGTTAATGATATATTTTTTAGCCGCCTTTTCGGTGGTTTTGCTTGTTCTTTTTATGATAACCGCCACGGTTATCGGGCTTAATATGGCGGTGATACGTCAGCCAGAAGAAAAGAACGGGGAAGAGGAGAACGACGACAACTACAAAAACTACATTTCGGAGGGAAGACGCTGGCTTGACCGCCACACCTTTGAGGAGCAGACCGTTACCTCCTTCGACGGCAAGAGGCTTTACGGCAGGTTTTTCAGAAACGGCGACAGCAAGACCACCCTGATTATGATGCACGGCTTTCGCTCCACCGCCGACCACGATTTCTCCTGCGCCTTTTCCTTTTATTTCGACAAGGGCTTTAACCTGCTTGTACCCGATCAGCGTTCCCACGGAAAAAGCGAAGGAAAATACATTACCTTCGGGGTTCTTGAGAGCAGAGACGTGGTAAGCTGGGCAGAGCATATAAACCGACTTATTCCCGACGGCAAGCTTTATATAATAGGAATTTCCATGGGTGCATCCACCGTACTTACGGCCACCGCCCTTCCCCTGCCCGAAAACGTCTGCGGAATAATTGCAGACTGCGGGTTTACGGGCCCGGGTGCTATAATAAAGAAGGTCATGAAGGAGGATCTTAAGGTTCCCCTTTTCCCCTTTTACTACACCACAAGAGCGGCGGCAAGACTTATGGCAGGGTTTGATTTTGAGGAAAAAAGCGTGGTAAACGCGGTTAAGGACTGCAGGATACCCATTCTGTTTTTACACGGAAAAAGCGACGGCTTTGTCCCCTTTTCCATGGGAGAAGAAATATATAACGCCGCAGGGGGAGAAAAGCGGGCGGTATGGGTCGAGGGCGCCGACCACGGTTGCTCCTTCGTGGTAGACAGAGCCGCCTGCGCAGAGGCGTTAAGTGGCTTTTTAAAAATTTAAAAAGCAGATGCTTTCGCATCTGCTTTTTGGTTAGCCAAAACATTTAAACCCGAATCGGGTTTAAATGCTTTGGCTATATTCCGTTGAATTCGTCTTTCCAGGGCACGGTGACCTTTCCGTTTTCGGAAATTTCAATGGGCAGGATACTGTAGCCCGAAGACTTAAGGTCTTCCGCGTGCCAATGATCCAGCATCAGATAAAATCTGCCTTTTTCTTTAAAGACGTATGTACTTTGACCGAAAAAGGTTATATCGGCATTTTCTCCCCGACAGGGGTCGTGGGTCAGAAGCCATTTGCCCATAATGAATCTGCTTTCGGCGACGAGGGCGGTGTTGGGCGCCCAACCGGTACAGCCCGAGGAGATCATATAATATTTTCCGCTTTTAAATACAGCAGGAGCTTCTCTGTACTGATCGGTAAGAACCGATACGCAAAAGCCGTCAACGTCGGTATAATCCTCGTTAAGTCTGGACACCAGCATCGTGGCATTAGCGTCGGATGAGCTGAAAAGATAACCCACTCCGTCACCGTCGATATATACGGTCATATCGCGGGAGTCGTGACCGTTTGGTCTCGTAAATTTAATCAGCTTGAAGGGACCAAGGGGCGTCTTTGACACCGAAATTCCAACGCCGGCGTATTTATAATCTCCACGGTCGGAATGGGTCCAAAGCACGAAATTATCGTTCTTTTCGTTATAGATGACCTTCGGCCGTTCCATAACGCAGGAAGGGTGAAGCAGGCTTTCGGGGTCGTCCTTGTCAGCCTCCAGAACCAACCCCTCATATTTCCAGTTTACGAGGTCCTTGGAGGTATAGCAGGAAACGCCGATAACATCGACCCTACGGGTGCCGGGAACATTGTCTGCCCCCTTATGCTCACCGTACCAGTAGTAAACACCTTCGTGCTTTATGATACAGCCGCCGTGGGCCTGAATGTCATTACCGTCTGTGTCTTTCCATATCTGTCCGTTTTTCATATTGTCACCTTACAGCATTGTTTTTCTCAGCTCTTCGTCCGATTTGGGCGAAAGATACGCGGGGGGAAGGTCGAAGATGGTCTTACAGCCGACCGCACCTTCCTTCTTCATACGTACTGCCGCTCGGGCGCAGGCAACTATTACGCTGGCAGTGAATTCGGGGTTGGAGTCCAGCTTCAGACTATACTCAATAATATGAGTATTCTCCCCTTCCCAGCCTGTCTTACCGCTACGGATAACGAAACCGCCGTGGGGGATTCCGCTGTGATCGCGCTTCAGCTCTTCCTGCGAAATGAAATGAACTATAGTATCGTAGTCGGCAAAGTAGTTGGGCATTGTTTTAATTTCATTTTCAATTTTCACCTTGTCGGCTCCGTCTTCGGCCACCACAAAGCACTCACGAAGGTGCTTCTGGCGGGTGGTGAGCTCAGGATTAGTTCCGCTTCTGACCGCTTCTAAGGCAGAATCAATGGGAATGGTGTACTGCCTTGCATCAAGCACGCCCTCAATTCGGCGTATAGCGTCGGAATGACCTTGGCTTACTCCCTTGCCCCAGAAGGTGTAGTCCTTGCCCTCGGGGAGAACTGCAGAGGCGTAAAGACGGTTTAGTGAGAACATACCGGGGTCCCAACCGCAGGAGATAACGGCGATGTTTCCGCCTTCCCTTGCGGCTTTGTCGACGTTATCGAAATGCTCGGGAATCTTAGCGTGGGTATCGAAGGAGTCGACCACGCTGAAATGCTTTGCATATTCGGGGGTCTGGACGGGCAGGTCGGTAGCAGAGCCTCCGCAGAGGATAAGCACGTCGATACCGTCCTTGAATTTTAAAATATCGTCGATATGATAGACGGGGGTATCGCCCAATATCTTAACGCTTTCGGGGGGGCGGCGGGTAAAGACGGCGGCAAGCTCCATATCAGGGTTTTGCTTTACCGCACACTCGATTCCGCGACCTAAATTTCCGTAACCTAAAATTCCAACCTTTATCACTTAAAAGCCTCCTTGAGGAAAATAAACATATACTTATGATATGATATTTTAACTCCAAATAACCGTCAAGTCAAGAAAAACGGTGGTTTTGTGATTGAACTTTCAAAGATAGGGTGGTATAATTTTTAAAAAAGCTCTACCAAAGGTAGTTTTATCCCCACTCTACCTACGGTTTGTTTACTTCATACCCGAAAACGAATATACTTAAACCGAAAGGAGGACACGGTATGGACCAAATGAAGATCGGCAGGTTCATTGCCGACTGCCGAAAGCAAAAGGGACTCACCCAAATGCAACTGGCAGAAAAGCTGAATATCACCGACAGGGCGGTCTCAAAGTGGGAAAACGGCAGAGCAATGCCCGATTCCTCAATTATGCTGGCCCTTTGTGATATTCTCTCGATCACCGTAAACGATTTATTATGTGGGGAGGTAGTTTCAGTGGAAAACTACAACAAAGAAACAGAAAACAAATTACTCGAGCTCGTAAGGGAAAAGGAACAAAAGGACCGACAGCTTCTTACCCTTGAAATAGTCGTGGGCGTACTGCTCGTTGCTATTCTGGTAACAATGACTGGCGTTGCCGCTTACGTACAAATGGAAGCGTGGCTGCGGATACTGCTTATCGTTATAGGCGTTATTCCCATTGTTATTGCCATACCCTTTTTGATAAGAATAGAGCAGACGGCAGGATATTACGAGTGTAAGACCTGCGGACACAGGTATATTCCCACCTTCAGCAGTGTTTTTTGGGCCATGCACATGGGCAGAACAAGATATATGAAATGCCCCAAATGCGGTAAATACAGCTGGAATAAAAAGGTTATAAGCAAGGAATAAAAAACTCCCGAACGGAAATTCCGTTCGGGGTGGTTTTTATATAGAGAGGTAATTTGGAGAACAACTATTACTGCTTAACGCCGTCAACGTAAACTATGCCGCTCACACCGCTATACAAAGCAGAAGAAGCCACACCCTTTACGGTAGTGTTTTCTACAGAGCACTCATTGATGTTTACAACACTGGCGTCTGCAACATCGATGTCATTACACATTGCTCCGAATAATGCGTCGTAAGATGCACCGAAGCTTCCCTTTTGAACTACGGCAGAATCTTTAACCGAACATTTTTCGATAGTTAAGGTCTGATCTGCTTTATCTAAGGTCACAGGACCTACAAGGCCTCCGATCGCAGAAGCGCCGGTCACAGTTGTGTTTGTAACGGTACAACCGCTTATCAAACCGCTGCCGTTCTGCTGGCCGATCATACCACCTGCCTGCCAATAGCTACTCTCTACAGAAGAATTTTGAACATGGCAGTTGATTACTTGAGCGCCGCCATTCATACGTCCGACAAGAGCACCCACATAAGCGTAGGAAGAAACGGTCGCATTGTCTATGGTAAGGTTCTTAATGGTGCCTTCCACATTACCAAAAAATCCGTAAGAGGATTTGTTATCGTCAGCCTTATCGGTCTTCTTGGTAATCTTAAAGTTAGAGATAGTGTGTTCCTGTCCGTCGAAGGTACCGCAGAAGCGGTTTGCGGAAAATCTGTAATCGCCGATAGGTGTCCACTCAGCACCACCGAGATCAATATCGTTAAGGAGCTTTACAGTCTCGCCCTCATAGGGATGCTCGTAATTAGAATAGGCGTTTACTGTTTCGGCTAACTGCGTCAAACCGGCAACAGAGCTTATTCCGATGAAGATTTCGCCGTTATTTACAACAGTGCCCTTATTGGTGCCGATATAACCGGTATATTCGTCTACATAAGCCGCTTCGGTCTCGATTCCGTTGTAGTCGAGAGTAACGGTAGCACCTTCGGCTATAGTAGCGTTAACGGTGCAGGGCTGGGTGATACCGCTGATAGCGCCGATGCCGCCCCAGGCCTCTATATCCTTAGAAGGATCGTCGTACTGATGCTTTTCGGCATAGGTGATAACGTTGTCGCCCTTAAGAACACAGTTATCGATGGTTCCCTCGATAGAACCTGCAAAAGCACCAGCCTGAGAGCCGGTAACCTTTACGTTTTCGAGGGTAAGATTCTTAATGGAACCGCCACCGACGTAGCCGAAGAAGCCGGCCTTCCAAGCCTCGGTGGTAAGGTTAGAAACGGTATGTCCGTTTCCGTCGAAGTCGATCCACATCTTATCGATGGGCTTCCAGGTCTCACCTGCAAGGTCGATATCAGAGAGAAGCTTTACCTTAATGCCGCGGCCTTCGCCGGTGGAGGAGGCTGCTATGATATCATTAACGTTGAGAAGACCTTCCTTGCTTATGACATCGTAAGAGTTATTTGCGGTCTTAACAACGCCTGCGGCAACAAGCTCGCCCTTATAAATTACCACGTTTTCAGCAACGTTGGTGCTGTCAGCGACAAAGCCGGTACGTCCGCTGACGATCTCACCTGCAGAAGCATAGGTCTTTTCGGTGATGTAGGTGATGGTGGTGTCGGAAACAGTGTTATTTGTAACGGTATCGCCCGTAGCAACACTTCCTACAAGTCCGCCGATATCACGGTTACCGCCGATGGTGCAATTAGCAACTGTGTTGTTCTTGAGAGTGCTGCCGGTATTGAGACAGCCTACAAGTCCGCCAACCTTATCGCCGTCGGCATCATCGTTTACGTAATTACCTATAACGGTAGAATCAGTTACTTCGCAGTTTTCAACCGTACCGGTCATATAACCTGCAACGCTTCCTACCCAATGGCTACCCTTAACGTTCGCGTTGGCAAACTTAAGATTCTTTATAGTTGCAGATGCGGCATCAATCCAGCCGAAGAAGCCGGAGGTGGAAAATTTGTAGGCATCGTCGGAATTGTCTACGGTCATATTGTAAACGGTGTTACCCTGACCGTCGAAGGTGCCCTGGAAATAGGCTGCAGAGTCGCAAGAACCGATGGGAGTCCACTCGTTATCTCCGAGGTTGATGTCGTTGGCAAGGAAAACTTTTTTGCCCGAATAAGAGGTGCCGTCATTAACAGACTGAGCGAAAGCGGCAAGCTCTGCGGCGGTGGAAATGGTGATCTTTCCGTCGGTCTCAGCAGGAACCTTGCCTACGGTTCCGTCCCAGGCAGGAACGAACTCTGCAAGAGCGTCGTAATCGGTTCCGAAGGAGTCGGATTCATAGGTATACTGGGTTGCGACAAGGTTTACGCCGAGCTTTATAACGGGTACGTCGGTTCCGTTGTGGTTGGCAACGTTTCCTACCGTCTCGGGCATATAAACTACCATTGCAACTACGTCAG
>CAZRHF010000094.1:0-9242 GCA_964599835.1 uncultured Eubacteriales bacterium | reverse complement strand
GAATAACCTCATTGTTTATAGATATGCAGGCTGTCGCAGGATAACCGTGGTAGCCCTTGAAGTTAGGAACAGCGCCCTGACTTCTGATATACTCCTCGGCCATCCTGTCGAGCTCGGCGGTGGTGACGCCGGGTTCGATTGCCTTGCCTATAAGCTGTAATGCTCCTGCCGAAATTCTGCAAGCTTCACGCATTACGGTAAGCTCGCGTCCGGTTTTAAGCACTATCATATTATAACCCCAGGGCGGCGAGGACCAGCTTTGTAGTATCAGCTACCTCTTCCTGCCCGATGGCGGTACGAAGCTTTCCGGTTTTTTCGTAGTAGTCCTTTAAGGGCTCGGTCTGCTCGTGATAAACGTGAAGTCTGTCAAGGACAGTTTCAGGCTCATCGTCCTTGCGGATGGAGAGAGCTCCGCCGCAAAGGTCGCAGACACCGTCAGTCTTCGGTTTCTTGTATTCAATGTGATAGCTGGCGCCGCAGGCCGAGCAAACACGTCTGCCTGACATACGGGTTACTATCTTCTCGTCGGGAACCTCAATAGAGAGAACGCAGTCGATCACGATTCCCATTGCGTCGAGAGCCTCGGCCTGAGGAATGGTTCTCGGGAAGCCGTCGAGGATGAAGCCGTTTTTGCAGTCGTCCTCGGCGAGACGCTCCTTGATGATGCCGATAACGACATCATCAGGAACGAGCTGTCCTGCATCCATATAAGATTTAGCCTTCATTCCCATATCGGTGCCGTTTTTTAGTGCGGCGCGGATGATATTTCCGGTGGAAATAGCGGGAATTCCTGCTTTTTCGCAAATGATTTCTGCCTGTGTGCCCTTACCGGCACCGGGAGCGCCGAGAAGAATTAAATTCATACAGTACTCCTTTTCTTTACTAATCAAGGAAGCCCTTGTAGTGACGCATCATCATCTGGGATTCAAGATTCTGGACCGTATCAAGTGCAACGCCGACCATAATGAGTACCGAGGTACCTCCGAGGGAGACGTTGATAGCGCCGATGTTTCCGATAATGATGGGAAGGATGGCGATAACGCTGAGGAAGAGAGCTCCCAGCAGAGTGATACGGGAAAGGATCTTGGCAAAGAAGTCGGAAGTGGACTTTCCGGGACGGATTCCGGGAACCGAACCGCCGTTCTTACGGATGTTGTTGGCAATCTCTACGGGGTTGTACTGAATCTGCGCATAGAAGTATGCGAAAGCGATGATGAGTACGAAGTAGAGAACTGCGTAAAGAAGTCCCTGGGTGCTGAAGAGGCTCAGAACCTTCTGGAAGGAGGAGAGCTCCTTGGTGCTGGTGGGGCTTACCGTAAAGGAAAGGATCATCGTGGGAAGCATAAGAATGGAGCTTGCGAAGATGATCGGCATAACGCCCGACATATTTACCTTGAAGGGGATGTGTGAATTCTGACCGCCGTACTGCTTACGTCCTACAACACGCTTTGCGTACTGAACGGGAACGCGGCGCTCGGCTCTGGTCATCCACACAATGAAAGCAATAACTGCGAGGAAAATGAGCAGAATTGCGATAACTGCTACCCATTTTCCGCTCTGAACGTAGCCCCAAAGGGTTGCGGCTGCGTTGGGAGCGCGGGAGATGATACCTGCAAAGAGGATCATGGAAATTCCGTTTCCGATACCCTTAACGTCGATCTGCTCACCAAGCCACATAACGAGGGCGGAGCCGGCAGTAAATGCGGCTATCATAACGATAGCGGCAAAGATGGCAGCACCGGTGCCGGAGGTTGCAGAAGGAAGCAGGAATCCGGAATTTTTGAGGTAGAAGAAGAAGGCAGTACCCTGAATAAGACCGAGGATAACGGCAACGTAGCGGGTGATCTGAGCAATCTTCTTTCTTCCCTCTTCGCCTTCCTTGGAAAGACGCTCAAGGTAAGGAATAGCTACGGTCAGGAGCTGGAGTATGATGGATGCGTTGATGTAGGGGGTAACCGACATCGCGAACACGGCACCGTACTCAAGTCCGCCTCCGGTTAAGATGGAGAGGTAGCTGAAGAATTCCTTTCCGGCCTCGGCATTGTTGACACTGGAAACAAGTGCAGCAGAATCAACGAAAGGAACCGGGAGAACGCTTCCTATACGGAAAACGAGAAGTATAAACAAGGTGAAGAGTATCTTTTTACGGATCTCAACAATGCTCCAAGCATTTTTTAAAGTTTCAAGCATTATTATTTCACCTCAACCGTTCCGCCGGCCTTCTGAATCTTTTCAGTGGCCGAAGCTGAGAATGCGGCAGCGGTTACAGTGAGCTTTTTGGTGAGTTCGCCGTTTCCGAGAACCTTTACGGGAACACAAGCACACTTAACGATGCCCTTATCTGCCATAGCAGCTGCATCGACGACAGCACCGTCATCGAACACCTCTAAAGCGGAAACATTGATAACCTGATATTCTTTTGCAAAAATATTGTTGAATCCACGCTTCGGAACACGACGCTGAAGGGGCATCTGACCACCTTCGAAGCCGGGACGCTGTCCGTGACCGGCGCGGGCCTTCTGACCCTTGTGTCCCTTACCGGCAGTTTTGCCGTTTCCCGAACCGTGTCCTCTGCCTATGCGCTTTGCTTCTTTAGTAGCGCCTTCGGCAGGCATAAGTTCGTGCAGTTTCATTTTTCGCACCTCCTTGTTAAAGTCCGCGGCATTTAAGGCCGCATTTTGTTCCTTCGAACAGTTTGTTTAGCCTTAAGTTAAGCCTCGGTTACCTCAACGAGGTGGATAACCTTTTTAACCTTACCCATGGTAGCGGCATTGTTGGGCTGAGTAACGGTCTCGCCGATCTTCTTGAGGCCGAGGGCTTCAACAGTAGCGATCTGATCCTTCTTGCAGCCGATGGTGCTCTTTACGAGGGTAATTTTAAGGTCGGAAGTTTTCTTTGTTGCCATTTTCGCTTCCTCCTTAACCTAAAATTTCTTTAGCCGATTTTCCGCGGATAGCAGCAACCTGCTCTATGTCGCGAAGCTCGGACAGGCCCTTAACGGTTGCTCTTACAACGTTCATAGGGTTGTTGGAGCGGAGAGCCTTGGTACGGATATCTCTGATACCGGCCATTTCAACAACGGCACGGACAGCACCGCCTGCGATAACTCCGGTACCGGGTGCGGCGGGCTTCATAAGAACGCGACCTGCGCCGAATTCACCGATGATCTCGTGGGGGATAGTGGTGCCCTTAAGAGAAATCTTAATAAGATTCTTCTTAGCGTCCTCTATACCCTTGCGGATAGCGTCCGGAACTTCGCCGGCCTTACCGAGACCGAAGCCTACGATGCCGTTTCCGTCGCCTACGACAACAAGTGCCGAGAACTTCATAATACGGCCGCCCTTAACGGTCTTAGATACACGGTTTAAAGCGACTACGCGCTCCTGTAAATCTAAAGTCGATGCATCAATTATATTAGCCAAAAGTATTTCCTCCCTCTCTTAGAACTTGAGGCCGCCCTCGCGGGCACCTTCGGCAAGCTCTTTAACGCGGCCGTGATAGATGTATCCGCCACGGTCGAATACGACCTCAGTGATACCCTTCTCGGCTGCACGAGCAGCAATGAGCTTTCCAACCTTGCGAGCTTCCTCGCAGTTACCTTTTGCCTCGCCGAAATCCTTCTCAAGAGAAGAGGCGGAAGCAAGAGTTACTCCTTTAACATCATCTATCAGCTGGGCGTAGATATTTGAGTTGGAGCGGAATACATTAAGACGCGGACGCTCTGCGGTACCGCTGATCTTTCCGCGAACACGAAGGTGCTTGCGGACACGAGCCTTATTTGAATCAGGCTTGTTAACCATTTTACATACACTCCTTTATTATTTCTTACTACCCTTGGCGGCTTTACCTTCCTTGCGGCGGATATGCTCGTCAATATACTTGATTCCCTTACCCTTATAAGGCTCCGGAGGACGCTTCTCGCGAACTTCTGCTGCGAACTGTCCGACCATCTGCTTGTCGGGACCGGAAATGATGATGCTGTTGGGGCCGGGTACGTCGATAGTGATACCGGGTACCTCAGGCATAACAACGTTGTGAGAGAAGCCGAGGTTCATAACAAGGTTATTGCCCTGCTTCTGTACACGGTAACCAACACCGTTTACCTGAAGCTCCTTCTTGAAGCCTTCGGTTACACCGATGACCATGTTGGAGATAAGGGTACGGGTGAGGCCGTGGAGGGAGCGATGCTCCTTGTCGTCGCTGGGACGGGTAACGACGATCTCGTTACCTTCAACAGCGATTGCCATATCGGGCTTGAAGGTATTGGTAAGGGTTCCCTTGGGTCCCTTTACGGTAACGGTAGATCCGTCTACCTTAACTTCAACACCTGCGGGAATGGTAATGGGTTTTCTTCCGATTCGTGACACTTAGAGCACCTCCTTACCAAATGTAAGCGAGAACTTCGCCGCCAACGTTGTTGGCACGAGCCTGCTTATCGGTCATAACGCCCTTAGAGGTAGAAAGGATAGCGATTCCGAGACCCTTCATTACCTTAGGCATATCTTCAACGTTGGTATAGATTCGAAGACCGGGCTTAGATATGCGGCGGAGGCCGGTGATTATCTGAGACTTTCCGGGACCGTACTTAAGTACGATGTGAATCATACCCTGTTTGCCGGCTTCAACGACATTGTATCTGCTGAGGTATCCCCCATCAAGTAAACCCTGCGCGATTGCCTTCTTTACGTTTGAAGCAGGAACATCGACAGAATCGTGTTTTGCAGAAGAAGCGTTACGAATTCTGGTAAGCATATCTGCAATAGTATCTGTAATTTGCATTCCAATCGTCCTCCTTTACCAGCTGGCTTTCTTTACGCCGGGGATCTCGCCCTTGTACGCAAGCTCTCTGAAGCAGATACGGCATACGCCGTACTTGCGAAGATAAGCGTGGGGGCGGCCACAGATCTTGCATCTGTTATATTCTCTTGTAGAGAACTTTGCAGGTCTTGCCTGCTTAACCTTCATAGAAGTCTTAGCCATAATTCCTTACTCCTTCTTACTTCGCAAAGGGAGCGCCCATAAGAGTGAGCAGCTCGCGTGCTTCTTCGTCGGTCTTGGCGGTGGTTACGAACATAATGTCCATACCGCGGACCTTGTCGATCTTATCATACTCGATTTCAGGGAAAATAAGCTGTTCCTTAACGCCCATAGCATAGTTGCCGCGGCCGTCGAAGGAGTTGGGGTTAATTCCTCTGAAGTCTCTTACTCGGGGAAGTGCTGCGTTAAAGAGTCTGTCGATGAACTCGTACATTCTCTGTCCGCGAAGTGTTACCTTAACACCGATGGGCATACCCTCACGAAGCTTGAAGTTTGCAACAGACTTCTTAGCCTTACAGGGTACGGCCTTCTGACCGGTGATGATTGCGAGGTCCGACATGATAGCGTCGATAACCTTGGAGTTATCCTTTGCTTCGCCGCAACCTACGTTGATAACGACTTTATCGAGCTTCGGAATCTGCATGACGGTCTTGTAACCGAACTTGTTCATAAGGGCCGGAGCAACAGACTGCTTGTACTCTTCATATAATCTTGCCATGTGATATTCCTCCTACTCTTAAAGTGTTGCGCCGCATTTTTTGCAAACGCGTTCTTTAGCGCCGTCTTCAGCAATCTTGTGGCCTACACGGGTGGGCTTATCGCACTTGGGGCAGACAACCTGAACCTTGGAGGCGTAGATGGCGCTTTCGGTCTCGATGATTCCGGAAGGATCGCCGGCCTTGCGGGGCTTAACATGCTTCTTAACGATGTTGAGGCCCTCAACAATAACCTTTCCTTCCTTGGGGCTAACGGCTAAAACCTTGCCCTTCTTGCCGCGGTACTTGTCGTCGCCGGTAAGAAGAACAACGGTATCGCCTGCTTTAACAAACATATTATTCATTGTATCTTACCTCCTTAAAGTACTTCGGGAGCGAGGGAAAGTATCTTCATATAGTCGTTGTCGCGGAGTTCGCGGGCAACGGGTCCAAAGATACGGGTTCCTCTGGGGTTTTTATCCTCACGGATTATAACTGCAGCGTTTTCGTCAAATCTGATATAGGTGCCGTCGTTACGACGAAGGCCTCTAACAGAACGGACAACTACTGCCTTAACTACATCGCCCTTCTTTACAGTGCCGCCGGGAGCAGCCTTCTTTACAGAAGCAACGATAACATCGCCGATATTGGCGTACCTTCTGCCGGAGCCGCCAAGAACCTTGATGCACATAATTTCTTTAGCACCGGTGTTGTCGGCTACCTTAAGGTAACTCTGTTGCTGTATCACAGTGTTTTCCTCCTTTAGATTATTTGGCCTTCTCGATGATCTCGACTACTCGCCAGTTCTTATCCTTAGAAAGAGGTCTGGTTTCCATAATGAGAACTCTGTCGCCTACACCACAGGCGTTTTCTTCATCGTGAGCCTTGAATTTTACGGTGTTTTTAACGATCTTCTTGTAGAGGGGGTGCTTAACGTTGTCCTTAATTGCAACAACAACGGTCTTGTCCATCTTGTCGCTTACAACGATGCCCACTCTGGTCTTACGAAGGTTTCTTTCCATAGTCGGTTACCTCCTTCTTAAGCGTTAGCGCTGTCTTTGGACTCGAGCTCGCGGATTACGGTCTGTACGCGGGCGATATCCTTCTTGACAGCGACAAGGCGCATGGGGTTGTCGAGCTGGTTAATTGTATGCTGGAAACGAAGGTTGAAAAGCTCTTCCTTAAGCTCAGCTAACTTTTTCTGAAGCTCGGGTAAAGTGTTCTGTCTGATTTCTTTTGCATTCATTACTGCTCACCACCCATTTCTTCTTTAGTAACGAACTTGCACTTGATGGGAAGCTTGTTAGCGGCAAGACGCATAGCTTCCTTTGCAAGCTCTTCGCTTACTCCGCCGATTTCGAACATAACGCGGCCGGGCTTAACAACTGCTACCCAGTATTCGGGAGAACCTTTACCGGAACCCATTCGGGTCTCAGCGGGCTTAGCAGTGATCGGCTTATCGGGGAATATTTTGATCCAAACCTTACCGCCACGCTTGATGTAACGGGTCATAGCGATACGAGCGGCTTCGATCTGGTTAGATGTGATCCATGCAGGCTCAAGAGCCTGGAGACCGAACTCACCGTAGGTTACGGTGTTTCCGCGGGAAGCAACGCCGGTAAGACGGCCGCGCTGCTGACGGCGGTATTTAACACGCTTAGGTAATAACATTAGCGAGCTCCTCCTTCTCTCTTAGCCTTACGATTGTCGTGGAGAACCTCACCCTTGTAGAGCCATACCTTGATGCCGATGCGGCCGTAGGTGGTATCTGCCTCAGCGAAGCCGTAGTCGATATCGGCACGGATGGTCTGAAGCGGAATGGTTCCCTCGTGGTAGGTTTCACTTCTTGCGATTTCTGCACCGGCAAGACGTCCGGAGCACTTAACCTTGATACCCTTTGCGCCGAACTTCATAGCTCTGCCGATGCAAAGCTTCATAGCACGACGGAAAGCAACACGCTTCTCGAGCTGAGCTGCGATGTTCTCTGCGATGAGAGTAGCATCGAGGTCGGGGTTTTTGATTTCAACGATGTTGATGACTACGGGCTTGCCGATCATCTTCTGTACGTCTGCGCGGAGCTTTTCGATCTCAGCACCCTTGGCGCCGATTACAACGCCGGGCTTTGCGCAGTGGATGTGGAGACGTACGCGCTGAGCGGTACGCTCGATCTCGATCTTGGGAACGCCTGCGGCGCCAAGACGCTTCTTAAGGTACTTACGGAGGTTGTAGTCCTCAACCAAAGTATCACCGAAAACTTCGTCTTTGGCGAACCAACGAGAGTCCCAATTCTTGATGACACCTACACGGTATCCATGGGGATTTACTTTCTGGCCCATAACTTTAACCTCCTGTTTTAGTCTTCACGTTCTTTAAGAACGAGGGTTACATGGCTGGTTCTCTTTAAGATGCGGTGTGCACGGCCATGATCCTTGGGACGGATTCTCTTGAGGATCGGTCCGGGGCAGGTGATGCACTCTGCAACGTAAAGCTTGGAAACGTCCATGCTGTGGTTGTTCTCGGCATTTGCCATAGCAGATGCGAGAAGCTTCTCAAGGGGTTCACACGCAGCTTTGGGTGTGAACTTGAGGATTGCCATTGCTTTGGCTGCATCTACGCCGCGGATGAGATCGAGAACGATCTTTACCTTACGGGGAGAGATGCGAAGAAACTTTAAAGTAGCTCTTGCTTCCATTGTTCAAACTCCTTTCGCTGCTTATTTCTTAGTGGTCTTGGAACCGGCGTGGCCCTTAAAGGTACGGGTGGGGGCGAACTCGCCGAGTTTGTGTCCTACCATATCCTCGGTAACGTATACCGGAACATGCTTGCGTCCGTCATGAACGGCGAAGGTGTGTCCGACGAAATCGGGGAATATTGTGGAGGAACGGCTCCAGGTCTGAAGAACTCTCTTCTCACCGGCAGCATTCATTTCTTTAACCTTCTTAAGAAGGGAGGGTAACACGTAAGGTCCCTTTTTAATGCTTCTTCCCATTAAATTTTATCTCCTTTCGCCTGACTATTTATCGCGGCGCTTTACGATATACTTATCGGAGCGCTTATGCTTATCTCTGGTCTTGTATCCGAGAGCGGGCTTGCCCCAGGGAGTAACAGGACCGGGACGACCGATGGGTGACTTACCTTCACCACCACCGTGGGGGTGATCGCAGGGGTTCATTACAGAACCGCGAACGGTGGGTCTCCATCCCATGTGACGCTTACGTCCGGCTTTACCGTAGTTAACGTTTGCGTGCTCGGGGTTGGATACCTGGCCTACAGTGGCCATGCACTTCTCGGGAACGTTTCTGAGCTCACCGGAGGGAAGGCGGAGAAGAGCCATTCCGTTTTCCTTAGCCATAAGCTGAGCCATATTACCTGCGGAACGGGCAAGCTGTGCTCCCTTTCCGGGGTAGAGCTCAACGTTGTGAACTACGGTACCGACGGGCATATTGGTGAGGGGAAGGGCGTTACCGGGCTTGATGTCAACATCAGGACCGCTGATAACGGTGTCGCCGACCTTCAGACCAACGGGAGCGATGATGTAATTCTTAACTCCGTCTTCATACTGAATGAGGGCGATGAAAGCAGAACGGTTAGGATCGTACTCAAGAGTCATAACAGTTGCGGGAACTCCGAACTTGGTTCTCTTGAAGTCGATTACTCTGTACTTTCTGCGGTTTCCGCCGCCTCTGTGGCGAACGGTGATTCTGCCGTAGCTGTTTCTACCGGCATTTT
>CAZRHF010000093.1:0-9252 GCA_964599835.1 uncultured Eubacteriales bacterium | reverse complement strand
CGGCGGCACGAGACTTGCTGGCGTGACCCGTAACGAAAGGATCGTAGACGCTCTCACCCGGACGCATAAAGCCCGATATGCCGTTCTCCTTACGGATGGTTGCAAAATCTTTATAGCGGCCTGTGATGAGCTTATGGGTATAGCACTGATGCCCCACGTCGAAAATGACCGAGTCTTCGGGAGCATTTATAACGCTGTGGATGGCGACGGTAAGTTCCACCGCACCGAGATTTGAGGCAAGATGACCGCCGTTTTTGGAAACGGTATTTATAAGCAGGTCACGCACCTCACCGCAAAGGTCGGCAAGCTCGTTATTATTAAGTTTTTTAAGGTCTGCGGGAGAATTTATACCTTCTAAAAACTTATACTCCAAAATATCTACTTCCTATCAGAATTCTCGTTTGCAAAGGTAGTCGGCAAGGGCTTTAAGCTCCTCTGCATCCTCGCCGAAAATATTGAGGGCTGTTTTTGCCTTTTCGGTAAGATCGGCCACCCTGCTTTTACAGTTTTCAATTCCGAAAACCGTAACAAAGGTTGATTTTTCGTTTTCTTTATCGCTGTGTATGGGTTTACCAAGCTTTTCTTCAGAGCCGACCTCGTCAAGAATGTCGTCCACCATCTGAAAGGCAAGACCGACCGCTTCGGCATAGCAAACCGCGGCGTTAAGCTTTTCTTCATCGGCACCTGCCAGAATACAGCCGATAGTGCAGGCCGCCTTTATAAGGGCACCCGTTTTAAGTCGGCAGATAAGGGTGAGCACCTCTTCATCGGCAGACTTGTTTTCAAAAAGAAGGTCTACCGTTTGTCCGCCTATCATTCCGTTGATACCTGCGTACTGCGACAATACACCGAGCGCCTTTACCACCCTTTCGGGGGGAATATTCTCGGTCTTAGAGGCTATGCCGAAGGCTTCGGTCAAAAGTGCATCTCCTGCCAAAAGGGCGTTTGCTTCGCCGAATTTTATATGGCAGGAGGGCTTGCCTCTACGCATATCGTCGTTATCCATACAGGGCAGGTCGTCGTGGATAAGAGAATAAGTATGAATAAACTCGATGGCGGCTTCAAAGTTTTTACTGTATTCGTCCTTTCCGCCGCACAGGGCGTAAAACCTACGGATAAGAAAGGGACGAAGTCGCTTTCCGCCCAGAAGCAGGCTGTATCTGCAGGCATCGGCCAAAACCGAATATTCGCTTCTTTCTTCGCGGATAAGCTTCGAAAGAAAGGCTTCGAAATCGTTTGCGTAGCTTTTAATTTTTGCAGTTATCATTAATTTATCCTTCGTTTTGAAGTTTTTCTATCTTCTGTTTTGCGGCCTCGAGTGTGTCAGCGCAGTATTTTGAAAGCTTTATACCTTCCTCGTAAAGTTTTACCGACTCGTCAAGGGTTACTGAGCTGTCGTTAAGCTTTTCGGCAATTTTCTCCAAAGCAGCGTAGGCCTCTTCAAAGGTGAGTTTGTTTTCGGACATTATTTTTCCTCCGTTACCGACGTAATGTTACACTCGGCAGAACCGTCTGCGAAGCGAAGCTTTATACTGTCGCCTGCTTCAAGCTGACCAGCCGAGGATATGGTCTTGCCCTGTTTTTCGGCGACGGCAAAGCCCCTCTTCAGGGTTTTAAGGGGACTGAGCGCATCCAAAAGAGAGAGCATAGCCGAAAAGTCGGTTTCCTTTTTGATGATTATTTTATCGAAATTCGAATCGACCCTGTCGGTCAGTAGGTCGACCGAAAGACTTCTTTTCGAAATAATACTGTCGACGGGCGCGGCAAATGCCGTAGAGCCGCCGATAAGCGAAAGATGCTTTTCACGGGTGGCTATCTTCTCAAACAAAGCTCCTTCAAGATTCCTTTTGAGTTTACCGACCGAATCGTAAAGCAAAGCGGCATCGGGAACGGCGAGCTCTGCGGCGGCAGACGGTGTAGGTGCACGAAGGTCGGCAACGAAATCGCATAGGGTAAAATCGGTTTCGTGACCTACGGCGGAGATTACGGGAATTCTCGATTCGGCAATTTTTCTTACAAGAGCTTCGTCGTTAAAGCACCAAAGGTCTTCCATGGAGCCGCCTCCTCTGCCGATGATCGTCACGTCGGCGTCGGTTTTATAAACCTTGTCGAGGGCCGAGATCAGACTTTTCGGTGCGTCCGCACCCTGAACGGTAGCGGGACAGAAGATTATATCGCAAGCGGGATAACGACGGGAGAGAACGTTGAATATATCACGAACGGCGGCACCGGTTTCCGAGGTTATCACAGCAACCTTTTTGGGAAATCGGGGGATAGCCTTTTTTCTGCTCTGATCGAAAAGGCCTTCGGCAGAAAGCTTTTCCTTTATTCTTTCGAGCTGAGCCATAAGGTCGCCCTCACCGTCGGGCGTCATATTTTCGGCGTAGAGCTGATAGGCTCCGTCACGCTCGTAAACCGAGATCCTGCCTGAGCAGACCACCTTCATACCGTCCTTAGGTACAAAGCGCAGGCGCATTGCGTTACCCTTAAACATAACGCATTTTAAGGCCGCAGTGCCGTCTTTAAGGGTGAAATACATATGTCCGCTGGCAAAATGGGTCTTGAAGTTCGAAAGCTCACCCACAATGCTTATATAAGAAAGCTTCGAGTCGCCTTCAAGCAGGCTTTTGATGTAAAGGCTCACCTGCCCAACGGTAACGGTGTTCAAAGGCATAGGTCTTTTCCCTTATGAGCGGCTTCTGATGTAGGAGCCGAGAATTCCGTTGGCAAAAGAAGCGTCCTGCTCGGTAGCGTACTTTTTGATAAGCTCGATAGCCTCGTTGGCCGAAACCGATTCGGGAATTTCGGGAATGAACATTATTTCAGCTATGGCAAGACGTAAAGCCGCAAGAGAAACTCTGGAAAGACGCTCGAGCTTCCAGCCCTTGGTATATTCGCTTATAACGGCGTCGATATCGGAAATTCCCGATATTGCAAGCTCAACGGCAGAGCGGCAATATTCGTCCTCGACGTAAAGTCCCGCCTCATCGGCGACGGCAAAAAGCTCCTCGGCCGTATCGGGACTGAAACTGTATTCGAAAAGCAGGATAAAGGCCTGTTCTCTTGATTCTTTTCTGGTCATAAAGCACCTCGTAACACGCATATTTATACATAATATATTTTAACTCATTCATCCTCATTTTTCAAGAATTTTATGCATAATATTCTGCATATTTTATTTATATTTAAATTTAAAGTTGTAAAATGGCGAAATATCTGTTATAATAGCCGGGAAAAGTATATTAACGGATGTGAAATATTATGGCAATCGAATTCAGAACCGGGTTTTTAGGCTTTAATAAAGACGACGTTCTAAACTACGTTCATCTTAAGGACCGCGAGCTTAAGGACCTTTCCGCATCTCTGAACGCCAGAGTAGCCGAGCTTGAAGCCCGCCTTGAGCGTCTTAAGGAAGAGCATTTATCTGACATTTCCACCATCGAAAAGCTTTCCAGAGAAAATGCCGAGCTCAATATCAAGGCCGCAGAATACGACCGCAAGACGGCCGAGATCGACGCTATGAGCGCCAATATAGGCAAGCTGTATCTTGTTTCCAAATCCACCGCAAAAACCATCGTAGCCGATGCAGAAGCAAGCTCACGGATAGTTACGGCTCAGACCGATAAAAGCATCGAGAATATCGAAAACGCGCAGGCCTCGCTTAAAGATCTGGCCGAAGAGATACTTTCGGCTTCTCAGGGCTTCGTCAGCCGCATCGGTGAGTTTAACCGCACCCTTGAAGACGCTAAGTCGAAGGTCGATGAAAACAAAAGCAGTTCCAAGGCCGTAAGCGAAGAATTCGCCGAGCTTTACGCAAAGCTTTAAGAGTATGAAAGGAATTTATCTTAACGTATGTGAACTTTCTGCCCTGTCGGAAACGGTTTCGGCCGGAGACAGAGTCATTCTTTCGGGAACAGTATACACCGCAAGAGACGCGGCGCACAAGCGCTTTTTCGAGCTCATCGACAGCGGCGCTCCCCTACCCTTTGATATTCGCGGCTCGGCGATATATTACGCAGGACCTACGCCTACCCCTGACGGAATGGCTGTAGGCAGTTGCGGCCCCACGACCTCCTCCAGAATGGACGCCTACGCACCGAAGCTTCTTGATATGGGGCTTAAGTGTATGATCGGAAAGGGAGAGCGAAGCGACGAGGTTTGCGATGCCATAGTCAGAAACGGTGCCCTGTACCTTTGCGCAATAGGAGGCGCAGGCGCGTTGGCTGCCGCTTCTATAACCGAATGCGAGGTCATTGCCTTTGAAGAGCTGGGCTGTGAATCGGTCAAAAAACTTAAATTTAATAATTTTCCGCTTATATGCGCAATCGACTGCAAGGGCGGAAATCTGTTTAAAAATATTTAGCGAGAGGTATTACTACGTCTCGCTAATTTTATAGGTGATACTATGCTTGAAAAATCAAAATGGATATGGTGTAACGCTTCTCCCGAAGCAGACGAATACGGCGAGTTTTACAGAGAGTTCGAGTACAGCGGCGGTAAACTCCGTCTTGCAATTTCGGCCGACAGTAATTACGCCGCCTATATTAACGGAAAACTTGCCGCCTTCGGACAGTATGCCGACTTCCCATACGATAAGATATACGACGAGGTGGACGTCACCGAATTTGCCATCGTCGGCAAAAATCATCTGGCAATAGTCGTATGGTACTACGGTATAGAAAACACACAGGTATATTATAAGGGAAACGCCGCTCTGAATTTTGAGCTTGTATGCGACGGTATTACGGTCTGCTTAAGCGACGAAAACACCCTTTCCAGAATGAGTCCTGCTTATAAGAATCATCTTTGTAAAAGCATTACACCTCAGGTCGGTCTGAGCTTTTATTACGATGCGACGGCCGAGGACGGCTGGAAAAACGGAAAGCTTGAGGACTTCGGACCTTCCTCTGCGGTGGAGCAAAAGCTTCCTCTGAGGATCCGTCCCTGTAAGAAGCTTTATCTCGACGAGCCCCGCTATGCCACCGAGCTTAAACGCTTTTCCGATACAGATATTCTTTTCGAACTTGGAACCAACGAGGTCGGATTCATAAGAATCGAGGTCGAATCGGATACCGAGCAAGAGCTTCTTATCTCTTACGGTGAGCACATAGCCGACGGATGTGTAAGAAGAAACATCTGGGTGCGGGACTTCAGCGTGCAGATAAAGGTGGCAAAAGGCAAAACGGTTTATATGAACCCCTTCAGAAGGCTTGGCTGTAAGTATCTTCAGGTAAGCTCTGAGGCTCCGATAAAAATAGATCATATTGCCATAGTTCCGACGATGTATCCCGTAAACGTGCTTCCCCGCCCCGAGCTTACCGAAAAGGAAAAGGATATCTACGATATAAGCCTTCGCACACTGAGACTTTGTATGCACGAGCATTATGAAGACTGTCCCTGGAGAGAGCAGGCACTTTACTGTATGGACAGCCGTAATCAGATGCTTTTCGGATATTATGCATTCGGAGAATATGAATTCCCCCGCTCAAATTTACAGCTTATCTCTAAGGATGACCGTCCCGACGGTCTGCTCTCGATCTGTTACCCGGTCAACAAAGAAACAGTTATACCCTCTTTTTCTCTCCACTATTTTACCCAATGTCTCGAGTATTACGAATATTCGGGTGACATTACCCTTTTAGAAGAGGTCTATCCCAAGCTTTGCAGTATTCTGAAGGCATTTACCGACAAAACGGAAAAGGAAGGCGACGTTATTCTCCCCTTTAAGGGAATGTGGAACTTCTACGAGTGGAGCATAGGGCTTAACGGTCACGGAGGATATAATGCCGATATTCCCGATATGCCGCTGAATGCTCTGCTGTCGTTGGCGCTTCAGAAAATGGATTTGATATGCAATGCTTTAGGGAAGTCCTCGAATTACAGCAGGATCGCCGAAAAGCTTAATAAAAACATCAACAAGGTATTCTTCGACCCCGAAAAAGGGCTCTATTTCGATCAGGCCGATACCAAGCGCTTCAGCATGCTTTCCAACAGTCTTGCGGTGCTTTGCGGTGCGGCAGACAGCGAGCTTTCGAAACGCATCTGCACAAAGCTCATAAGCGCTGATGATCTTACCGAGATCACCCTTAGTATGAACACGTTTTTCTTTGACGCTCTTATCAAATGCGGTAAAGAGGAATACGGGGACTATATACTTCAAACTATCGAGAAGCTGTATCGGCCTATGGTGGAATACGGAGCAGGTACCGTCTGGGAGACCACTCTCGGCGAATCCGATTTCGATAATGCCGGCAGTCTTTGCCACGGTTGGAGCGCCACGCCTATCTACTATTATCACATTCTCAAAAAATAATTTCGGTTGGCTAAATTTTTTCTTGTAATTCGGAAAAAGATGTAGTATTATAAAAAAAAGGGCTTTTTGCAGACGTTTTCGTTTGCGAGATGCCCTTTGAGAGTTCAGGAGGAATTTTATGCCAACCAACAACACCTACAAGCTTGAAACCAAACGCAAAAACCTCTATCTGAGAATTGCCAAGGGCCACTTTGCTACCGGCCGCTCGCATATCAACTACTACGTTGATATAACTATGCAGAAGAGCCGTTTATCCGAAGCCAAGGCCGTTGCACAGGAGCTTTTATCCTATTACAATTCAAGTACGGTAGTTGATGCTATTCTCTGTCTTGACGGAACCGAGGTCATCGGAACCTGTTTGGCAGAAGAGCTTACAAAGAATCATTTCCACAACATCAACGCTCATCAGACCATCTACGTTGTTACCCCCGAACACACCGCCAACAGTCAGCTTATCTTCCGCGACAATATCGCTCCTATGATAAAGGGCAAGCACGTGCTTATTCTTGCTGCTTCGGTGGTTACGGGTTATACTGCCAACGCTGCGATCGAAGCTGTTAAATACTACGGCGGTATGACGGTAGGAATCGCTTCTATATTCGCCACCGTTGACGAATGTAACGGCTATGAGGTTCATTCTGCCTTCAACCCCAAGGATCTTCCCGACTACTCGACATATTCTTCTCAGGATTGTCCTCTTTGCAAAAAGGGCGTTAAGATCGATGCCCTTGTAAATACCTTCGGCTTCTCAAAGCTATAAAAAAACAACGACCGTTTAAAGCAATACGCTTCAAACGGTCGTTTGGTTTTATGTTTTTTGTAGCGTTCACTACAAAATATTTATTAAAAAAGAGCCGCAAGCCCCGTAAACAACACGCGAGGC
The DNA here is from genome assembly GCA_964599835.1 of uncultured Eubacteriales bacterium. Classification (GTDB taxonomy): domain Bacteria; phylum Bacillota; class Clostridia; order Oscillospirales; family Acutalibacteraceae; genus SFWF01. Next base: position 2,056 of record CAZRHF010000093.1, on the reverse strand, counting down.
GGCTCCACCACAAAACCGCCAAGGTGCAACATATAAAATATGTTGAGAAAGACAACCGCGGAAATTACTTTCCGCGAATAGTATGATACCACATAATGAATAAAAATGCAAGTATTTTTTGCATAATATGTTAAATTTTTTCGGGCAATAACTCAAAGCAAACCGTCTTTCCGCTCGCCGGATGAATAAAGGATAACAGCACAGAATACAGCGCAATACCGCCCTCTCTTACTGCGCCGCCGTATTTTCTGTCGCCAAGCAGAGGCATCTTTCTGGAGGCAAACTGAACCCTTATCTGATGGGTACGGCCGGTATAAAGTCTTACACGAGCCACAGAGCATCCTTCCCTTTTTTCGATCACCTTATAGCTGAGCTTTGCTTTCTTGACTCCCCTTCTCTCCCGTTTTACTACAAAGGTCTTGTTTTTTGAAGAATCCTTAAAAAGCAGGTCTTCCAGCACGCCCTCATCGGCGTCGGGAGCGCCTTCGACAACAGCAATATATTCCTTAACAAAACGAGTATGGTCTGCAGCCTGTGATGACAGCGAGGCGGCGGCTTTTTTGTTTAAGGCAAAAACCATAAGACCCGACACCTCGCGGTCGAGTCGATGTATCGGAAAGACCTCGGAAACACCGAGGTCTTTTTTCAGCAAATCGGGAAGATTTTCCGCACCCGAGGCATCGGCGGCTGAAAGCACACCGACCGGCTTTACACAAACGACGATATCCTTATCGTGATATAAAATTCTCATTATCTGATCTTTCGTCCCTCGATATAAAAGCGTTTGTCATCGGCGTGTCCCATGGAAAAGGTCTTTCTGGGAAGAGAGCCGTCTTGGTCTACCGCGGTGAACAGATCACTTTTTTCCATTCCGTCAAATATGAAGCCTACGGCATTTTCTTCCTTGCAAAGTCTTACGACCTCGTCGGTACCGTGGATATAGTCGATCTCGACATCAGGGTTTTCTTTCAGATAATCGTCGAGATAGCCTTGGAGTGTTCCTACGGGAAGCTTAGATGTAGGAACGAGGGAAAGCTTCTCAGAGCCGAATTTATCGGATATTTCGAAGGTATGAAGCTTTTCGCCCGATTCGGCAGCATTTCTTTCTTCAAGATATTTTATTACCGCCTTCCTGTCTGCGCCGAAAAGCACGCGGTAAATGGGTTCAAACTCAATAGCGGGATTATGGATATTCACTATCTCTACAAGTGCGTAACGGGCAGGCTCGGTACCGCTTTGCTTATAGCATTCCTTGGCGGTGGCAAGGGAGTGGTTTCCGTCACCTACCGCAAAAAGGAAGCCGTTCTTAACAAGGTTGGCCAAAGCGTCATTGATCTTATTCTGAACATTTCCCGTAAGCTGATAGCCTTCAATATGTCCGCCCTTCTGCATAAGGTTAAAGTCGTACAGCTTTCTTAAGGTCTTCTTATCCTTTGAGACCGAGCCGATCACCGTATCGTCGGGGTCGTCAATAAAGACCAGGACGTGAGGAAACTCAAGAGGTGCGTCCTTGCGTATTTTTACACGGGGAGGAATACGCTCGGCAACAGTCTGCTCGGTAGCGCGGGTAAGGGCTTTCTTACCGGGTTCATACTCGTAATCGGAAAGGTCTATGGCACCGAGGATTCCTTTGCGGACGGCTCCGCCGACGATCTCGCGTTCGATATATACCATACTGTCGGAGAGGGTCTCAAAAACGTCGCCGTCAAGATAATCCTTCATTGCAGTATTGATCTTTTCGATTCTTTCATCGGTTTCATTCAGATAGATTTCGGGCAGAACAAGACGGAGGGTCGAGGGGGTATCCCCTACCATATCTTCGACCTGTTTCCAGTAATTCTTATCAGAGGTATACTGGTCGCAGGCAATTACCGCCCACTTATCGAAATTTTCCTTAGGAATAAGGATATTTGCCGGATAGAGATACTTTTTCATAATTTTCGCTCCATAAAACATACTTACACAATAATAATATAAAACCTACACTAAATCAAGTAAAAAATCACACGGCACCCCGAAGAGGCGCACTCCGTAAGAAAGTGCGCCTCAGTTATAT
>CAZRHF010000092.1:0-9452 GCA_964599835.1 uncultured Eubacteriales bacterium | reverse complement strand
GCATTCCTAACCATTTTTTCACTCTTTTATCTGTCCACTAATCTTGACAAGTTTCAAATCGGTGTGCCTTCGGCACGAATTATATAAATATCTGTGATGAAGCTTACGTAAAAGCGGGCCTTCCCTTGGGGACGTTTAATTAAATCTTATGTTACGCATAAAATGAAACGGATTTAATTGCTACCTTACGGTCGCCTGTCCCGATTTTGGTACAGAGGGGCGGGAAATGCCCGAAATTGCAATATTTTCCTAAAAAACATTGCAAATCTCTGCAATTTACAAAAGCCCGTCAAACGGGTAAAATTAAAATGTAAAACTTTTCGTTATATATTATGTATAATGAATATGGAAATAAAATTTTCGGAGGTATGTATTTTGAACTCGCTAAAGAAAATTATCTGTATGATTCTTCTGGCCGTCCTTTGCGTAAGCCTTGTGGCCTGCGGAGGAGACGGCAAGGAGGTCGCTTCTTCGGGAACCCCTTCTTCCGACGAGAGCTCCTACCGTGAGCCCTACGACGCAGGCGAAGAGGAGGTAGTGGCCTATGTTGACACAGACGGAGAGTTTGACTACACCGAAGCTGCCTGGGAAGGTCCCGACGGCTACGTTATCGTCGTCCCCGCAGGAAACACCGAGGCTAAAAAATCGGCTGTCACCCTGCAGGAATATTTTGCCCGTCAGAAGGTCACCCTCAGGATAGTTACCGATAATACTAAGGAGACCGAAAAGGAGATCCTTATCGGAAAAACCAACCGCTCCGACAGCAATAAAGACCTTAAGGAAAATCAGCTTGAGGTAAGCGTTAAGGGTAAAAAGCTGGTCTTTGACGGCGGACACGACGTTACGGTGGATTCTGCGGTCAAAAAGTTCACCCGTCTTGAGTACCAAAAGGGCAAGGCCTACGCCTTTGCTCTCGATACCGACTTCTCCACCACCCTTTCTCTTTCGGGAATGGAGGATTATAAGTACGTATGGGGCGACGAGTTTGAAGAGGCCGAGTACGACGATATAAACTGGACTAAGTGGGGTTTTACCCATTCTATGACCGGAACCGACGAGATCCAGACCTCTCAGGACCGTATCTGCACCGATATCGGTGACGGAAGACTTAAGCTCTTTGCCGTTAACACCTATAATATTGAAAACCCCAAGGTGCGTTACATAGTTCCCTGGGCAACCTCCACCCGCGAGACCATGAACTTCGTATACGGCTATGCCGAGATACGTGCCCGCGTACCCTTCTTCAAGGGCGCATGGCCCTCCTACTGGGGAGGCTCCGCCTGCACCATCCGCAACGGAGACGGAACCCGTTTCGATCAGTTCCATACCGAGATCGATGTTTTCGAGATATTCGGAAGCACCAACACCGTTTCGCCCAACCTTCATAAGTGGTATGAGAAGTACGACTATGCGGGAACCTTCGGAACCACGGCTAACCACACCCAGTGGGAAGGCAGCCGCGGTTATTACAAGTTCAAAAACGATCAGCAGCCTTCTTATGAATACCACACCTACGGCTTCGAGTGGACCCCCACCGAAATGAGTATGTGGGTGGACGGAGAGAAGTATAACACCTTCGATATTTCCAAGTCCTGGGACGAAAATCCCGATATGCAGGGCTTCCACGAGCCATCCTATCTGATGTTCAACAACCACGTCTTCGCGGAGGACTCTTCCTTCAAGCCCAACACGGTAACCGACAACGTGGATATGCTTCCTGCCGAATATTTCATCGACTGGTACCGCGTATATCAGAAGAACGACGGCAAGAGCAAGATCTATATTGACGAAACACCCACCCGCCAGGACCGTCCCGTCCTTGAAGACAAATCCGTAAGGAGGTAAAATATGAGAAAATTTAAAGAATTTTTAAAGAAAAGAGTTTTCTCCTCGGCTCTGTCTCTGACTTTGGCTGTGGCCATAGTGCTCTCAACCTTTTCCGGTATGTTTATCCTTGCAGGTGTCGTAAACGAGATCTGGTCGGGACAGACCGCAACCGGCTTTGCCAAGGGAAGCGGTACAGAGACCGACCCCTACATCGTTTCAAACGGTGAGGAATTAGCACTTGCAGTATCCTCCACCGGAAGAGACGGAGAGGGTAATCAGTATTACTACAGTATGTCGGCCGATATCTACCTAAACGACGTTTCCAACGCCGCCTGGAAGGACGACGCGACAAATAATGAGTGGGCCTTTGCCGACCTTTCTGCTGTAACTAAGGATACCGCCTTCTCGGGTGTGTTCTACGGAAACGGTTATAAGATCTACGGCCTTTATATTAAGGAAAGCTTTGCCGCCCCCGGCAACGACAGTCCCGACACCACTAAGGCCGCAGGACTTTTCCCCACGGCTACAAGCGGTGCGGTACTCAGCGGCGTAGGTTTGGAGAATTCCTACATCGCTCTTACCAACAACCACGCTACCTCGGGCTATGCCAGAGCAGGCTATGTCGGCGGTCTTATCGGTTACGTTTATGCCGATTTCAACGCTCCCGTTAAGCTCGACCGCTGTTACAGCGGCTCTGACGTTCATCTGACGGGCGCTTTCTGCGGACTTGTCGGCGGTATCTCCAATTCGAGAAAGACCGACGGCACCACCGCCCTTAGAATGGATTCCTGCTATGCCATAAGCACGGCAACCGTCTTCTTTGACTGGAGCAGCTGGCAGGGCAACCGCCTTATGATGCTCTCCTCAATGAACAGTAACAACCTCACCGCCAACTACTGCTACACCACCGGCGGCTACGGCTTCCACGACCTCATTTCCGAGACGGGAGCCTCCAACTACACCCACAACTGGATCCCCAACAACACCGTTTTCACCAAGGTATCTTCCGATGCCATGCAGGGTGAAGGCGCCCTTTCCTCTACGGGAATGGCCCTCCTTGCAAACAGCGGAAACTATGTCACCACCGCCACCTATCCCGTCCTTAAGATATTTGCCGACCGTGAGGCTATGAGCGATAAGGATATCTGGGACGGAGGAAAAACCGCTCCTTCAAAGGGAACGGGAACAGAAGCTGATCCCTACCTTATCGAGACCCCCGAACAGCTTGCCTACGTTGTATATAACGGCGGCGCTGAAGGAAAATTCTATAAGCTTACTGCCGATATCTATCTTAACGATATAACCAAGATCGACTGGTCTACGGGTGAGGTAGCTACGGGCTACACCCCCAAGACCTGGGTCGGCACCCGCGATAACTTCAGAGGTACCCTGGACGGCGACGGACACACCGTTTACGGTATGTATTATAAAAACACCGCTACCAAGGCCTGGGGTCACAGCGGCGTAGGTCTTGTCGGAAAGATGCTTTCGGGCAACGTCGCCACTATTAAGCGCATTGCCGTGGACTGTGCCTATCTTGAGCATAAAAATGCCGCAGGCGGTATCTTCGGCTATGTAAACAGCGGCGCGGTCGCCACTGCAGATATGTGCTTTGTAGGAGAAAACGTAACCATTTATTCCTGGGAGGCAGGCGCAATCGTTTCTATGGCTCCCGGCGGAACCTTCACGATCACTAACTGCGGCTCCCTTGCCACCGTTAAAGCCGAGCATTTAAGCGGCCTTTACGGTCAGCTTTACGGCGCCGGAACCTCCTCCTGCGTTGTTAAGAACAGCTATAATGCAACCGGACCTATCTCTACGGGAGCGGCTCCCGGCACCCTTTCTGATTGCTATGCAACCGAAGGAAATAAGGGTACTGTTCTCACCAAGGAAAATATGCAGGGTGAGGATGCCCTCACAAGCTCTGAGAAGATGCATAATCTGGGCAACAAGTTCCTTGCAACCCAGACCTACCCCACCATAAACTTCGAGGGTATCGTTATCGACCCCGTTCCCGACTACGTATGGGACGGCACCACCACCGCACCTGCCGAGGGTGACGGCAGTGAGGATAACCCCTACATTATAAAAACCGCCGAGGAATTCGTATACGTAATGAGAAGCGGCGGAAATGATAAGTTCTATAAGCTTGCCAACAGCATCTATCTTAACGATATAAATAAGATAGACTGGGAGACCGGTGTTGCCAACAGCGACTACACCCCCAACTCCTGGTCGGGCGTTCCCACGACCTGGAACGGAACCATCGACGGTGCAGGCTACACCGTTTACGGACTCTATTATAACAAGGCCTCCTCCTTCTCATGGGGCTGGAACGGCGCAGGACTTATCCCCAAGCTTATAAACAACAGCAAGGTCACCTTTAAGAATATGGGCCTTGATAACTGCTACGTGGTTCACGCTAACGCCGCAGGCGGCTTTGTCGGCTACCACGAAAATGGAAATCTTACCGTAAACAAGTGCTTCGTAGGTGCGAACGCCTACTTCAAGGGCTATTCTGCCGGAGCGATCTTCGGTATGGCCCCCGGCGGAGTATATAACGTTACAAACTGCTACTCACTTGCTACGGTAGAGCGCGGAGCTGACAAGAGCGATTCTCTTTACGGTCTCCACGGTCAGGTCTACGGCGGAAATACCGCTTCGACCCTCACAAACTGCTATAACGCCAACGGCCCCATCACCACAGGCGGAGCCGCAGGCACCTTCAAGAACAACTACGCCACCGAGGGCACTAAGGGCACCGTCCTGACAAAGGAAAATATGCAGGGTGCCGACGCCCTTACAAGTGCAGATAAGATGCCTTCTCTCGGTAAATTCTTCAAGGCAACCGCCACCTATCCCATCATCGACTATACGGTTCCCGAGTACAGCGAGCCCGATTACGTCTGGGACGGCACAGAACAGGCTCCCACTCAGGGAAGCGGCTCTATCGAGGACCCCTGGCTCATCGAGAACGCCGAGCAGCTTGCCTATATCGTCAAAAAGGGCGGCGCAAAGGGCAAAAACTATAAGCTCACCGCCGATATCTACCTTAACGATATCACAATGGTAAACTGGGAGACCGGTGAGGTCGCAGACGGCTATACCGTCAAGAGGTGGGGCGTCGGAGGCCCCGACACCTTCAGCGGTATCATCGACGGCGACGGCCACGTTATCTACGGTCTCTACTCGAGTTCGACCTCGGCTATGGCCTGGGGCTATAACGGCGCAGGTCTTATCCCCAAGATCGGAAACGGCGACGTTGTAGTTATCAAGAATCTCGGCGTCGACTGTGCATACGTCAGACATCACAACGCCGCTTCGGCCTTTGTCGGCTATAATAACAGCGGAGCCACCGCCGCCATCGACAAGTGCTACGTCGGCGAGCAGGTATATCTTGCAGGCTACGAGACGGGCGCCTTCATCGGTCAGGCTCCCGGCGGCAGCTTCTCCCTCACCAACTGCTACTCCCTTGCTACCATAGTCAAGGGCCCCGGAAATGACTCCCTCTACGGTCTCTACGGTCAGGCCTACGGACAGGGAAGCTCCAACTCGGCTGTAATGCATTGCTTCAACGCCAAGGGCCCCATCGGAAGCAATGTTGCAACCTTTAAGAACAACTACGCAACCGTAGCCGACAACGTGAGCACCCTTCTTACCGCCGAAAATATGAAGGGCACCGACGTCTTCGAAAACACCGACAAAATGTCGAATCTCAACAAGACCAAGGCTTTTGTCGCTACCGATACCTATCCCATCCTTAAGGTATTCTCCTCCGACCCCTCCACGGGTGACGGCTCTCAGGGAGAGATCTGGGACGGACTGGTTATCAACGCCTTCTCGGCAGGAAGCGGTACCAAAGCCGATCCCTATATAATCACAAGCGGAGCAGAGCTTGCCTTCGCCGTCGGTACCAATAACGGCTGGTACTTTAAGCTTGCCAAGGATATCTACCTGAACGACGTCAGCTCCAACGGCTGGTATTTAGGATCTGACCTTAACGAATGGTATACCGGCAAGACCTTCAAGGGTCATTTTGACGGCGACGGACACTGCGTATATGGAATCTGGTATCCCTCGGGCAACCAGTATAAGTATACCGGTCTCTTCCCCAAAATGTCCTCCGGCTCGGTCAAGAACCTCGGTATCCGTTATTCCTACATCACCGCCAAGAACTTTGCGGGAGGCTTTACCGCATATATCGAGGGCTGGAGCGGAAACGGCGTTACCTTCGATAGATGCTTCGTCGACGATACGGTACGCATCGGCTTTACGGGAACCGAAACCTGGAACGATGCTTCCTACGGTGCAGGCGGAATCATAGCCTATCTCTACGGCTATGACCGCACCACCGACGCTCTCAGCGCCCCCTACGGCGCAACCCTTTTAAACTGCTACTCCAAGGCTACCATCGAGGGTACCTCCACCGGCCGTATGAACGGTATGATCGGTACTATATGGACCGCTAACTATACCATCAAGAACTGCTATTCCATCGGTTATCCCGTTGTAAACGCAGGTGGCAGCACCGCACCTCACCACTATCGCAACCACACCACGGGTGAGAACACCGGCGCTCCTATCACCGACGTTTTCGAGAATAACTATACCGACGTCGGAAGCACAGAGACCCCGAACTATACCCTTGTTTCCAACATTGCTGACTGGCACGGAGCCAAGGCCAAGCAGAGCCTTAAGGGCTTCGACTTCGAAAACGTATGGGAGACCGTAAACGGCGGATCCCCCAAGCTTCAGATCTTCGAGGATATTTCGGGTGAGGATATCTCTATGCCCGATCCCACGGGAACCTTCGCTTCGGGTAAGGGTACCAAGAACGACCCCTACGTTATCAAGACCGCAAAGCACCTTCGCAATATGGCCGAAATGAAGATAACCGCAGGTAAATATTTCGTTCTTGCAAACGATATCTACGTTAACGACACCACAAACAAGAACTGGAAGAAGAATAATCCCGCCAAGTGGATCGACGGCAAGGATCTGCCCGTATTCGGCGGAGTTCTCGACGGCGCAGGACATACCGTTTACGGTCTCTACGTCGCAAATACCGCTCAGACCGGCTCCGACCTCTCCACCTCGGCTACGGGTCTTATTCCCAGAGCGGGTCTCGGAGCTACGGTCAAGAACGTCCATATCCGCGACTCCCATATCGCAGGCGTAGGCTATGCAGGCGCCATCATCGGTTACACCAACGGCTCCGCCAAGGGCAGTTACATCAAGGTCTTCGGCTGTTCTGCCGACGAGACCGTAACCGTTCAGGGTCAGACTGCAGGCGGAATTATCGGCGGCGGCCCCACCGGAATCCAGCTCTACTACTGCTACTTCACGGGTAAGCTTTCTGCCACCAGCGAAGGCAGAGGTAACGCTCTTATGGGCGACATCTGGAACGGCGACTGTCAGGTCGTAGAATGCTACTCCGTAGGCTACGAGAGCTATCGCGGCGCACCCCAGAACATCGTAGGCGTTTACGGTACCGAGGAGGATACCAAGGTGACCGTTCTCACCAAGGCTCAGATGACCGGCGATAACGCCAAGAAGAATATGGACCTCAGCTTCGACACCTACTGGTATACCGCTAAGGGTAAAACACCTCAGCTTAAGGTTGTCGACGAGAATAACCTGGGCTACACCTTCAAGGACGAGGGTGCAAAGGGTAGAGTATGGTCGGGCAAGATCGCAACCAAGTTTGCGGGCGGAAGCGGTACCGAAGAGGATCCCTACCTTATCGAGACCCCCGAACAGCTTGCCTATATGTTCTACAGAGGCGCAGGTAAGTCTCATTATAAGCTTATTGCCGACCTTAAACTCAACGATACCACCAAGAAGGATTGGGAAAAGACCGCTAACCCCTGGTTCTCGGGCAGAAACTATTCCTTCTCGGGTCACTTCGACGGTAACGGTCACGTTGTTACGGGACTTTACTTCGATAATACCGACGCTATATGCGCACTCTTCCCCTACGTTTACTATAACTCGGTAATCGAAAACCTCGGCATCGACGACTCGTCGGTTATCAACCCCTCCTCCGACGGCTACAAGCAGAGCTATTCGGGCGCTCTTGTAGGTTATATCGAAAGCTGGGGTGCCGACGCAACCGCATACGAGCATCCTCCCATCATCAGAAAATGCTTTATCGGTGACGGCGTCTACGTTGAAGGCTTCTTCGCAGGCGGTCTGGTTGCAGGCTGTGCCAAGAGTGCCGTATTCGAGGACTGCTACGTTACCTGCGAGCTTACCGGCTCCAGTATGTCGGGAGCATTTATCGCAACTGCCTGGAACAGCGATATTCCCATCACCGTAACCAACTGCTACGCCTCCACCGTCAACGGAGATAACTTTATCTCCAACGGTGCTTCAAAGAGCGCTGTTTATACCAACGTCTACCACGACGGTACCCGCGGCGGCTGTCCCGAGGAAATGACCATCCTTTCCATGTACTTTATGCAGGGAAGCCGTGCCACCGAGCACCTTAAGGGCTTCGATTTCAACAAGGTATGGAAGATAGTGGAGGGCGGAACCCCCGTGCTTCGCGTATTCGGCTCCTCTGCCGCTAAGTATTCCTGCACAAGAGAGCCCAATAAGGTCGAGATATCCTTCGCTACCAACGGCGGAGAGCCCATCGATCCTCTCTACGGCTTCGGATATACCGATATTGAGGTAGAGATTCCCACTCCCGTTCGCTACGGCTACGAGTTCCTGGGCTGGTACTATACCCCCAACCTTGCGGTCGAGTTCGACCTCACCCAGTATCCTCCCAACGATATGATACTCTATGCAAAGTGGGTCGAGACGGGTTATGAGTTCGGCTTCGAGGGCGACCTTGATAATGAGTACGACATCCTCGGAAATATCGAGCATTTCCGTCCCGGTGTTCAGGGCTACAACCCCAAGAACGTCAAGGGCGGCCTTAAGGCACTTCACATCCTTGCCGATAACGAGACCGATCCTTTATTCCTTGTAAACTACCGTTGGCCTTTAGAGGTCGGTAAGGAATACGAGATCACCTTCTGGGTAAGGACCGAGGGTGACGAGACGGTCGGTATCGACTTCCTTTATGCCGAGCATCCTCAGGCAAATTCCCCCGTCATCGGCTATGAAAAGATAGTCGAGGAGGCAGGCGGAGCAAACGGAGTATGGAAGCAGTATAAGGCGATAGTTACCGCCGCCGCGCCCTATCTCCTTGTCCGCACAAGCAAGGGCGTCGAGGTCTACTACGACGACTTCCAGCTTGTTCCCACAGGAAACGAGGGCGACCTTAACAAGGTCATCACCTTTACCCCCGAAGATGTTCAGACCGAACCCGGCAAGACCGGCGAAGGAGTCAATATATGGCTGATAGTCGGCATTGCAGGCGGAGTTATCCTCCTTGCCGCAGTTGCCACCGTTACAATTCTTATAGTTAAGAAACGCAAGAAAGCCTAAATAAAAGATCCCCTCCTCGAGGCGCACTTCCTTACGGAGTGCGCCTCAGTTATATTCGCCTTTGGCGAGTTATATTGCTACGCAGTTATATTTGTGCTTCGCCCAAGTTGTATTCGCTTCGCGAGTTTAAAGGGCGAATATAATATCACTGAAACCGTAAGGTTTTAATAACACTTTTGCCAATT